>JAJYTG010000063.1 GCA_021793195.1 Pseudomonadota bacterium
AGCCTCGCGATGAAACAGCCCGCCGTCATTGCCCCGTCGATCCTGTCCGCCGATTTCGCGCGCCTCGGCGACGACGTTCGCACCGTGCTCGACGCCGGCGCCGACTGGCTGCATTTCGACGTGATGGACAACCACTACGTCCCCAATCTCACCATCGGCCCGCTGGTGTGCAAGGCGCTGCGCGACTTCGGCATCCAGGCGCCGATCGACGTGCATCTGATGGTCAAGCCGGTGGACCGCATCGTCCCGGATTTCGCCCAGGCGGGTGCCACACTGATCAGCTTTCATCCCGAGGCCAGCGAGCACGTCGACCGCACCCTGCAGCTGATCCGCGGCCTCGGCTGCCAGGCCGGGCTGGTGTTCAATCCCGCCACGCCGCTCGACTACCTCGACTACACCCTCGAGCAGCTCGATCTGGTGCTGATCATGTCGGTCAACCCGGGCTTCGGCGGACAGAGCTTCCTGCCGCTTGCGCTGGACAAGCTGCGTGCAGCGCGTGAGCGCATCGACCGCAGCGGGCGCGCGATCCGGCTCGAGGTGGACGGCGGCGTCAAGCCGGACAACATCGCCGCGATCGCCGCGGCGGGCGCCGACACCTTCGTCGCCGGTTCCGCGGTGTTCGGCCAGCCGGACTACCGTGCGGTGATCGCCGCGCTGCGCGCCGCGGCGGGCTGAAAAAGCGGCCGGCGTCGCGTTCGCAACGACGCCGGCCGAACGCACCGGTCACGCCCACCGCTAAAACACGTTCCATTCGGGATCCGGTTCGAGAACCGGCGCGGGGCCCGCGGATGCCGGCGCCTCGCCGGGTTCACGCCAGGTTTCGCGCTCGCCGTCCAGTCGCGTGGTGGCTTCCATCGCTCACCTCCACATCACCAGCAGGCCGATCAGCAGGGCGCTGACGGCGAACAGCACACGCAGCGGCTCGAAGCCGGGCGCGAGATCGGGATTGCGGGAAACGGGCAGCTCGTTCATCGGGAATCTCCGTGGCGACGCTGCCATTGCGCGCCGCGGCGACGCCCGCACGCGGCGGCCCGCGGGCGCGAACGCGGACGATTGCGGGCGAATCGCGGGCAGTGCGCGCCGGGCGCTTGCGCCGGACGCAGGCCGGACGCACGCTGACGGCATCCGGAGAACCGCCATGCGCCGCAACATCGCCATCGTCGAAGACCAGCCGCTGATCCGCGCCAACTACGTCGAGGCGCTGACGCGCATCGGCTACGACGTGCGCGGCTACGCCGGCCGCCGCGAGGCCGCCGACGCCTTCGCCACGCGCCTGCCGGAGCTGGTGATCATCGACATCGGCCTCGGCGACGAGCCCGAGGGCGGCTTCGAGCTGTGCCGCGCGTTGCGCGCGCGCTCGGCGACCTTGCCGATCCTGTTCCTGACCGCGCGCGACTCCGATTTCGACGTGATCTCCGGCCTGCGCCTGGGCGCCGACGACTACCTCAGCAAGGACGTCAGCCTGCATCATCTGGCCGCGCGCGTCGGCGCGCTGTTCCGCCGCGTCGAGGCGCAGCACGCGCCGGACGCCGGCGAGACGGTGATCGAGCACGGCGCGCTCAAGCTGGAGACCGAGCGCATGCGCGTCACCTGGAGCGGCGCCGAGGTCGCGCTGACGGTGACCGAGTTCTGGATGGTGCACACCCTGGTGCGCTTTCCCGGCCACGTGAAGAGCCGCGACCAGCTGATGCGCGAGGCCGAGCTGGTGGTCGACGACGCCACCATCACCTCGCACGTCAAGCGCATCCGCAAGAAGTTCGTCGCGGTCGCCGCGGACTTCGACGCCATCGAAAGCGTGCACGGGGTCGGCTATCGCTGGCGCGTCTGATCCACGTTCGCGGTCAAGACACGAAAACCGCGTAGCCCGGCTGCAGGAAAGGGCGCATTGAGAAAGATTTTTTGTCCGCGAAGGGCGCGAAGGGCGCAAATGATTGGTTCCATTTCGAGGATCGAGCCTCGGATTGCGCCCCCATGGGCCTCCATCCGGGTCTACCCAGCGTATCGATTGAACGCAACGGAGTATGAGCACACGCGCCCAGCCACCGCGCGGCCGGTCACGACGTAGGATGCGCAAGGTCGCGCCACGCGACCTGACCGAGCCGGCTGACCGCATCGATGACCCTGCGTCGCAAACTGCTGCTGGTCGCGCTGTCCACGCTGGTGCTGCCGGTGGCGGGCTGGCTGTATCTGCGGCAGATGGAGCACGTGCTGCGCGCCGGCCAGGCCGACGCCCTGCGCGCGACCGCACGCGCGGTCGCGCGTGCGCTGGAAGCCGAAGGCGTGCCGCTGCCGCCGGCCGGCCCGGCCTGGTATGTCGAAACCGCGACCACGCCGATCGCGATCGACGGCTACCTCGACGACTGGGCGCCACTGGCGCCGTGGGTGCAGAAGCCCGCGCCCGGGTTGCGCGTGCAGCTGGCCAGCGACGGCACCGCGCTCGACATCGCGATCGCCGTGCGCGAGGGCACGCGCACGCGTGCCGACGCCGGCGACGCCGATGCGCTGCACGCCGACCACCTGCTGCTGACCTTCGTGCGCGGCGCGGCACAGCGGCGTTTCCTGGTCGCCAGCGCGGCACCCGGGCGCATCAGCGGACTGGCGCTCGATCCGCCGGTTGCGGGTCTGCCCGACCAGCTGCGCGGTGCCTGGCAGGATGACGGCAGCGGCTACAGCGTCGAGCTGACGCTGCCGCGCAGCGAGGCGCCGCAGGCGCTGGCGATCGGCGCCTACGACGCCGGCGCGCCGCAGCGGTTTCCGCCGGCCCCGGAGGCACGCCCGCTGATCGGCAGCGAACCGGCGCTGACGCAGGCACTGGCGGCGCTGATTCCGCGCGACGTGCGCGCCAGCGTGATCAGTGCGCGCGGCTGGCGCGTGGCGCGCGCGGGAACGCCGGCGCCAAGCGTCGAGGGCGGGCTGGCGGCGACTCTGCTGGCGGCGCTGGACCGGGCCTGGATCGCGCCGCCGCTGGAGCCGGCCGCAGGCGACACCGGTGCGCCACGGCTGCATGCCGCCGATGTCTGGCAGGCGCTGTCCGGCGTCGCGGCCAGCGCCTGGCGCGCCGGCGCCACCCCCGGCACCATCGAGCTGCGCGCGGCGGTACCGCTGACGCGGCGCGGCGAGACGCGCGGCGCGCTGCTGCTGGAACAGACCTATCCGCTGCTGCCGCCGCGCACCGACCGCGCGCTGCTGACCCTGCTGCTGGCCAGCTTCGCCGCGCTGCTGATCGCCGCCGGCGCGCTGTTCGCCTTCGCCGCGCGCCTGTCCTGGCGACTGGGCCGGCTGCGTGACGCCGCCGAGGGCGCGCTGCGACCCGGCGGGCTGGATCTCGCCGGCGGCTTTCCGCTGAGCGACGCCGACGACGAGCTCGGCGATCTGGCGCGCAGCTTCGAGCGCCTGCTGGGTGCGGTCGGCGGCTACGCCGACTACCTGCGCACCCTGCCATCGCGGCTGTCGCACGAGCTGCACACGCCGCTGGCGATCGTGCGCTCGTCGCTGGACAACCTCGAGCACGCACAGTTGCCGGCGGCCGCGCAACCGTATCTGGCGCGCGCGCGCGACGGCGCCGCGCGGCTGGGCGCGATCGTGCGCGCGATGAGCGAGGCCAGCCGCATCGAGCGCGCGGTGGCCGCCGCCGAACCCGAGGACTTCGATCTGGTGCAGGTGGTGCGCGGCTGCGCCGAGGCACACGCCGAGCTGGCCGCGCCGCGGCGCGTGGATCTCGACCTGCCGGCGGAGCCCTTGCCGCTGCACGGCGCGCCGGAACTGATCGCGCAGGCGCTGGACAAGCTGCTCGACAACGCGCGCTCGTTCACGCCGGCCGCCGGCTGGATTCGCGTCAGCCTGCGCGCACTGCCCAACGGCGCCGCGATCGAGGTGGCCAATGCCGGCCCGCCGCTGCCGCAGGCGATGCAGGGCCGGCTGTTCGAGGCGCTGGTCAGCGTGCGCGCCGGCGCACGGCCGGACGAGGCGCCGCATCTCGGCCTCGGCCTGACGATCGTGCGCCTGGTCGCGGCGCTGCACGGCGGCGAAGCCGCGGCGCACAACCTCGACAGTGGCAACGGCGTCGTCTTTCGTCTGACCCTGCGCGGCATGCCGCGACGCGCGCTGGGCGCCGGCGCCGCGGATTGATCGCGATCACTGGCCTGCCCTGCTATCGTCTCCGGCCTCTACGCCGGCGAACCGCATCGTGATCAGCAAGGACGAATTCGACGCCCTGGCCCGCGCCGGCCACACGCGCATTCCGCTGGCACGCGAGGTGTTCTCCGATCTCGACACGCCGCTGTCGGTGTACCTCAAGCTGGCCGACGGCCCCTACACTTTCCTGTTTGAATCGGTCGCGGGCGGCGCCACCTGGGGCCGCCATTCGATCATCGGCCTGCCGGCCAAGCGCGTGTACCGGCTGCGCGGACATGAGCTCGAAGTGGAGGACGCCGGCGAGGTCACCGAGCGCCGTCATCTGGACGATCCGCTCGCGGAGATCGAGAAACTCCGCCGGCAGTACGACGTGCCGCGCCTGCCGGGATTGCCGGCCTTCAGCGGCGGCCTGGTCGGCTACTTCGGCTTCGAGACCGTCGGTTACATCGAGCCGCGGCTGGCGCAATGGGATCGCCCCGACGAGCTGGGCACGCCCGACGTGCTGCTGATGCTGGCCGAAGAGATCGCGGTCTTCGACAACCTCAAGGGCCGCCTGTACCTGATCGTGCACGCCGACCCGTCACAACCGCAGGCCTACGCCGCGGCGCAGCGGCGGCTCGACGCCCTGGTCCATCGGCTGCGCCAGGGCGGCGCGGCGTACCCTCCGCGCACGCCACCCACGACACTGGACGAGGACGACTTCAAGTCGTCCTTCACCAGGGCCGGGTTCGAGGCGATGGTGGAGAAGGCGAAGGAATACATCCGCGCCGGCGACATCTTCCAGGTGGTGCCCTCGCAGCGGCTCAGCGTCGGCTTCAGCGCGCGCCCGGTGGACGTGTACCGCGCGCTGCGCGCCTTGAACCCGTCGCCGTACATGTACTTCGTCGATCTCGGCGAGACCCAGATCGTCGGTTCCTCGCCGGAGATCCTGGCGCGGCTGAAGGACGGCAAGGTGGTGGTGCGCCCGCTCGCCGGCACGCGCCGGCGCGGCGCCACTGCCGCCGAGGATCAGGCGCTGGAAGCGGAGCTGCTGGCCGACCCCAAGGAGCGCGCCGAGCACGTGATGCTGATCGATCTCGGTCGCAACGACATCGGCCGCATCAGTGTCACCGGCAGCGTGGAAGTGAGCGAGTCGTTCGCGATCGAGCGCTACTCGCACGTGATGCACATCGTCTCGCAGGTGCAGGGCACGGCACGGCCGGGCCTCGGCTACATGGATGTCCTGCGCGCCACCTTCCCGGCCGGCACGCTGAGCGGTGCGCCCAAGATCCGCGCCATCGAGATCATCCAGGAACTGGAGCCGGTCAAGCGCAACATCTATGCCGGCGCCATCGGCTGGATCGGCTGGTGGGGCGATGCCGACACCGCGATCGCGATCCGCACCGCGGTGATCCAGAACGGACGTCTGCACGTGCAGGCCGGCGCCGGCATCGTCCACGATTCCGACCCCGCCGCCGAGTGGGAAGAAACGATGAGCAAGGGCCGCGCGCTGTTCCGCGCCGTGGCGCAGGCCGCCGCGGGGCTTTAGCCAGACGCGACGGCGTCTCAGGGCGCCCGTTCGACGCGGTTGCGACCGTTGCGCTTGGCGGCGGTCAGCGCGGCATCGGCGCGCGCCAGCAGGGCTTCCAGCGTGGCGTCGTCACGGCGCACCGCCACACCGACGCTGATGCTCAGCGCCATCGCCGCGCCGCGACTGGCGGCCACCGCGGCGCGCAGGCGTTCGGCGGTGGCGCAGGCACTCTCCTCGTCGGCGCCGGGCAGCAGGATCGCGAATTCCTCGCCGCCGATGCGGCCGACCACGTCGCCGGGACGCAGGTGCTGACGCAGCGTGTCGCCGATGATGCCCAGCGCGACGTCGCCCGCGGCATGACTGTGCTGGTCGTTGAGGCGCTTGAAGTGATCGGCATCGAGATACAGCGCCGCCAGCGCGCCACCGGTGACGCGACTGGCCTCGAGCAGCGCGCGCGCCTGTTCGAGAAAGCGCGGGCGGCTGGCCAGCCCGGTCAACCCGTCGACGAAGGCCAGCTGGCGCAGGCGCTGCTCCAGCTGATAGTGATCGGAGACCAGCTGCACCAGATGGCCGTACAGCACGCTCGAGACCACCGCGGCCACCACCATGTAGGTGGTGTACTGGAGGAGCTCCCAGCTGTCGACGTGCATCAGCCACAGGACCGGCAGCGGCCCGAACAGGCAGCACACCAGCATCGCGAGGATGAAATCGCGGCGGTTCAGCCAGATCGGACTGGAGGCGATCGGCACGATGATGTAAGCCGGCAGGATCCACGCCGCGCCCTGGGGCCGCGTGTAGCCGTTGACGAAAATGCCGACCTCGAGCAGGACCACCACGGCCAGCCCCAGCAGACCCAGAGCCTGCGCACTGCGGGCGCGCAGCGTCGCCAGCGCGACCGCGAGCAGCGGCAGGATCATGCCGAAGCGCAGCCATTCCGGCACCTGCGAGGCGCCGGTCAGCGCGCCGACCGCGGCGAACAGGGCATAGCCGACCGTCCCGGTCAGCAGCAGCGCGCGCACCACCGGTCCGACGCGCTGCGCCAGATAGGCGTCGAACGCGCCGTTGCCGCTGTTGCCGATCCGTTCGCGGGCTGTTTTGCCGTTGTGCATGTTGCAAGGTCCGCTGCCGCACCGTTGCGCGGGCTCCCGGCACAAGCCCAGCAAGGGTCGCGCCAGGGGTCTGGATTGTTGCAATCGTTTGAGATTCGCTCACGCGTCCTTGACGCTCCCGCGCCGCACGCCGCGCGCGCGGCCGGCGGTACGCCGGATTCGCTTACGTTGCGCTCACGTTCGCTCCGACCCATGACTTTTGGCAGTGTCCCGTGCGTGCGGGCCCGTCAGCATCACCAGGTCCACACGCAGCGTCCGGGCGCCGCAGCACGATTCGCGGCAGGCGGCTGTTGTCGGGGTTCCGATTTGCGCTGCCGTTCTCATCCCAGGAGATTGCCGTGAACGTTCATCCACTTGCCCTTGGTCTGGCCGCCGTCCTGCTGGCCATCGCCGGGCCCGCCCTGGCCCAATCCGATGCCGGCCCCAGCGGCAACTTTCCGGGACTTTCGGCGGCGCCCTATCCGGGCACGCTGACGCTGGCGGTCGATCTGACCGACGCGCCGCGCAAGATCTTTCGCGTACAGGAGACGATCCCGGTGGCGCAGCCGGGGCCGATGACCCTGTACTACCCGAAGTGGATCCCCGGCGAGCACTCGCCCAGCGGTCCGCTGGGGAACATGGTCGGCCTGATGATCCGCGGCAACGGCCAGCGCATCGCCTGGCGCCGCGATCTCAGGGACATGTACGCCGTGCACCTCGAGGTGCCGGCCGGGGTATCGACGCTGGATGTCCGCTTCCAGTTCCTCTCGCCCACCGGCGGCGGCGAGTTCGGACAAAGCGTCTCGGCCACGCCCAGGCTGGTCGACCTGGAGTGGAACCAGGTGCTGGTGTATCCGGCCGGCCACTACGCGCGCAGCTACACCGTCGCGCCCGGCGTGACCCTGCCGGCAGGTTGGAAGTACGGCACCGCGCTCGACACGGCCAGCGCCTCCGGCGGCACGATCGCCTTCAAGCCGGTGCCGCTCAACCAGCTGGTCGACTCGCCGCTGATCGCGGGCGAATACTTCAAGAGCGTCGATCTCGACCCCGGCGCCCGGGTACCGGTGCATCTGGACATCGTCGCCGACGGCGCGAAGAACCTCGCGCTCGGCGACCAGCAGCTCGGCAACTTCCGCGCCCTCGTGCAGCAGGCCTACAAGACCTTCGGCACGCATCACTACAACCACTACACCTTCCTGCTGACGCTGTCGGACAACACCGGCCACTTCGGCCTCGAACACCACCAGTCCAGCGACGACCGCCTCGGCGCCGACTATCTCACCGATGCCCAGAGCCGCCTGCTCGGCGCCGACCTGCTGCCGCACGAGTACACCCACTCGTGGAACGGCAAGTTCCGCCGGCCCCGGGACTTGTGGACGCCGGACTTCAACACCGTGCCCGAACAGGACGACCTGCTGTGGGTGTACGAGGGTCTGACCCAGTACTACGGCGATGTGCTCGCCGCGCGCTCGGGTCTGTGGAACCCGAAGCAGTATCGCGAAATGCTGGCCGGCACTCTCGCCAACATGGTCGCGCGCCCGGGCCGGCAGTGGCGTCCGTTGCAGGACACCGCCGACGAGGCCTCGATCCTCTACTACGTGCCCGGCGGCTGGGCCAACTGGCGGCGACAGGTTGACTTCTATCCCGAGGGCGAGCTGCTCTGGCTGGATGTCGACACCCGCATTCGCGAGCTGAGCCACGGCCGCAAATCGCTGGACGACTTCGCGCGCGCGTTCTTCGGCATCCATCCGGACAGCGATGTCACCGTCACCTACACCTTCGACGACATCGTCAAGGCGCTCAACGATGTCGCGCCCTACGACTGGGCGGCGTTCCTGCGCCAGCGCCTCGACTACGTCGGCGATCAACTGCCGGAGATGGACGGCGTCACCCGCAGCGGCTGGAAGCTGGCCTACAGCGACACGCCCGACAGCTACCAGAAGGCGATCGAGGCGCAGCGCCACGTGATCAACCTGATGTACGGCGCCGGCATGGCGGTCTCGGCCAAGACCGGCAAGCTCGACGACGTGCTCTGGGACGGCCCGGCGTTCAAGGCCGGGCTGGCGCCGGGCATGCAGATCCTGGCCGTCGACGGCCGGCAGTTCAGCGCGCAGGTGCTCAGGGACGCGGTCAGTGACGCGGCCCGCTCGCAGCAGCCGATCGATCTGCTGGTGAAGAACCTCGAATACGTCAGCACGGTCCGGATCGACTACCACGGGGGCCTGCGCTACCCGGTACTCGAACGCATCAAGGGCACCCCCGATCGACTTGACGCGATCGTGCGTGCGCTGCGCTGAACCGCGTCAATGCTGCTCCGCGGCGGTCGGCGCGCTGCGCCGGCCGCGCCCCGACCGCACAGGAACCGCCATGCTCCGCACGCCCCGTCCCGCCGCGCTCGCGTCCGCCCTCGCGATCGCCCTTGCCTTGCCTGCCGCCGCGCCCGCCGCGACGCCCTATGTGGTGCCGACCGCCGCGGTGCCCGCGCCGGTCGATCAGGCCTATCCCGGCACCATCGCCCTGCGCGTCGATGCGCGCGACGTCGTGCAGAAGGTCTATCGCGTGCGCGAGACGATTCCGGTCGCCGGCCCGGGACCGCTGACTCTGCTTTATCCGCGCTGGATTCCCGGCAACCACGGCCCCTCCGGCCCGATCATCAGCGTCGCCGGACTGAAGATCGAGGCCCACGGGCGGACGCTGGCGTGGGTGCGCGATCCGGTCGACGTGTTCGCCTTCCACGTCGAGGTGCCGGCCGGCGTGTCCAGCCTCGAGGTGCATTTCGACTTCATGAGCGCGGTCAGCCCGAAGAGCGGGCGCGTGCTGATGTCGCCGCAGATGCTGGATCTGCCATGGAACAACGTGCTGCTGTATCCGGCCGGCCATTTCTCGCGCGACATCACCTTCGCGCCGACGCTGACGCTGCCGCCGGGCTGGCGCTTCGCCAGCGCGCTGGAGGTGGCCGCGCGCGACGGCGACGTGGTGCATTTCCGGCCGACGCCGCTCAACACCCTGGTCGATTCGCCGCTGATCGCCGGCCGGCACTTCGAGCGCATCGATCTCGCCCCCGGCGCCAGGGTGCCGGTGCACCTCGACGTGGTCGCCGATCGCGCCGCCGACCTCAAGATCCCGCCGGCACTGCTGGTCGCGCACCGCGCGCTGGTGACCCAGGCCGTGCGCCTGTTCGGCGCGCAGCACTACCGGCATTACGACTTCCTGCTGTGGCTGTCCGATCAGATCGGCGGCCAGGGCCTCGAGCACCACCAGTCCAGCGAAGACGGCACCGTGCCGGGCTACTTCACCGAGCCCGGGACCTGGACCGAACGCGACCTGC
>JAJYTG010000006.1 GCA_021793195.1 Pseudomonadota bacterium
CCGCCGACCGGCTGCAGGGCGAGGGCATTCCCGTACGCTGCGTGTCGATGCCCAGCTGGGAGTTGTTCGAGAACCAGCCGCAAGGCTACCGCGACAGCGTGCTGCCTGCGGACGTCAGCGCTCGGCTTGCGGTCGAGCTGGGCGTCCCGCAAGGCTGGGATCGCTACACCGGCGCGCGTGGCGACATGCTCGGCGTGGAACGCTTCGGCGCTTCCGCGCCGGCCGAAATTCTGCTGCGCGAATACGGCTTCACCGTCGACAACGTCTGCGCGCGTGCCAGGGCGCTGCTGGACTAGCGCTCTCCGCGCCGTCATTCCGGCAAGAACCGGGATGACGAGCCCGAGGCCTCAACGAGGAGTCGAACCATGGCCACGATATTCAAGGTCGGCGACCGCGTCGACTGGAATATTGCGCTGCTTGCGCAGCACCGGATCGAGGCGGTGGCGGACGTGCGCAGTTTCCCGGGGTCGCGACGCTGTCCGCAGTATGGACGGCTCGCGTTGCAGGCCAGTCTCGCGCAACGCCAGCTTGAATATCACTGGCTGCCCGCGCTGGGTGGCCGCCGTCGGCCGGTTCCGGATTTGCCCCATATCGCCTGGCGCCATGTCGGTTTTCGCATTACGCCGACTGCACCTGCCCGCATCGTGGAGGGCCGGTTGACTTGCGTGGCGGCGGAAAACGACGTGCCGTTGCACTGATGTGCCGGAGGGATCATTCCTTCTTGATGGCGTGGCCGCCGAACTCGTTGCGCATCGCCGACAACAGCTTGTCGGCGAACGACTCGGTATCGCGCGAGCGCAGCCGCTCGATCAGCGACTGGGTGATCACCGGTGCCGGTACGTTGAGATCGATCGCCTCGTCCACCGTCCAGCGACCCTCGCCGGAATCGGGAACGTAGGGGGCGATGCCGGCCAGGCTCGGATTCTTGCCCAGGGCATCCGCGGTCAGATCCAGCAGCCACGAGCGCACCACGCTGCCGTAACGCCAGATATCGGCGACCTGATGCAGATCGAGGCCGAATTCGCTCTTGTGCTGCAGGATCGAGAAGCCTTCGGCGTAGGCCTGCATCAGGCCGTATTCGATGCCGTTGTGGACCATCTTGGTGAAGTGGCCAGAGCCGACCGGGCCGACGCGACCCCAGCCTTGATTCTTGGCGGGCGCCAGGGTTTCGAAGATCGGTCGCAGCCGTTCGACGGCCGCTTCGTCGCCGCCGATCATCATGCTGTAGCCCTCTTTCAGGCCCCACACGCCGCCGCTGGTCCCGCAGTCGACGTAGCCCAGACCCTTGCCGGCATACAGCTTGGCGCGACGCAGGCTGTCCTTGTAGTTCGAGTTGCCGCCGTCGATCACCGTGTCGCCGGCGCCGAGCAGCGGCAGCAGCGCGTTGACGGTGTCGTCGGTGACCTTGCCCGAGGGCACCATCATCCACAGCACGCGTGGCGCGGGCAGCGCCTTGACCAGTGCCTGCAGCGAATCGGCGGAGGAAATGCCCTTGGTCTCCAGCGCCTTGCGTGCATCTGCCTCCGGGTCAAAACCTGTCACCTGATGGCCGCCTTGCTGCAGCCGTTGCGCCATGCCGGCGCCCATCTTGCCGAGTCCGATCATGCCGAGTTTCATGGAATGTCCTTGAGTGAAGTGACGAGGTGCTGCTGATCTGCAAAGGGTGATCGTATGGACGCCAGCGGCAAGTCAGCCTGACGGGGCAGGGTGCATGCAGGGCGGCCCGTCATCGCGCCAGCCAGTTGCGCAGTCGCGATCGGACCCGGGGCGTCAGGCGCGTGCGATTGTAGGCATCGGCGGCCTTGCGGATCGCCTCGGCCTGCGTGGGGTAGGCATGGATGACCCGGGCCAGCGTGCGCAGGCCGATACCCGCCACCATCGCCAGGGTGATCTCGTTGATCATGTCACCCGCATGGCGGGCCACGATGGTGGCGCCGAGAATCCGGTCGGTCCGCTCTCTGACGTGGATTTTCACGAAGCCTCCCTCTTCGCTGTCGGTCACCGCACGATCGATTTCATGCATCGGGATGGTGTAGGTCTTCACCGGGATGCCCTGCCGGTTGGCCTCCCGCACGTACAGGCCGACGTGGGCGATCTCCGGATCGGTGAAGGTGCACCACGGGATGACCAGCGCGCTCCACCGCTCGCGGCCGCCGAGCAATGCGTTCTGCACCACGATGCGCGCCGAGGCCGCGGCGGTTTGCGTGTATTTGTGCTCCAGGCATACGTCCCCGGCGGCATAGATATGCGGATTGCTGGTACGCAGGAAGTCATCGATGCGGATACCGCTGTCGGTGTCGTAGTCGATGCCGGCCGCTTCCAGGTTCAACTCCTCGACATTCGGCGCATGGCCGATGCCGGTGAGAATCGCGTCAACGGCGATCGTGTTGCGGTAATCGTCGCTGACTAGGTCAACCAGTTTCTGACCATCTTGCACGCGCACGGCAACCACCGTGGTATTCAGCCGTACCTCGATGCCGTCGCGCGCGAACGCATCCGAGAGAATCTGTGCAGCGTCGCGTTCTTCCTTGCCGAGAAACAGGGGCATGTCCTGCACGATGGATGTTTGTGCACCCAGCCGGCAGAAGGCCTGGGCCAGTTCGCAGCCGAGCGGCCCGCCACCGATCACCAGCAGGCGGCGCGGCAACTCGGTCAGGTCGAACACGTTCTCGTTGGTCAGGTAGCCAGCCTCCGGAAGGCCGGGGATGGAAGGGACTTTCGGCCGCGCGCCGGCCGCAATCAGCGCCCTCTTGAAGCACAGCTTTTCCCCATCGACGGTCAACGCGCCGGTCCCCGCGAAGCGTGCCTTGCCGAAGAACACGTCCACACCGGCCGCGGCCAGCCGCCGGACCGAATCTCCGCTACTGAGGTGGGTACGGATACGCCGCACGCGCCCCATCACGGCAGCAAAGTCGACACGGATCGCGTCAGGTATCTGTGCGCCATAGCGCTGGGCGTCGCGCATTTCGGCATACAGCCGCGATGTGCGGATGATCGCTTTCGACGGTACGCAGCCGGTATTCAGGCAAGCACCACCGATCAACCGACGTTCGATCAGTGCCACTTTGGCGCCGAGCGCGGCGGCCGTTTCCGCAGCGGCAAGGCCCGCCGGACCGGCGCCGACGATCACCAGCTGATAGCAGTCTGCGGGCTTCGGGTTGCTCCACGCGACAGGATGCACATTGGCGAGGCGCTCACGCTCATACGCATCCTGCGGTGTGGTGAGCGATGAGTCGCTCTTCTGCGGCATCAGCATGCTCCATGGATGGAGGGTTGCTGAAGCCAGCCGCCGCGAAATCCGGCACGGTGCAAGCCGTTCCTGATGTAGGGGCAATCGCGCATCAGCCGCCAGATCCGTCGGGTGCGATGGTTTTCGATCATCATCAGCACGATGCCCTGATCGAGCCCGTAGTGCCCCGCGGAAACCCATGCACACCCGTTGGCGTCGGTGAGCGTCGGGTTGAAACCGCTCGCAAAACGCCCTTCGCGCAGCATTTCCGGATAGCGCGCCATCATGTTGCGCACGGCCTCCAGCGCGATCTCCGGCGCGAACGGCACTGACGCCAGCACGGACGGAGCCGACAGGGTGCCGTCGTCCGGCCCGTACGGTAAGCCACGGGCGGCATAACCGAACAGGCGTCGCGTTTCGCTGGACACGCCCGGCTGTTCATCGCTGGGGCCATCGCAGGCAGACAGACCCCAGCCGTTTTGATCGTAGCCGGCGAATTCGTGCGGGTTGCGCCAGGCATACTCGCGCTGGATCAGCACCGCGCGCCGGCTGTTTTCGAAATAGTCCGAGCGTTTCTCGCGCATGAAGCTGTCGCGGATATCTCGAAAATCAATCCACGCGTGCGAGAAATGATGCACGAACAGTGGCCCCGCATAGAGATAGTCGTGGTCGTACAGATTTTCCCACTGGTAGGTGGCGGTCCATGCCTGGTAGCAGTCGCCCACGATCGGGTGCGTGGGCGAGCCCATGGCCAGCACGTAAAGCAGGATCGCTTCGCTGTAGCCTTCCCAGCCGTAGTGCAGAAAGCCGCATTCGGGCTTCCAGCCTTGGCGAATGGTGTCGCCGTCATCCTGTGCCCAGCGCCAATCGATGCGTCGATAGAGAAAGCCGGCCAGTTCACGCAGCTCGATCTCGTCGGCCGACTCCGCCGTGAAATACAGGCTCGCGGTCAGCACGCCGGCGATCAGCAGCGCGGTATCGATCATCGACAGCTCCGATTGCCAGACGCGCGCGCCCGTGCGGATGTCGAGAAAGTGGTAGTAGAAGCCCTTGAATCCGGTCGCTGCGGGGCTGCCGCTTTGATCGCTGTCGCGGAAGAAACGCAGCGCAGCGAGACTGCGTTGGACCGCATCGGCACGCTTCATCCAGCCACGCTCCACCGCCACCGGGTACGACGACAGCGCAAAGCCGACCACCGCAATGCTGACGGGCGAGTTGTCGCGTGAAGTGTCAGCCACCAGTCCGTTGCGCGCATTCACGGTCTGCAGGAAGTAGTCGAATGCGGCGCGCTGCAACTGATCGAGCAGGGCCTCGTCCGTGAGCGGGGGTATCGGCGTCATCGAATGGGTTCCGGGTATGGCACTACGCGGCGATAAACCCCTCACATGCACAGCAAGCCGGTCGCAATGTGTTGCGCCTTGCGCAACAAGGCAACGGAACACACGCGGGCGATGCAGCCGTCATCGCGCATCGAATCGTTCGCAGCACAGCGGCGTCATCGCATGGACTTCCTCCAGGCAGAAGAACCCGAGGTCATAAACCGGACGACGATGCCGCGATGGGTGCGTGTGGCGCGGGAAGAACGCGAGAAGAAAGCTGCAGAGCAATCGACAGCTGCGTTCATGCTACTCCGGCTTCCTGAACGGAGCATCGCGTTCGAGAGACATTCCATGGACGCAGTCGTATGCTCACGGACCGGCACCGCGCAGATGATCAGTGCGGATCGCACGCAGGAGCATGCAGCCTCATGCCGTCTTGCCCGCCATCACCCACCGGCGCCTCGCCGCAGGTGCAGTTGCTGTCCAACGGCCGCTATACGGTGATGTTGAATGCCGCCGGCTCGGGCTGCAGCAACTGGCACGGCCTCGCTGTCACCCGCTGGCGTGAGGATCCCGTCGGCGACGGCTGGGGCAGCTATCTGCTGCTGCGCGACGAGGAGAGTGGCAAGATCTGGTCGGCGGGACTGCAGCCCTGCGGCATCGAGGCAGACGTCTATACGGCCATGATGTCCGACGGTCACGTCGGCATCACGCAGCGCCGCAGCACGCTGACCACCACGCTCGATGTGGCGGTCGCCAGCGACCGCGATGTCGAGTTGCGCCGCGTCACTCTGACCAATCACGGCGAAGGTCCGCGCGAGATCACTTTGACCTCGTATGCGGAACTGGTGCTCGGTCCGGCCGCAGCCGATGCGGCCCATCCGGCATTCTCCAAGATGTTCGTGCAGACCGAATGGGTGGAGCAGGGCAGCATCCTGCTGGCAACGCGGCGGCGGCGTACGCCGGACGAGGCCGGGGTCTGGGCCGCGCATGTTGCCGTGGTCGAGGCGCATGACGAGGGCACCTGCGAGTTTGAAACCGATCGCATGCGCTTCCTCGGCCGCGGTCGCACGCTGCGCCACGCGCAGGAGATGCAAGACGGCACAGCACTGTCGAACACCAGCGGCTGCGTGCTCGACCCGGTTTTCTGTCTGCGTCGGCGGGTGCGCGTTGCCCCCGGTGCCAGCGTGCGGGTGGCGTTCTGGACCGCGCTGGCCGACTCGCGTGCTGCCGTGCTTGCACTGGTGCAGACGCTGCGCGCAGATGACGGCTGCGAGCAGGTATTTGCCGGATCCATGGCCCATGCCATGGCAGAGCAGACACGCCTCGGTATCGATGCCGTGCAGGCCGGGCGTTTTGGACACCTTGCCCGAGCGCTGCTGTATGCCGACAGCAGCTTGCGGGCGCCCGTCGAGGTGCTGGAGCGCGGCAGCGGCGGTGCGCCCGAGCTGTGGAGCTGCGGCATTTCCGGCGACCGTCCCATCGTGCTTCTGCGCATAGGCGCCGAAGCCGGTCTGGCGTGTGTGCAGGAGTTGTTGCTGGCGCAGCGCTACTGGCAATCGAAGCGGCTGGGTGTCGATGTCGTGTTGCTCAACATCGCCGTCAGCAACGGCGATTCTCTGCAGGCGACGCTGGACGAACGGATGCAGGTGCAGAACACCGGGTTTCAGGCGGACCGCGATGCTGTTCCCGCCGCGGTGTTCGCGCTGCGCGACGCCGTCATTTCCGATGCGTTGCGTACCGGCCTGGCCACCGTCGCTCGCATCGTGCTGGATGCAGCGGATGGGCTGCCGGATCCCGCGTCGGGGGATCGCGACGGCGATCACGCAATGTCGGCCCCCGCGCCCCGGGATCCTTCATCCGCGTCGCAAGCGGCAGCCAACGATGCGGTATCCGCGCCGTCGATCACGCACACGCCACGCGAGTTCGACAACGGCACGGGCGGCTTCATCGAGTCCGGTCGTGCCTATGCCATCACACTCGACGGCGACCGCTGCACGCCGGTGCCGTGGATCAACGTGGTCGCCAACCCCGGCTTCGGATTCCTGGTTTCGGCCGAAGGCGGCGGTTACACATGGTCGCTCAACAGCCAGCAGAACCCGCTGACGCCGTGGCCCAATGATCCGGTCAGTGACACGCCGCACGAAGTGCTGTACCTGCGCGACGAGGACAGCGGTGAACTGTGGAGCGCCGCGGCGCTGCCGATCCGTGTTCCGACGGCGACCTACAGCGTCCAGCACGGCAAGGGCTGGAGCCGCTTTACACACGATGCGCATGGCATCGATGTGGCCTTGCTGCAATTCGTGCCGCTGATTGATCCCGTCAAGCTGTCGCGACTGCGCTTGTGCAACCGCTCCGCGCGCACGCGGCACCTGTCGATCACCGGCTATGTCGAATGGGCACTGGGCGCGAATGGCACGGCGCCGGCGCCGTTCGTGGCCACCTCGCGCGACGCGGAAACCGGTGCGCTGTTCGCACGCAATGCGTGGCGCGCCGAGTTCGGCGAGCGCGTGGCTTTCATCGACCTCGGCGGCCGGCAGCGCTCCTGCACCGGCGACCGCCTGGAGTTTCTCGGTCGTCATGGCGCCGTCGATCGTCCGGCCGCGCTGGCCGGCAACATCCCGTTGTCGGGGCGTGTCGGCGCCGGGCTGGATCCCTGTGGCGCGCTGCAGACCTCCCTCGTGCTGGCACCCGACGAACGGATCGAAATCGTGTTCATGCTGGGCGATGCCGCGTCGCGCGCCGAAGCGCAGGCGCTGGTCGGGAAATACCGCACGACCGATCTCGACGCTGTGCTGCACGACGTGCGTGCGCAATGGGACGCGGTGCTCGACACCGTGCAGGTGCGCACGCCGGATCGCGCGATGGACATTCTTCTCAACGACTGGCTGCTGTACCAGACGTTGGGCTGCCGGATGTGGGCGCGCACGGCTTACTACCAGGCCAGCGGCGCCTACGGCTTTCGCGATCAACTGCAGGATGTGATGGCGTTGTGTGTCACCCGTCCTGATCTCGCGCGCGAACATGTGCTGCGGGCGGCGGCGCGCCAATTCATCCAGGGCGATGTGCAGCACTGGTGGCTGCCGCCATCGGGGCAGGGTATACGCACGCGGATCAGCGACGACCGCATCTGGCTGGCCTATGTCGCCGCCCATTACATCGCGGTGACTGCCGATGCCGCCGTGCTCGACGCGAATGTGCCTTTCCTCGATGGCGCCGCGATCAAGGAAGGCGCTGCCGATGCGTTTTACCAGCCGGGCATCGCCAGCGAGCAGGGCAGCCTGTACGAGCACGCCGCGCGGGCGATCGATTCCAGCCTGACGCTGGGCGCTCACGGCCTGCCCTTGATCGGAACCGGCGACTGGAATGACGGCATGAACAACGTGGGTGCGCAGGGCCGCGGCGAAAGTGTCTGGCTGGCCTGGTTCCTGCTGGCCACGATCAGGGCCTGCGCGCCATGGGCCGATGCGCGCGGCGAATCTGCACGCGCGGCTTCCTGGCGCGCCTACGCCACGGCGTTGCGGGTTGTGCTCGAAAGCGCGGCGGGCTGGGATGGAGGATGGTATCGACGCGGCTATTACGATGACGGCACACCGCTCGGCTCGCATCTGAGCGAAGAGTGCAAGATCGACAGCATCGCGCAATCGTGGAGCCTGATCTCCGGCGCAGCCGATCCCGGCCATGCCACGCAGGCCATGGCGGCGGTGGAGAAATACCTGGTTCTTCACGACGACAAGATCGCGGTGCTGTTCACGCCGCCATTCAATCGCACGCCCATGAACCCCGGCTACATCAGGGGCTATCCGCCCGGCATTCGCGAAAACGGCGGCCAATACACCCATGGTGCAACCTGGTCGATTTTTGCCTGCGCGCTGCTCGGACAGGGCGATCGTGCCGGCGAACTGTTCGACATTCTCAATCCCATCCGGCACAGCGACTCCGCCGAAGCGGTGACGTGCTACCAGGTCGAACCTTACGTGGCCTGCGCCGACGTCTACGCGGTGGCGCCGTATGTCGGGCGCGGCGGCTGGACCTGGTACAGCGGCTCGGCGGGCTGGCTCTATCGCGCCGGACTGGAGGCCATCCTTGGATTCCAGCTGCAGGGCGATCATCTGCGGCTCAGGCCCTGCATTCCCAAATCGTGGACACGCTATGACATCGTGTATCGCCATCGCGGTCCGCGGGGCACCGTCACCCGTTACGAAATCAGCGTGGAGAATCCGTCTGGCGTGCAGCGCGGCATAGCCCTCGTGGAGTTCGACGGCTCGGCACCTGCCGGGAGCACGAGAAACACGGCCTGCATTCCGCTGATCGAGGACGCGCGGACGCACCGTGTTCGCGTTGTGCTCGGATGACACAGATCGAAAGATGAACGCGCTTTGAGCCGGCTGCACTTTGTCGCGGCGTGCCCGTCGCACAGCGGCCCTTGCAGCCAGCCGCTCTGCTTGTTTCCAGGAATCCATGAAGCACCAAGGAAAAAACCCGGCCCCGGCCAAATGCCGAAAGCTTGTCGGTGCTGGTCCGCGGCCGACAGCGTTTGGCCCCGGCCCGGATCGACCCTTTGAGTACGCATAATGTATATTATGTCAAATAGTATCGCAGAGATGATGTCATCAGCGGCGTTCCCGGAAGAAGTCGCGCAACACGTCGGCGCTCGCTTCTGCAGCCAGTCCCCACTCGACGGCGATGCGATGGTTGTGCTGCGGCGAGATCAGCGTGTCGAACACGCTGCCCGCGGCCCCGGTCCTGGGATCGGGGGTCGCAAAGACGACCCGGGTAACGCGCGCGTGCACCAGCGCCATGGCGCACATGGCGCAAGGCTCGAGGGTCACGTAAAGCGTGCTGCCGGGTAATCGATAGTTGCGCTGCTGCTGCCCGGACGCACGCAGAGCGACGATCTCGGCGTGGGCGGTCGGATCGTGCGAACTGATCGTGCGATTCCAGCCTTCGCCGAGCAGCTTGCCGTCCATGACCAGCACCGCGCCAACCGGCACTTCGTCATGCACCTCACTGGCATGGCGCGCCAGCTCCAGCGCCCGCTGCATCCAACCGGTGTCTTCGGCGCTGAAGCCATGCGCCGGGGTTCGCGGCAAGCAGCCCGGAATGATCGGTGGCGAGGTCGGCATGGGGGCATGGAATCCGGTCATCGCGGGCGCATGGCTGCGCGCGCTTCTACTCCCACTCGATCGTGGCCGGCGGCTTGCCGCTGATGTCGTAAACGACACGAGAAATGCCATGCAGTTCATTGATAATACGAAGAGAAACCTCTTCGAGGAACTCGTATGGCAGGCGCGCCCAGCGGGCTGTCATGAAGTCCACGGTTTCGACCGCGCGCAGCGCGATCACCCACTCGTAGGCGCGTCCATCGCCGACGACGCCAACGGACTTCACCGGCAGGAAGACGGCGAAGGCCTGGCTGACGCGGTCGTAGAGGTCGTGCTTGTGCAAGGCCTGGATGAAGAGATGGTCGGCCTGCTGCAGCAAGGCGACATATTCGGGTTTGATCGCGCCGAGCACGCGCACGCCCAGTCCCGGACCGGGGAACGGATGCCGGTACACCATGGCGCGCGGCAGGCCGAGCTCGACGCCGATCCGGCGCACTTCGTCCTTGAATAGTTCGCGTAGCGGTTCGATCAGCTTCAGATGCATGCGTTCGGGCAGGCCGCCGACATTGTGGTGACTCTTGATCACATGCGCCTTGCCGGTCTTGCCGCCCGCCGATTCGATGACGTCGGGGTAGATCGTGCCCTGGGCCAGCCACTTCACGCCTTCGAGCTTGTGTGACTCCTCGTCGAACACCTCGACGAACAAGCGACCGATGACCTTGCGTTTGGCTTCGGGATCCTCGATGCCGGCCAGCGCCGCGAAAAAGCGCTCGGCCGCGTTGACACGGATGACATGGACGCCCATGTGCTCGGCCATGGTCGCCATCACCTGATCGCCCTCGCCGAAGCGCAGCAGGCCGGTGTCGACGAAGACGCAGGTCAGCTGTGCGCCGATGGCCTTTTCGAGCAGCGCGGCGACCACCGAGGAATCGACACCCCCGGACAGGCCCAGCAGCACCCGATCCTGCCCCACCTCGGCGCGAACGCGCGCGATGGCGTCCTCGATGATCTGCGCGGGTGTCCAGAGCGTGGCGCAGCCGCAGATATCAACCGCGAATCGTCGCAGGATCTCGGTGCCGCGCGCGGTGTGCGTGACCTCGGGATGGAACTGCACGCCATACCAATGGCGCGTCTCGTCGGCCATCGCCACCACGGCCACGCTGGCGGTGGACGCCACGGCGGCGAAGCCCGCAGGCACGACGGTGACGCGATCGCCGTGCGACATCCAGACATCCAGTACGCGGCGCGCGCGCGTCGGCGCGGGTGTCGCGTGAGACTGCAGCGCCGCCCCCCCGCAGTGATCGTCCTGATCGTCCAGCGCGTCGAACAGCCGGCATGATCCGCTCAGTTCGACCGCGGCATGGCCGAATTCGCGCGCATGTCCGCCCTCGACGCGACCGCCGAGCTGTGCGGCCATGGTCTGCATGCCGTAGCAGATGCCGAAGACCGGCACGCCGAGATCGAACACCGCATCGGGCGCCCTGGGCGAGCCGGTCTCGGTCACCGACTCGGGACCGCCGGACAGGATCACCCCCTTGGGTGCGTAGTTCGCGATTTGGGCGGGATCGTGGTCCCACGCCCAGATCTCGCAGTACACGCCGATCTCGCGCACGCGGCGGGCGATCAGCTGCGTGTACTGCGAGCCGAAGTCGAGGATCAGGATCCTGTCGCTGTGGATGTTCGCGGGCATCGGGACTCGGGATTCGGGGTTCGGGACTCGGGATCCCTGCCCTGCAGCGTGCGCATCGTCGTCGATCTGCCGTGAGCCGGTTCGGCGTCGCCGCGGCAGGCCTGGGCCGTTGTATTCCCAGCCGAGTCCCGAGTCCCGAGTCCCGAGCGCCGGCTGTACCTCAATCCAGCCGGTAATTCGGCGCTTCCTTGGTGATCTGCACGTCGTGCACGTGTGCCTCGCGCACGCCGGCGCCGGTGACGCGCACGAACTGCGGATGACTGCGCATGACGTCCACCGTGGCGCAGCCGCAATAGCCCATCGATGCGCGCAGACCGCCGATCAGCTGATGCACGATGCTGCGCAGCGGGCCGCGATAGGGAACGCGGCCTTCGATGCCCTCGGGGACCAGCTTGTCGGTGTCGGCTTCGTCCTGGAAATAGCGATCCTTGGAGCCCATCTGCATGGCGCCCAGCGAGCCCATGCCGCGGTAACTCTTGTAGGAGCGTCCCTGATACAGCTCGACCTCGCCCGGCGCCTCTTCGGTGCCGGCGAACATCGATCCCAGCATGACCGTGGCGGCGCCGGCCGCGATCGCCTTGGCGACATCGCCGGAGTAGCGGATGCCGCCGTCGGCGATCAGCGGAACCTGGTCCTTCAGCGCGCTGGCCACCATGTCGATCGCGGTGATCTGCGGCACGCCGACGCCGGCGACGATACGGGTGGTGCAGATCGAGCCGGGGCCGACGCCGACCTTGACCGCGTCGACTCCGGCGTCCACCAGCGCCAGTGCGGCGTCGCCGGTGACGATGTTGCCGGCGATCAGCTGCACGTTCGGAAAATTCCGCTTCGCCCAGCGCACGCGGTCGAGCACGCCCTGCGAATGGCCGTGCGCGGTGTCCACCACGACCACGTCCACGCCCGCTTCGACCAGCGCGCTCACACGCGCTTCGGTATCACCGCCGACGCCCACGGCCGCACCGACGCGCAGGCGCTCGTGTGCATCCTTGGCGGCGTGCGGATTGTCGCGCGCCTTCTGGATGTCCTTGACGGTGATCAGACCACGCAACTGAAAGGCATCATTGACGACCAGTACCTTCTCGATGCGATGGCGGTGCAGCAGGGCCAGCACCTCATCCTCGCCGGCGCCCTCTTTCACCGTGACGAGTTTTTCCCGGCGCGTCATGATGTTCCTGACCGGATCGTCGGGCTTCTTCTCGAAACGCAGGTCGCGGCTGGTGACGATGCCGACCAGCTGCTCGCCATCGACCACCGGCACGCCGGAAATGTTGTGTGCATGGGTAATCTGCATCACCTCGCGGATCGAGGTCTGAGGCCCGACGGTGATCGGATCGCGGATCACGCCGGCCTCGAACTTCTTGACCAGGCGCACCTCGGCGGCCTGCTGCTCGATCGGCATGTTCTTGTGGATGATGCCGATGCCGCCGCATTGCGCCATGGTGATTGCGAGGCGCGCCTCGGTGACCGTATCCATCGCCGCGGAGACGATCGGGATGTTCAAGCGGATGCTGCGCGTCAGCCGGGTCGAGGTATCGACATCGCGCGGCAACACGGCCGAGTAGGCGGGAACCAGATAGACATCGTCGTAGGTCAGGGCCTCGGCGAGGATACGCATGGGCAAAAGTCCCGCGAGTCAATTGCGAAATTGTACGCGGCGGCTGCCCGGCCGCCTAGCAAAAATCACGTCGCCATGACCGCCAGCGCGGGCTTCAAGCCGGGGCGGCGAATGCCTCGGCGGCTTCCAGGGTGTTCTCCATCAGCGTCGCCACGGTCATCGGCCCCACCCCGCCCGGCACCGGCGTGATCCACGAGGCGCGTTCGCGCGCCGCCGCGAACTCGACGTCGCCGACCAGCCGCCCGTCATTCAACCGGTTGATGCCGACATCGATCACGACGGCGCCCGGCTTGATCCACTCGCCGCGCACCAGGCCGGGCTTGCCGACGGCGACGATCAGGATGTCGGCCTGCGCGGCGAAACCGGCCAGATCGCGGGTGAACTTGTGGCAGCAGGTGGTCGTGCAGCCGGCGATCAGCAGTTCCAGTGCCAGCGGCCGGCCGACGTGGTTGGACACGCCGATGACCACCGCATGCTGCCCGCGCACCGGCCGGTCGGTGTGGCCGAGCAGGGTCATCACGCCCTTCGGCGTGCACGGACGCAGGCCGAAACGGCGCAGCGCCAGGCGGCCGACGTTCTCGGGATGAAAGCCATCGACGTCCTTGCGCGGATCGATGCGCTCCACCAGAGCGTCCTCGTCGACGTGCGCCGGCAGCGGCGACTGCACCAGAATGCCGTGGACGTCGGGTTCGGCGTTGAGCCGGTCGATCAGCGCGAACAGATCGGCCTGCGTGGTCGTGGCCGGCAGATCAAAATCGAACGAGCGGAACCCGACCTGGGCGCAGGCCTTGCGCTTGTTGCGCACATAGACGCTCGAAGCGGGATCGCCGCCGACCAGCACCACCGCCAGGCCCGGCGCGCGCAGCCCTTGGGAAACCCGCGCGGCGACGCGCTTCCTGACGCGCACCAGCAACTCGTGGGCGACGCTCTTGCCGTCAAGCAGATGGGCGGTCATGGGCGGTGTCTGCAAAGCGCCATTGTCGCAGCGCCTGTCGGACATCTCAAACGCCAGCGCATCCGGCTGCGCCGCGATGTGCAATGCTGGATCACGGTCGCAGCCGCGAGGAGGTTCTCCATGCCGTCGACGCCTTCCGAAATCGAGTTCGAGGCCGCCGCCTTCCGGCGCCTGCTGGAACACCTGCGCCAGCGCAGCGACGTGCAGAACATCGAGCTGATGACCCGCGCCGGATTCTGCCGCAATTGCCTGGCCGACTGGTACCGCGAGGCTGCCGCGGCGAGCGGTGTCCGTATCGACAAGGACGCCGCCCGCGAGCGTATCTATGGCATGCCGTTCGCCGAATGGAAGACGCGTTACCAGAGCGAACCCACGCCTGAACAGCGCGCCGCGTTCGCGGCAGCGCCGAAGAGCGATCACGACTGATCGCGAAAGCTGCGCCGGGCCTGTCGCGCAGCCGTCCTACGAGGGCACGACAGCCCCGGTGCGCAGCAGATCGTGGTAGCCGGATGGTTGCTGGTCGATCAGCCCATGGGCGCTCATCAGATGCGCCAGCGCGATCACGTTGTCCATGCCCAGTTTGTCCAGCAGGCGCTGCTTGTAGGTCGATACGGTCTTGGGACTCAGGTGCAGCTGCTCGGCGATCGCGAACACGGGCTTGCCACGCACCAGCATCAGGGCCACCTCGAGTTCGCGCCCGGACAGTGCATCGAACGGCGACTCCTGGCCGTCCAGCGTCGCCAGCGCCAGTTGCTGCGCCACGGCCGGCGCCAGATAGCGACGGCCCTGGGCAACCTGGCGCACCGCAGCCAGCAGCTCGTCAGAGGCGCATGCTTTGGTGAGGTAACCGAGTGCGCCGGCTTCGATCAGGCGCTTGGGAAAGCGTGCATCCTCGACCACCGTCAGCACGACGATTTGCGTCGGCAGCCGCGCGCGGGCCACACGCTCGGTCATTTCGATGCCGCTCATGCCCGGCATGTGCACGTCGACCAGGGCGACATCCGGCTTGAGCTCGCGGATCAGCTTCAGCCCCTGCTCGGCACTGCCGGCCTCGCCCACGATCTGCATGTCCAGTTGCTGCTGCAGGATCAGGCGAAAACCCGTACGTACCAGTTCGTGGTCATCCACGAGCACCAGCTTGATCATGGCGATGTCCCCCGACTCCCCTGCGGTGACATTAGGCAGGGCGCGAGGCGATTTGCAAGGGCCGTGCGTACTGGGGGGCCGCGAGTACCTGGTGCCCGGGGCCGGAGTCGAACCGGCATGGCCCTTGCGGGCCTGCGGATTTTAAGTCCGCTGCGTCTACCGATTTCGCCACCCGGGCGCTACCGTGCACGCGCGTCGGCCGAATCGCGATCGCATCAATGGAGGCCAGGGTCGGAATCGAACCGGCGTACACGGCTTTGCAGGCCGCTGCATGACCACTCTGCCACCTGGCCCCACGAATGAATCGCTCAGCCTCCGCACGCGCGGAGGACTGCCTTCGGCATCCTTCGCCCATCGAGCTTAGCCCGGGCGCCGAAAAAACAAAACCTCGGCAAGCCGAGGTTTTGCAGGTGCAACGATGGAGCGGGAAACGAGACTCGAACTCGCGACCCCGACCTTGGCAAGGTCGTGCTCTACCAACTGAGCTATTCCCGCATCAGACCGCGTATGGTACGGATGGCCCCAGGGGTGTCAATAGCTGCGCGCGTTCGCCAGTACGGTTCGGCAGCTGCTCCGGGTCGACATCGGAGCCGGGAGCCAGCGCTCCCGCTCGCCACGCTAGGGCGCTCCCCGATCATCGTCACGCAGCGCCGGCCAGGCGGCGCGCAGATAGGCCACGCCCGAAATCAGGGTCAGTCCGGCCGCGATCACCAGCAGGAACTCGCCGACGTGGTAGAGGCGCAGCGTTTCGGCATTGCGCTCGACCAGCAGTACCACCAGGGCGACCAGCTGCATCACCGTCTTGATCTTGCCGATCGTGGCCACCCGCACGCGTGCGCGCTGGCCGATCTCGGCCATCCATTCGCGCAGTGCCGAAACCGCGATCTCGCGACCGACGATCACCGCCGCTGAAACCGTGAGCAGGATGCTGGATTGTGTCTGCACCAGCAGGATCAGTGTCACTGCGACCATCAGCTTGTCGGCGACCGGATCGAGAAAGGCGCCGAAGCGAGAGGTCTGGCCCCAGCGGCGGGCGAGCCAGCCGTCCAGCCAGTCGGTGGTCGCGGCCGCGACAAAAACACCGGCGGCCGCGAGGTCGGCAAAGCGCATCGGCGCGTAATACACCACCACCATGACCGGCAGCAGGGCGATGCGGAACAGGGTCAGCCAGGTGGGAATATTCAGACGCATGCGGCGGCACGTTCTTGCGGGCGCTTGCAGTGTGGCACGTGGCGGCGCTGACCGTCAGCGGTGCAGCGTGTCGTAGATGCGCTCGGCAAGGGCGCGATCGATGCCCTTGACGCGGGCCAGTTCCTCGATGCCGGCGGCAGCGAGGCCGGCCAGGCCACCGAATGCACGCAACAGGGCGGAACGCCGGCGCGGCCCGATACCGGCGATGTCATCGAGCACGCTGCCCTCCCGCGCCGCCTGACGCCGCTTGCGATGCGCGCCGATCGCGAAGCGGTGCGATTCATCGCGAATCGCCGCGATCAGGTGCAGTGCCGGCGACGTGGCCCCCGGATGCAACTCGCGACCGCTGTCGGCGAGGATCAGGGCTTCCTCGCCGGCACGTCGCGCCGGCCCCTTGGCGACACCGACCACCGCGATGCCAGCGATGCCGAGCTGGCGCAGGACCCGCAGCGCCCGCAGCACCTGCCCCTTGCCGCCATCGATCAGCAACAGATCCGGGCGCCTGCCCTCGCCCTCCTGCAAGCGACGAAAGCGCCGGGTCAGCGCCTGCTCCATCGCGCCGTAGTCATCGCCCGGCGTAATGCCGGTGATGTTGAAGCGCCGGTAGTGGCTCTTTTCCGCTCCTTCCGGGCCGAACACGACGCAGGACGCCACGGCCGCCTCGCCCTGGGTATGGCTGATGTCGAAGCATTCGATGCGTTGTGGTTGCGCGACCAGGCCAAGCAGCCGGCGCAGATCCTCCAGACGCATCGTGAGCGTCTGCCGGCTGGCGAGCCGGCTCGCCATCGCGGCATCGGCATTGCGCAACGCGAGTTCCAGGAACCGCGCACGATCGCCACGCGGCGCGCTGCCCAGCCGGACCGCGTGACCCGCGTGCGTCGACAGCGCCGCGCCCAGCGTCACGGCATCCGTGGGCGCAGCACTGAGCACCAGCTCCGCCGGCAGCGGATGATCGAGGTAATACTGCGCCGCAAATTGCGCCAGCACATCGCCGGGCTCGGCGTCGTATGGCAGGCGCGGAAAGAAATCGCGCGAACCCAGGCTGACGCCGTCGCGGAAAAACAGCACGCTGACACAGGCTTGCCCGGCCTCGATGCGACAGGCAAGCACGTCCATGTCGGTCACGGCGCCCTGCACGTATCGGCGGCTCTGCAGCAGCCGCAGCGCCGCGACCTGGTCGCGCAGTCGCGCGGCGCGTTCGAAATCCAGCGCCGCACTGGCCTGCTCCATGGCAGCAGCGATCTCGTCGGTCACGATGCTGCTGCGGCCCTCCAGGAACATCACCACATGGCGAACGTCATCGGCATACTCGTCGCGTTCGATCAGGCCGACGCAGGGTGCGCTGCAGCGGCCGATCTGATGCTGCAGACAGGGTCGCGAGCGGTTGCGGAAGTAGCTGTCCTCGCACTGGCGCAGCTTGAACAGCTTCTGCATCAGATTCAGGCTTTCGCGCACCGCGTAGGTATTCGGATAAGGTCCGAAATAGCGGCCCGGCGCCTGTCGAGCACCACGATGGAAGACCAGCCGCGGGTAGTCCTGCGTGACGGACAGGAAGAGCCCGGGATAACTCTTGTCGTCGCGCAGCAGGATGTTGTAGCGCGGCTTGAGGGTCTTGATCAGCTGCGCCTCGAGCAGCAGTGCCTCACCCTCGGTGCGTGTGACCGTGGTTTCGATGCGCGCGATCTGCGACACCATCGCGGCGATCCGCGGTTCCATGCGCGGCGTGAGGAAATAGCTGCCGACGCGCTTCTTCAGGCTGCCCGCCTTGCCGACGTAAAGCAGCTCATCGCCGGCGCCGAACATGCGGTAGACGCCGGGCGCCGTGGTCAGGGTATGGACAAAGGCCTTGCCGTCGAAGGCGGTCGGGTTGCCTGCATGCATCCGGCGGATTTTACTCGCCGATCGGCAGGCGCCGGATCTCGCCGTTTTCGAGGTTCACCCGCAGTACCGCATGCGCATTGCGATCCGCCAGCCACAGGGTGCGGCCATCCACACACAGACCTGCCGGCTCATGCAGCCGTTCGCCCAGTTTCAGCACGCGCACGCCGGTTCCGGTTCCGGCATAGACCACCACGCGGTCGTTGAGCGTATCGGCGACGAAGGCATGCCCGGTTCCATCCACGCCGATACCCAGCGGGTGCGCGAGGCAGGCGCCGATCTCGCCCTTCCCGGGTTGCCAGCGTCCGGCGCCAGCCAGCGTCGAGACCATGCCATCGGCCAGGCGCACGGCACGCAGGGCATTGCCGCCGGCATCGGCCACCAGCAGTTGGCCCGTCAGCAGCGCCAGCCCGGCCGGCTGCGCGAACGCCGCGACCATGGCGTCGCCATCGGCCACGTCGGCCAGGCCGCTGCCGGCCAGCACATCGACACGATCGTCGCCGAGATGCAGCTGCCAGATCTGGTGCTGCCCGGCCAGCGACACGTACAGACGATCCCCACCCGCCGCGAGGCCCACCGGCGCGCTGACCGACAGTTCGGTTCCGGCCGCGCCGCCGCGCGGTACGTCATAGCCCGGTTCGCCGCGCCCCAGCACGGTGGCGACATCGCCGGTCAGCAGACGGATACGGCGCACCGCGTGGTTGCCGGTATCGGCGACGAACAGCGCGTCGCCGAGCAGCGCCAGCCCCTGCGGATCGCTGAAGCCGGCGTCATTGCTGTGCCCGTCCCAGTAGCCGGGATTGCCGGAACCGAACTGCCGCAGTACCCGGCCCTCGAGATTGCACTCCAGCACGCGGTTGTGTGCGCTGTCGCTGACATACAGGCGCTCGCCGGCGAGCGCCAGCGCGGCGGGAAAACGCAGCGCCACCCGCGGCTCGGGACGAGACGAGGTCGGCGCCGGATCGAAACGGCGCAGATCGCGCGCCGCGGCTTCATCGAGCAGTGCGGCGACCAGCTCATCGAGATCGCGGACGCAATCGTCACCCTGCACGCGCGCCGCCTGCTGGCTCTCGCAGTCCAGGACCAGCACGCTGGGCCACGCCTCGATCTCCAGCTGGCGCCACAGCACCCAGTCGGCGTCATTGGCGACCGGGAATCGCAGATGCAGCCGATTGGCCGCCTTGAGCACGGCCGCCGCGTCGCGCTGCGCCGCGTACTTGGGCACGTGGATGCCGAGCAGGGCGATGCCATCGTGGTACTTGGTCTGCAACTGCCGCAGCGCCGGCATCAGGTTGATGCTGTGGATGCTGTCGTAGCCGAAGAACACCAGCAGCACGACGCGGCCGCGCAGCGACGCCAGCGACGGTCGTTCGCTCACGTTGACCCAATCGAGATCGTCCGGAAATTCCTGCACCACGCTGCGTGTCGGCATGGTCTCTCCCCTGTGCGGGCTGATCTTAACCGCTGTGGTGATCCAGCGCGGCGTTCGCGCCAAGATCCCGTTCGGCGCGGGCCAGATCGTCGGGAGTGTCGATGCCGGGTGGAAACGCCGCGGGTGACAGGGCGACCGCGATGGCGTGGCCGTGCTCCAGCGCGCGCAGCTGCTCCAGCGATTCGGCCTGCTCCAGCGGCGTGCGTGGCAGCGACGAATAGGCGCGCAGGAACCCGGCGCGATAAGCGTAGATGCCGATGTGGCGCAGGAACGGCATGCCATCGGGCAGGCGGGTGCGGTCGACGGCGAATGCATCACGTGCCCACGGCAGCGGCGCGCGGCTGAAATACAGCGCATGGCCGTGACGGTCGCGTACGACCTTGACCAGGTTGGGGTCGAACAATTGTTCGCTTCCGGCGAGCGGCGTTGCCAGGGTCGCCATGGGGGCGCCGGAGGCAGCCAGCGCCGCGACCACGGCGCGGATGCCCGCCGCAGGAGCGAAAGGTTCGTCACCTTGCAGGTTGACGACAATGGCGGCGTCGGCCCAGCCGAGACGTGTCGCGCATTCGGCCAGCCGGTCGCTGCCGGAGGCGTGGGTTGCGGAGGTCAGCGCGACATGGGCGCCGCTGCCGGCCAGTGCCTCGGCAATGCGCGCGTCATCGGTGGCCACCACGACTTCAGTCGCGCCGGCGGATTGTGCCCGTCGAACCACGTGCCGGATCAGCGGCTCGCCGCCCAGCAGGCGCAGCGGTTTGCCGGGCAGGCGGCTGGCACCGTAGCGCGCCGGAATGGCGATGATGAAAGGCGGCAGTCCGTCTGCATCGTTGCTCATGCAAGCGCCTCGTTCGTCGCCGGCTCCATGGCGACGATCATGCCGATCGCGCGGGCCGAATCGAGAAATCCCGGGAACGAGGTGGCGACATTGGCGCAGTCGCGGATGCGCACCGGCGCCTCGGCGACCAACCCGGTCAGGGCGAAACTCATCGCACAGCGGTGATCACCGCAACTGTCGACCTCGCCGCCACGCAGGGCACCGCCCTCGATCACGGCGCCGTCGAGCCGCTCCTCTACCGCGAGACCCAGCCGGCGCAATCCGGCTGCCATCACCGCGATGCGGTCGGACTCCTTGACGCGAAGTTCGGCTGCCCCGCGCAGCACGGTTCGGCCCTGTGCACGCGCCGCGGCGACAAACAGGGCCGGACACTCGTCGATCATGTCCGCCACGAGCGCGACGGGCACCTCGATGCCGCGCAACGGCGCATGGCACACGCGCAGGTTGCCGACCGGCTCGCCACCCTGCTCGGCGAGGTGTTCGATGACGATGTCGGCACCCATCGCGCGCAGCACGTCAAGCAATCCGGTGCGCCGCGGATTGAGTCCCACTTCGCGCAGCACGAGGTCGCTTCCGGGCGTGACGCAGGCGGCAACGATGAAGAAGGCGGCAGAGGAAAAATCGCCGGGGATGCGCGCATCGGCGGCGCGCAGCCGATGCCCGCCCTCCAGGCGCGCCCAGCCGGGTCCGAACGTGATCGGCCAGCCGAAGGCCGCCAGCATGCGTTCGGTGTAATCGCGCGTCGGCTGCGGTTCGCGCACCCCGGTCGTGCCCTTGGCATACAGGCCGGCCAGCAGGATCGCCGATTTCACCTGTGCGCTGGCGACGGGCGTGTCGATCCTGACTCCGCACAGGCCAAGCCCGCCGTGTATGTGCAGCGGCGGCAGCCCGTCGCGGCTGTCGATGCGCGCGCCCATCGCCGCCAGCGGGTCGATCACGCGCCGCATCGGTCGGCGCGACAGCGAGGCATCGCCCACCAGCATGCTGTCGAAGCCCTGCCCGGCCAGCAAACCGGCCAGCAGGCGCATGCCGGTGCCGGCATTGCCGCAATCGAGAGGTTGCTCCGCCGCGTGCAGACCGTGCAGGCCGACACCGTCGACTACGCGCACGCCATCGGCAGGTGCGCTGATGCGCGCGCCCAACTGCTGCAGGACCGCGGCGGTCGCACGGGTGTCCTCGCCTTCGAGAAAACCCTCGATGCGCGATCGCCCTTCGGCCAGCGCCGCCAGCATCAGCGCGCGATGCGAGATGGACTTGTCGCCGGGCACGCGCAATTCGCCGCGCAGCGGTCCGGCCGGTCGGCTGATCCAGTCCAGCCGCGTGCTCACGGCAACGCTTCCAGCAGGCGCAGGTTCTCGGCGCGGCTGCCGATGCTGATGCGCAGCGCGTGATCCAGCCCGTATCCGCCCAGCGGGCGCACGATCACGCCACGCTCGAACAAATGCCGTTCCAGCGCCGCCGCATTACGTGCCAGATCCAGCAGCAGGAAATTGGTCTGCGACGGCAGCGTACGGTAGCCGCGACGCGCCAGCTCGGCCGCCAGCCAGGTACGCTCGCCGAGCGTGAAGTCGCGCACGCGCACGAGGTGCTCACGATCGCCCAGCGCGACCGCGGCCGCGGCCAGTGCCACGCCATTGACGTTGAAGGATTCACGCAGGCGTTCCAGCACCGCGATCACCGTGGGGTGTGCCACGGCGTAGCCCACGCGCAGGCCGGCCAGTCCGTAGGCTTTCGAGAATGTGCGTGTCACCACGAGGTTGGGATGCTGCCCGGCGAACCGCAGCGCGGTACCCAGTCCGGGCGCATCGGCGTATTCGTGATAGGCCTCGTCCACCACCACCAGGGCGTGGGAAGGCACGCGATCCAGAAACGCTGCCAGCGCGACATCGTCGAACCAGCTGCCGGTGGGGTTGTTGGGATTGGCGAGATAGATCAGCCGCGTGTCGTTGCCGGCGGCAGCCGCGATGGCGTCGAGGTCGTGACCGAGCGGTGCCGTCGGATGATCGCTGGCAAGCGCCGGGACCGCGACCGCGCGCGCGCCGCTGGCCGTGGCAGCCAGCATGAAGACCGCAAACCCGTACTGCGAGCAGATGACCTCGTGCGCGGCATCGGCGAAACATTGTGCCAGCAGCATCAGCAGTTCATGCGAGCCGTTGCCGAGCGCGATGCGGTCGCGGCCGACGTTCAACTGTTGCGACAGCGCGGCCTTCAGCGCGTCGCCCTTGGGGTCCGGGTAACGATGCGCCTCGACCAGCGCAGCCTGCGCCGCGGCCAACGCGCGCGGGCTCGGGCCCAGCGGATTCTCGTTCGAGCCCAGCTCGGCGATGGCAGCGCCGAAGCGCTGCCGCAGAGCGGGCAGATCGTGGCCCGGATCGTAGGCGCGCAAGCCGTCGGTCGCGGCATTGACCAGCGCTGCGGCATCGAAGCTCACGGAATGGCGACCGGATACGAACCCAGCACGCGAATCTCGCCGGCATGCGGGGCGAGCTCTTCCAACGCCGCGCGCAGCGCGGTGTCCCCGACGTGACCCGAGAGGTCGATGAAGAACGCGTACTGCCATTTGCCCTGGTGCGCCGGCCGCGACTCGATGCGGTTCATGCTGACGCCGTGGCGCGCGAACGGGCTGAGCGCATTGAACAGTGCGCCTGGCTGGTCGTTGACGAACACCAGCAGCGAGGTGCGATCGTGGCCGGTGGCGGGGAACAGTTCGCGTCCCAGCACCAGGAAGCGCGTGGTGTTGTCGGGACGATCCTCGATCGGGCCCGCGATCACCTTGAGTCCGTAGACATGGGCCACCGCCTCGCCGGCGATCGCCGCGGCATCGTCGGCCAGGCGCGCGCGGCGCGCGCCTTCGGCGTTGCTGGCGGTCGCCACGCGCTCGCTGGCCGGCAGATGCTGGCGCAGCCAGACCTTGCACTGCGCCAGTGACTGCGGGTGCGAGTACACGCGCTCGACATCCTCCACGCGGCCGCTTCGTGACAGCAGGAACTGGTGGACGCGCAGCTCGATCTCGCCGCAGATCTTCAGCCGCGAGGTGAGGAACATGTCCAGCGTCGACTGGATGGTGCCCTGCCCCGAGTTTTCCACCGGCACGATGCCGAAATCGGCGTGCCCGGCCTCGACCTCCTGGAACACCTCCTCGATGCTGGCCAGCGGCAGCAGGCGCGCGCTGTGGCCGAAGTGCTTCTGCGCCGCCTGCTGACTGAAGGTGCCTTCGGGGCCGAGGTAGCCGATGCGCAGCGGCTCCTGCTGCGCCAGGCAAGCGGACATGATCTCGCGGAACAGCCGCACCATCTCCTCGTCAGACAGCGGACCGTCATTGCGGTCCACCACCATTCGCAACACCTGCGCCTCGCGTTCGGGGCGGTAATAATCGATCGCCGCCTTCAGCGGTCCCTTGGCTCGTCCGACCTGTTGCGCCCAGCGCGCGCGCTCGGCGATCAGCGCCTGCAGCTCGCGGTCGATGGCGTCGATGCGCTGACGGGCATCGGCCAGCTCGGGTGCCGCGGGTTCGGGTACGTCGGTCATGGTCGGCGGCGTGCGGGCATCGGCGATGCCTGGGAATCGATAGTGCGTGATCGTCCGCTGCCGCTCAACCATGGCGGCGCTGGAAGTCGCGCATGAAGGCCGTCAGCGCATCCACGCCTTCCTGAGGCATGGCGTTGTACAGCGAGGCACGCATGCCGCCCAGTGCGCGATGGCCCTTCAGCGCCAGCAGCCCGGCCTGCTCGGATTCGGCAAGGAATCGGCCATCCAGCGCCGGGTCGGCGAGGAAAAACGGCACATTCATGCGCGAGCGCGCGGCGACCGCGACCGGATTGCGGTAGAAGCCCCCCGAGTCGTCGATCGCGGCATACAGGGTGTCGGCCTTGCTGCGGTTGCGCGCGGCCATCGCGGTCAGACCGCCGAGTCGCGCGATCCAGCGGAAGGTCAGGCCGGCCAGGTACCAGCCGAAGGTGTTGGGGGTGTTGAGCATCGAGCCCTGCGCGGCGTGCTCGGCGTAACGGAAGATCGTCGCCATCGGCCGCGTCACCCGCGCCAGCAGATCCTCGCGCACGATCACCAGGGTCAGGCCGGAGGGGCCGATGTTCTTCTGCGCGCCTGCGTAGATCATGCCGTAGCGGCTGATATCGATCGGCGCAGACAGGATGCTGGAAGAGAAATCGGCGACCAGCGGCACCGCGCCAACCTCGGGCACATCGGCAAACTCGAGTCCGTGGATGGTCTCGTTGGGTGTGTAGTGCACATAGGCCGAGCTCGAGTCGAGCTGCCATGTCGCGCGCGGCGGCAGCGCGGTGTAGCCGGTGTCGCGAGCGTCCGCGGCGATGCGCACATCGGCATAGGGCGCGGCTTCGTGTGCGGCCTTGTCGCTCCAGTGGCCGCTGAGCACGTAGTCGGCGCGTTGTGCGGGCTGCGCCAGGTTCATCGCGAGCAGCGGAAAGTGCAGTGTCGCGCCACCCTGCAGGAACAGCACCTTGTAGTGGTCGGGGATGCCGGCCAACGCACGCAGATCAGCCTCGATCCCGGCGGCCAGGGCCATGAAGGCCTTGCCACGGTGGGAAATTTCCATCACCGACGCGCGCGCGTCACGCCATTCCAGCAGTTCGGCCTGCGCTTGGCGCAGAACCTCCTCGGGCATCGCGGCGGGACCGGCGGCGAAATTCCAGGTGCGGCTCACAAGTCTCTCCTCCGGATGTGCGGATTATGCCTGCGGCGTTCACGGCAGATGAACCCGCGGCGCGTAGCCTGTGTAAGCCGCCACGCGTTCCCCCGGTCTATCGCTGCGATATCACGGAGTTCGTCATGCCCACGCGCCGTCCGCCCGATCTGCCCGAACGTGATGTGACCCCCGAGGCGATCTATCAGGATCGCCGCCGCCTGGTGCGCCTGTTGGCGCTCAGCCCGCTGGCATTGGCGGCCTGCAGTCCGAAGGGCGAGGCCGGCGCACCGACGCCGGCACCGCCACCGCCCGCGCCGGGGACCGCGCTGAGTTTCACGCCCAACCCGGCGTTCCACACCCAGGGGCCGCTGACCAGTTGGCAGGATGTCACCCACTACAACAATTACTACGAATTCGGCACCAGCAAGTCCGATCCCGCGCTGAACTCCGGCGCGTTCAAGCCGAAGCCCTGGAGCGTCACCGTGGGCGGCGAATGCGAGGCCCCCGGCATCTTCGCGCTGGAGGACCTGATCAGGGGCATTCCTCTGGAGCAGCGCATTTATCGGCACCGCTGCGTCGAGGCCTGGTCGATGGTGATTCCGTGGGTCGGCTTTCCGCTGGGCACGCTGCTGAAGCGGTTCAAGCCGACTTCGCGCGCCAGGTATGTGGCGTTCACCACGGTGGATCGCCCCGGCCAGATGCCCGGCTTGTCCTATCCGGTGCTGGACTGGCCGTACCGCGAAGGTCTGCGCATCGACGAGGCCATGCATCCGCTGACCCTTCTGGCAGTCGGCGTCTACGGGCGCGTGCTCCCCAACCAGAACGGCGCGCCGCTGCGGCTGGTGGTGCCGTGGAAATACGGATTCAAGAGCACCAAGGCGATCGTGCAGATCGCCTTCAGCGAAACCCGGCCGGTGACGTCGTGGAGCCAGGCGGCACCCGACCGTTACGGGTTCTATGCCAACGTCAACCCGGATGTCGGCACGGTGCCCTGGAGCCAGCATACCGAGCGCCGCATCGCCGGTTCGGGCTTCAGCCTGTTCGGCAATCGCATCGCCACGCGCCTGTTCAACGGTTATGCCGACCAGGTCGCCAGTCTCTATGCGGGCATGGACCTGGGGCGCGACTACTGATGCGCCGCCCGGATGCCGTCGGCTGGAGCAAGCCGCTCGTGGTCCTGCTCGCCCTGTTGCCGCTGGCGCTGCTGGTGCTGGCGGTCCTGCACAACACCCTGGGTCCGGATCCGGTATCGCAGCTGGAAAAACGCACCGGCATCTGGGCGCTGCGCCTGCTGCTGCTGACCCTGGCGATCACGCCGCTGCGCCGGTTCACCGGCTGGAACGCACTGATCCGCTACCGACGCATGCTGGGGCTGTTCACGTTTTTCTACGCCAGCGTGCATCTGACCGTGTATCTGGTGATCGACCTCGGCGGATTCTGGTCGCAGATCTTCACGGAGATCGCCAAGAAGCCTTACATCACCGTCGGCTTCGCCGCCTGGCTGCTGCTGATTCCGCTGGCGGTGACCTCCACGCGCGGCATGATGCGGCGCCTGGGCCGGCGCTGGGGCCAGTTGCACAAGCTGGTTTATGCCATCGGCGTGCTGGCGATCCTGCATTTCGTCTGGCAGGTGAAGTTCGGCCAGACCATCGCCGTGCGCGAGCCGGTGGTCTATGCGGCGATCCTGGTCGCCCTGCTGCTGGCGCGCTGGCGGCCCCGGCGGCAGGCGCTGGCGATCAGCGCGCGGCCAGCACCAGCGCGATCGCCAGTGCCAGCGCCGCCGCCGTAAGCAGCAGCCACCACACCTCGCGGCGCGGGCCGGCGGTGTCCTCGGGCAGCGCCGCCTCGTGCGGCAGAAATGACTGCGCCGCCTCGTCGCGTGCCGCCACCGTCGGCGCCTCGACGCGGAAGCGCTGCATGCCGAGCACGATCTGGTCACCGTCATGAAGGCGCGCCGTCGTCACGGCATGACCATTGACGCGCAGCCACGGCTCCGCCTGCGCCGCGCGACTGCGCAGGCAGGGCACCCCGTCGCACAGCTCGACCCAAACCGCGCCCGTCTGCTGGTCCGGTCCGCCAAGGTTCAAGGTCGGCGCGATCGCCCGGATCTGTCCCGACAACGCGCCGGTCAGCACACGCAGGACTGCGGCTCCGGGCGGGCTCTGCGCATCGGTGTTTGCGGCCGGCGCCGCGGGTGGCGAGTGGTCGCTTTTGAGCAGCATCTGCGTGCTGCCAACGGTGATCTGGTCACCCGCCGTCAGCAGCGCCCGTTCACGCACCGGGCGGGCGTTGACGTAGACGCGCGGCGCTCCCGGCAACACGTCGAGCACGGTCCCGCGGCGATCATGGCTGAGACGCAGATGGCAACCCGAGACGCCGGCGTCGTCGAGCCGCAGGTCGCAACCGGTGTCACGGCCGATGGTGATCGTCGTCGCGGAGCTGGCGAAGTCGTCGCGAGGCGCGGGGAAGCCGAGGCGCATGGGCAGGATCCGGAAAGCGCGGCGACTCTAGCACGCCGATGCCGCTGCTAAGATCGTGCGGACGGAGGAGCCCATGCCTGCCATCGATATCACGCGCATGCACGCGGTCGGCCTGAAGGAGGCGCGAGCCACCGTGGACGAGCTGGCTGCGTCGATGCACGAGCGTTTCGGTGTCGATTGCGCATGGCAGGGCAACACCCTGACTTTTCGCCGCAGCGGAGTGAACGGTGCGATCGAGGTCGGCAAGGATCGCGTGCGCGTGCATGCCGACCTCGGTTTCCTGCTGCTGGCGCTGAAGCCGACGATCGAGGAAGAGATCCGCCGTCACCTCGAGGCCCATTTCGGCTGAGGCGCCCGGCCGACGGGGATTGCGGATGGGTATTTGCGGGGCTCCCCACTAGACTGGGCTGCCGATATCCGAGGATCGCGCATGCTGCAACTCGACGCCGAGCGCCCCGCCCGCAGCGCCCGCGACCGCGGTCGCATCGGCCTGGCGGTCGCAGGCGGCGGTCCGATCGGCGGCATGTGGGAACTGGGCGCGCTGCACGCGCTGGCCGACAGCATCGACGGTCTCGACCTGACCGATCTGCACGTCTATGTCGGCGTCAGTTCCGGTTCCTTTCTCGCGGCCGGCCTGGCCAACAGCCTGGATACCGCCGAAATGGCGCGCATCTTCCTCACCGGCGACTCGCGCGAGGCGGTGTTCCATCCCGAGTCGTTCGTGCGCCCGGCCGTGTTCGAGTACCTGCGGCGTGCCTCCGGCCTGCCGCGCATGATGCTCGACTGGGCGGGCGATATGGCTCGCAACCCATTGAACGCACGGCTTTCCGATGCCGCATTTCGGCTCGGAAGCCTGCTGCCCACCGGCTTGTTCGACAACGAGTCGGTCGAAGCTTTCCTGCGCGGGATTTTCACCGGGCCCGGTCGCAGCAACGACTTTCGGGAGCTCGATCACCGGCTGTTCCTGATCGCGGTCGAACTGGATTCCGGCCAGGCGGTGCGTCTTGGCGGTCCCGGACTCGAGGACGTGCCGATCTCGCGCGCCGTCGCGGCCAGCGCCGCCCTGCCCGGCCTGTACCCGCCGGTGAAGATCGGTGACCGCTGGTACGTGGACGGCGCGCTGGCGCGCACGCTGCACGCTTCCGCGGCGCTCGATCAGGGCGCAACGCTCGTGTTCGCGGTCAATCCGCTGGTCCCGTACAACGCGAATCGCGCTCCCGATACCGGCTGCGGCGCGCCGGAGGGCCTGATCCGGGACGGACTGCCGGCGCTGCTGTCGCAGACCTTCCGCACCCTGCTGACCTCGCGCATGCGGACCGGACTGGGCAAGTATGCCCAGGCCTACCCGCAGGCCGACATGCTGCTGTTCGAGCCCCGTGCCGACGAGGTCGAGCTGTTCTTCACCAATCTGTTCAGCTACAGCCATCGCCGCCGCGTCGCCGAACTGGCCTGGCGCGTGGTGCGCGCCGACCTGCGTCGCAACGCCGAATCACTGCAGCCGCTGCTGGCGCGCCACGGGCTGGCTCTGCACCACGAACGCCTCGCCGAGACCGAGCGCAGCCTTGAGGCCAGCCTGCGCCTGCACCCGGCGCGTGATGCGGCCACGGCATCGCTCAACGCGGCGCTGAACGACCTTGACGGTGCGCTGCGCCGACGCAAGACGACGGCATCGGCGACGCCGAAGCCGGCCTCCGGTCGGGGCCAATCCGCAACGGGCCGTTGAACACTGCTTCCGCCGCTGCGGCGCGCATGGCACAATTGCAGGCTTGCGCGGCTTGCGCAGCTCCGATGCGGAACCCATGGCCAAAGACGACGTCATCGAAATGGAAGGCACGGTCACCGAGACCCTGCCCAACACGATGTTCCGCGTGCAACTCGAAAACGGCCACATCGTGACCGCACACATCTCCGGCCGCATGCGCAAGAACTACATCCGCATCCTCACCGGCGACAAGGTCAAGGTCGAGATGACTCCCTATGACCTGACCAAGGCACGCATCACCTACCGCAGCAAGTGACGTCAGGATGACGTCATCCCGGCTCGTACAGGGATGTACATCTGGCCGGGATCCAGACTGAAAGGCATGACGTCATCCCGGCTCGTACAGGGATGTACATCTGGCCGGGATCCGGACTGAAAGGCATGACGTCATCCCAGCTCGTACAGGGACGTACATCTGGCCGGGATCCAGACTGAAAGGCATGACGTCATCCCGGCTCGTACAGGGATGTACATCTGGCCGGGATCCGGTCGATCGGGAAAGCTGACGTCATCCCGCTCGCGCAACGATGCGCGGGCTGCAGGTATCACTCCACGACCGCGGGCAGCTTCTCGGCTGCTTCCGTCGTCACCACCAGTTCACCGTCACGCACGCCGAGGCTGACCTTGCCGCCGCCGGCGAGCTTGCCGAACAGCAGCTCATCGGCCAGCCGGCGCTTGACCTGCTCCTGGATCACCCGCGCCATCGGCCGCGCGCCCATCTGCGGATCGAAGCCGTGCTCGGCCAGCCAGCGGCGTGCGTCGGCGTCGACGCCCAGCGCGACGTGCTTCTCGTTGAGCTGGGCCTCGAGCTCGATCAGGAACTTGTCGACCACGCGCAGGATGTGTTCGAAATCGAGAGCCTTGAACTGGATGATCGCGTCGAGCCGGTTGCGGAACTCCGGCGTGAAGCCGCGGCGGATCACTTCCAGCGCATCGGGCGCGTGGTTCTGCTCGACGAAACCGATCGTGCGCCGCGCCGCCTGCTGCGCCCCGGCGTTGGTGGTCATCACCAGCACCACGTTCTTGAAGTTGGCCTCGCGGCCGTTGGTGTCGGTCAGGGCGCCGCGATCCATCACCTGCAACAGGATGTTGAACACGTCCGGATGCGCCTTCTCGATCTCGTCGAGCAGCAGCACGCAGTGCGGATGCTTGGTGACCGCTTCGGTCAGCAGGCCACCCTGATCGAATCCGACATAGCCCGGAGGCGCGCCGATCAGGCGCGAGACCGAGTGTCCCTCCATGTACTCGGACATGTCGAAGCGGATCAGCTCGATGCCGAGTTGCAGCGCCAGCTGGCGCGTGACCTCGGTCTTGCCGACGCCGGTCGGTCCGGCCAGCAGGAAACAGCCGATCGGCTTCTGCGGATTGGCCAGGCCCGAGCGCGCCATCTTGATCGACGCCGCCAGCGACTCGATCGCCTCGTCCTGGCCGAACACGACCATCTTCAGGTTGCGCTCGAGGTTCTTCAGCACGTCGCGGTCGGACGCCGACACCTGCTTGGGCGGAATGCGCGCCATGCGCGCGACGATGTACTCGATATCCGGCACATCCACCGATGCGGCGCGCTGGGATGCCGGCAGCAGGCGCTGGCGCGCGCCGGCCTCGTCGATCACGTCGATGGCCTTGTCGGGCAGCAGGCGGTCGGGGATGTGGCGCACCGACAGATCCACCGCGGCGCGCAGCGCCTCGGCGGTGTACTGCACGCTGTGGTGTTCCTCGAAGCGCGACTGCAGCCCCTTGAGGATCTCGATGCTGTCGGCGGCGGTCGGCTCGACGACGTCGATCTTCTGGAAGCGCCGCGCCAGCGCGCGGTCCTTTTCGAACACGCCGCGGTATTCCTGAAACGTGGTCGAGCCGATACAGCGCAACTCGCCCGAAGCAAGCACCGGCTTGATCAGGTTGGATGCATCCATGGTGCCGCCGGAGGCCGACCCGGCGCCGATGATGGTGTGGATCTCGTCGATGAACAGGATCGCCCTGGGTTCCTTCTTGAGCTGGCCGATCACCGCCTTCAGTCGCTTCTCGAAGTCGCCGCGATACTTGGTGCCCGCCACCAGCGCGCCGAGATCGAGTGCCCAGATGGTGGTGTCCTTGAGTATCTCGGGCACGTCGCCCTCGACGATGCGCCGCGCCAGCCCCTCGGCCAGCGCGGTCTTGCCGACGCCGGCCTCGCCGACATAGAGCGGATTGTTCTTGCGACGCCGGCACAGCACGTGGACGGTGCGCTCGATCTCCTCGGCGCGCCCGATCAGCGGGTCGATCTTGCCCTGCCGCGCCAGCTCGTTGAGGTTGCTGGCGAATTCGGTCAGCGGATTGCCCTTCGCTTCGCCGCCCTCCTCGCCCGCCTCGCGGTCGCCCGCGCCCGGCTGCTGGACCGGCGCCTCGTGGCCGATCTTGGCGATGCCGTGCGAAATGAAGTTGACCGCATCGAGGCGGGTGATCTCCTGCTGGCCGAGGAAATACACCGCGTGCGAGTCCTTCTCGCCGAACACCGCCACCAGCACGTTGGCGCCGGTCACTTCCTTGCGGCCCGACGACTGCACGTGATAGACCGCGCGCTGCAACACGCGCTGGAAGCCGAGCGTGGGCTGGGTGTCGCGCTCGTCGCCCTCGGGCAGCACCGGCACGGTCTGCGCGATGACGTCGCGCAATTCGCGACCCAGCCGCTCGAGATCGGTACCGCAGGCGCGCAGTACGGCCACCGCGGCGGCATTGTCGAGCAGCGCCAGCAGCAGGTGCTCCACGGTCATGAATTCGTGGTGCTGCTCACGCGCGTCCTTGTAGCACTGGCCGATGGTGAGCTCGAGATCCTTGCTGAACATGGGGGAATAACCTCTGCTGACCGATGCCGCTGATGTGGGGGTCGCCTACAGTTTTTCCATGGCACACAGCAAGGGGTGATGGTGCACCCGCGCGTAGTCGTTGACCTGGTTTACCTTGGTCTCGGCCACCTCGAGCGTGAACACGCCGCAGACGCCCTTGCCACGATGGTGGACGTGCAGCATCACCTGCACCGCGCGCTCCTGGTTCAGGCCGAAGAAGGTGCGCAGCACATCGACCACGAACTCCATCGGCGTGTAATCGTCGTTGAGCAGCACGACCTGGTACATCGCCGGGCGCTCGAGGCGGGGCTTTGCCGTCTCGACCGCAAGGCCGTGTTCGAGTTCCTGGTCGCGATCCGGTTGCTGGGCCATTGCGATTCGTGATCTGGATTGGCTTCGAGTATACGCCGCGACGGTGAGCATGCCGTCGCGGGTTGCAGTGAAAGGGTGATGGCACAATCACGCTTTGGCAAGGAGCTCCCTGCGCGATGACCAGCACGTTTTCAGCCGGCGAGGTATGGCGGCCGCGGGTCACCGTCGCCACCGTGGTGGCCGACGGTGAACGCTTCCTGATGGTCGAGGAGGATGTGCACGGCGAGTTGCGTCTGAACCAGCCGGCGGGCCATCTGGAATCCGGCGAGGATCTGGTCGACGCGGCCGTGCGCGAAACCTTCGAAGAGACCGGCTGGGAGGTCGTGCCCGAGCACTTTGTCGGGGTGATGCCGTGGATCAACCCGCGCGCCGGCGACACCACGCTGCGGTTCGTGTTCGCTGCCCGTGCCCTGCGCCACCATCCGGATCAGCCGCTTGACGACGGCATCGCGCGCGCGCTGTGGCTGACGCGCGCCGAAATCGCGGCGGACGCGCCGCGCCTGCGCACGGCGCTGGTGCTGAAGAGCATCGATGCATGGCTGGCCGGACGGCGGCTGCCGCTGGACGTCATCACCCGTCTGCGCGACACGGCGGGGTGACCCGATGCGCGTGATGGTCGGCCTTTCCGGGGGCGTCGACTCCGCGGTCGCGGCGCTGCTGCTGGCGCGCGGCGGGGACGTGGTCGAAGGCCTGTTCATGCACAACTGGCGCGAGGACGAACGCACGCCCGGCTGCCGCGGCGAGGACGATCGCCGCGATGCGGTGGCGGTGGCGGGCCGGCTCGGCATCCCGTTTCACGTTCGTGATTTTTCCGCCGCGTACTGGGACGACGTGTTCACGCAGTTCCTCGCCGAATACGCCGCCGGGCGCACGCCCAACCCGGACGTGCTGTGCAATCGCGAGATCAAGTTCAGGCGCTTCCTTGATGCCGCGCGCGCGCTGGGCGCCGACAAGATCGCCACCGGCCATTACGCGCGGGTGCGCGAGCGGGACGGCCGCCACCAGCTGTTGCGCGGCATCGATGCCGGCAAGGACCAGAGCTATTTCCTGCATGCGCTGGGTCAGTCACAGCTCGCGATGACACTGTTTCCGCTCGGCGAGATGTGCAAGCCCGACGTGCGCCGGCTGGCACGCGAAGCCGGTTTGCCGATCCACGCCAAGAAGGACTCCACGGGCATCTGCTTCATCGGCGAGCGCGACTTTCGCAGCTTTCTCGCGCGCTATCTGCCCGCGCGTCCCGGAGTGATCCGCAACCCCGAGGGACGCACGCTCGGCGAGCACTCGGGCATCATGTACTACACCTTGGGCCAGCGGCAGGGCCTGGGTCTTGGCGGTGTGCGCGGCACATCCGATCGACCGTGGTACGTGGTGGGCAAGGACATCGCCGCGGGTGCCCTGATCGTTGCGCAGGATGAACACTGGCTGCTGTCGCGACGGTTGACGGCTTCGGCCCTGACCTGGGTGAACGGGACGGCGCCCGCGCCGACGTTTCGCTGCACTGCCAGGACGCGCTATCGCCAGCACGATCAGGATTGCGAGGTGCGGATCACGGCGGCAGCGGCGCAAGTCCGCTTCGCTGCGCCGCAGCGCGCGGTGACGCCCGGTCAGGCGGTGGTGTTTTACGACGGTGAATGCTGCCTCGGCGGTGGCACCATAGAGATGACCGATGCCGCCTACGGTGGTCTGGAACCGAATCCATGAATGAAGAACGCGTGCTTGCTCTTGCCGGGATGTTCCAGGCGCTCAGCCTGGTGCGCAGTCTGGCCACCGAGGGCAGTTGCGACGCCGGCGCCCTCGAGGCCAGCCTGGCCAGCGTGCTGCGCATCGACGCCGATAGCGCGGCGGCGGTCTTCGGCGGCAGCGGCGGCGTGCGGTTGGGGCTGCGCACCCTGGTGGCGCAGCTGGACGATGCCCATCCGGACACCGCGCTGACGCGCATGGCGCTGACCGTGTTGCGGTTGGAGCGGCGTCTGATGGCGCGCGCCGATCTGCTGGCCCGGTTGCAGGAGGGCCTGCGTGCCACGCAGCGTCAGGTCGATCATTTCGGGGTTGCCCACGCCACCGTGGTCGGACGGCTTGCCGAGCTGTATGCCGACACGCTGTCCACGCTGCGGCCCCGGGTGCTGGTGACCGGCAGCCCGCAGCATCTCAACCAGCCGGCCCAGGTCGAGCGCATCCGCGCCTGCCTGCTGGCCGCGGTGCGCGCCGCGGTGCTGTGGCGCCAGATGGGTGGCCGGTCGTGGCGACTGCTGCTGCATCGACGGCAGGCGGCGATGCTGGCGCGCGGCCTGCTGGCGCGCACCGCGCTCGATTCCGGCTGAAATCCGCGCACGCCGACATCGTCTCCCGGCGCCGGCTTGCGCGATAATGGCGTGCTGACCCGCCGCCCTCGTGCAGCGCCTGCCCGCATCCCGCCAGGAGACTCAAGATAATGAAAGACTCGTTTGCGACCCGCGCCGTGCTCGAGATCAATGGCCAGCGTTACGCCTATGCCAGCCTGGCGAAGCTGGGCCAGCGCTTCGACCTCAAGCGCCTGCCCTACTCGATGAAGATCCTGCTCGAGAACCTGCTGCGGCACGAGGACGGCGTCAACGTCACGGCGCGCGAGATCGAGGCGGTCGCGAACTGGGATGCGAAGAAGGAGCCCGACACCGAGATCGCCTTCATGCCCGCGCGCGTGGTGCTGCAGGACTTCACCGGCGTGCCCTGCGTGGTCGATCTGGCCGCGATGCGCGACGCCATGGTCAAGCTGGGCGGTGATCCGACGAAGATCAACCCGCTGGCCCCGGCCGAACTGGTGATCGACCACTCGGTGCAGGTGGACGATTACGGCACCGCGGCCGCGCTGGAGCAGAACGTCGAGATCGAGTTCCAGCGCAACGGCGAGCGCTACAGCTTCCTGCGCTGGGGCCAGAAGGCATTCAACAACTTCAAGGTGGTGCCGCCACGCACCGGCATCGTGCATCAGGTCAACCTGGAGCATCTGGCGCGGGTGGTGATGACCAGCGTCGAGGGCGGCACGGCGTGGGCCTATCCGGACACCGTGTTCGGCACCGACTCGCACACCACCATGATCAACGGCCTCGGCGTGCTGGGCTGGGGCGTGGGCGGCATCGAGGCGGAAGCGGCGATGCTCGGTCAGGCATCGTCGATGCTGATCCCGCAGGTGGTCGGCTTCAAGCTCAGCGGCAAGCTGCCGGAAGGCGCCACCGCCACCGACCTCGTGCTGACCGTCACCCAGATGCTGCGCAAGCTGGGCGTGGTCGGCAAGTTCGTCGAGTTCTTCGGCCCCGGGCTGCGCCATCTCGCGCTGGCCGACCGTGCGACCATCGGCAACATGGCACCCGAGTATGGCGCGACCTGCGGCATCTTCCCGGTCGATGCCGAGGCGCTGAACTATCTGCGGCTGTCGGGCCGCAGCGCCGGGCAGATCGCGCTGGTCGAGGCCTACGCCCGCGCACAGGGCCTGTGGCACGACGAGCACACCCCGCACGCCGAGTTCAGCGCGACGCTGGAGCTGGATCTGGCCACGGTGCGGCCGTCGATGGCCGGGCCGAAACGGCCCCAGGACCGCGTGCTGCTGGGCGAGGTGCGCAAGAGTTATCTCGACGGCCTCAGGCCGCTGATCGCCGGTCGCAAGTCGCGCAACGGCGATGCCGAGCGCTTTGCCGGCGAGGGCGGTGCGAGCGCGGTCGGCAACGCCGCCAACGCGATGGCCGACGGCAGCGTGCGTATCGAGAAGGACGGGCACAGTTTCGAACTGCGCGACGGCGCGGTGGTGATCGCTGCCATCACCTCCTGCACCAACACCTCCAATCCGGCGGTGATGCTGGGCGCCGGCCTGCTGGCCAGGAAGGCCGCCGCGCGCGGCCTCAAGCCCAGGCCCTGGGTGAAGACCTCGCTGGCGCCGGGCTCGCTGGTCGTCACCGATTATCTGAAGAAGACCGGCCTGCTGGGCGAGCTGGAAAAGCTCGGCTTCTACACCGTGGGTTACGGTTGCACCACCTGCATCGGCAATTCCGGCCCGCTGCCGGCGGCGATCAGCAAAGGCATCGCCGAGGGCGATCTGGTCGCCGCATCGGTGCTGTCGGGCAACCGCAATTTCGAGGGTCGTGTGCACCCCGAAGTCAAGATGAACTACCTGGCCTCGCCGCCGCTGGTGGTGGCCTACGCGCTGGCCGGCACGCTCGATATCGACCTCGATCACGATCCGCTCGGCACCGGCCATGATGGCAAGCCGGTCTACCTCAAGGACATCTGGCCGTCCAATCAGGAAATCTCCGACACCATCGCCGGCGCGGTCACCGCCGAGATGTTCACTCGCAACTACGCCGACGTGTTCAAGGGCGACGCGCGCTGGAATGCGATCCGCTCGGCCGACGGCGATCTGTATCGCTGGGACGATTCCACCTACATCAAGAATCCACCCTACTTCGAGGGCATGACGATGCAGGTCGGCGCGATCGCCGACATCCATGGCGCGTGCTGTCTCGGCCTGTTCGGCGATTCGATCACCACCGATCACATCTCGCCCGCCGGCAACATCAGGAAAGACTCGCCCGCCGGGCGTTATCTGGTGTCCAGGGGTGTCGATCCGAAAGACTTCAACTCCTATGGCTCGCGACGCGGCAACGACGATGTGATGGTGCGCGGCACGTTCGCCAACATCCGCATCCGCAACCGCATGCTCGACGGTGTCGAGGGCGGCTACACCCTGCACGTGCCCAGCGGCGAGCAGTTGGCGATCTATGACGCCGCCATGAAATACAAGTCCGAGAGCACCCCGCTGGTGGTGCTCGCCGGCAAGGAGTACGGCACCGGCTCGTCGCGCGACTGGGCGGCCAAGGGCACCCTGCTGCTGGGCGTGCGCGCGGTGATCGCGGAGAGCTTCGAGCGCATCCATCGTTCCAATCTGGTCGGCATGGGCGTGCTGCCGCTGGCGTTCAAGGACGGCGACTCCGCGCAGTCCCTGGGCCTGACCGGCACGGAGCGCTTCGACATCATCGGGCTCACGGGTGGCGAGGCTCGCGAAGCCGAGGTGATCGCCCGCGGCGAGGCCGGCGAGAAGCGTTTCGCCGTCAGGGTGCTGCTGCTGACCCCGAAGGAGCGCGAGTTCTACCGTCACGGCGGCATCCTGCCTTACGTGCTGCGGCAGCTGGCGGCGACCAAAGCCGCCTGATGCGAGGGCGCCGCGCCGCTGCAGCGGCGGCGTGGCGGCCCTCCGTGCCGCGACCACCGGTCGCGCGGCGCAACCCGGATCGTGGCTCAGCTCCGCGCGACCGTCGCCGCGGAGCTGCTGCGGTCGGGATGGTCGCGTCTCGACTCAGCGCCGCAAGCGCCGACTGGCACGACAGGATCAGATGTCCTGCACCGGGCTCGCGTTGCGCAGGCCGCTGATCAGGGTGCGCACCTCGGCATAGTCGCGCAGATGATCGCGCATCCACGCCTGCGCGGCCGGGCCGAACAGGGCGTCGACCTTGCGCGCCGACAGCTGCAGCCGGCCGGATGCCGCGGTGCGTTTCCACGGCTCGAGCTCGGGATCGGTGATGCGACTGGCCGGTTGCGGCAGCAGCGGCAGCGAGGCATCGAGGCCGAGAAACTCGCGGATGCGCTGCCAGCCCCATTGCGGGCGCGCGGCAAGGTCCTCCAGACAGAGCAGCAGATGGCGCGGGCTGTCGCGACAGGCCAGATGCATCTCGATCGAGCGGTTCCAGCGCCGTGCCCATACCGCCAGCCCGCCGCCGAAATCATGCGTCGGCTGGTGCAGGTCACCGTCCATGATCGATGCCATGACATCGGCGCCGTTGCGCAGCACGTGAATGAAGCGCGCATCCGGGATATCGCGCGTGATCTCCTCGATGTAGATCAGGTGACTGGGTGTCTTCTCCACCCACAGTGTCGCTCTGCTGCGTCTGGCGCAGCCGTCGAGCAGATCGACGTAGCGACGCACGCAGGCCGCAGGCGTCAGCGGCGCGGCGCGGGCAGGCTTGCCGCCGGACAGCATCTGCTCCAGGCGGCGCAGCCGCCGCCGCCCGGACGAGCGCGCGAGGCCCAGGCGGTGATACCAGTGGTGCTCGCCGTGGGCGCCGAGATCACCCCAGCGGCGGCGAATGCTGCCGTACAGCGATTCAAAGTAGCCGGTCTCGGGGAACGAATGCACGGCGGGATGACGCGCGATCAGCGCTTGCACGACGGTGGTGCCCGAGCGCGGGCAGCCGACGACGAAGACTCGCTGCGGATCCGGCATCAGGACGGCACTCGCGGGACGCGGTTGCGGATGCATCCGTTGCCGACCGATGCATACACGGACCCCCCGATTATGGACATGCGGGCGCGCGCGCGAAGGCCGCGGATCTTGCAGGATGTAACGCTTGGTAATGGTCCGGCCGGTGGGCGTGAGCGGCCGCCATGGCGAGCGGCGCATGCCGATGTTGTCGCAGCGGATGGCGGGATGACGCCGGCGAAGCGGGTTGCGCGCATACCGCAGACAACGGGCCTCGGGCGCCGCGGTTGACACCATGTCGCGAGGAACCCGCATCGCCACGGAGGCGATGCGGGCGGGCCCGGGCGCTGCGCGGGCAAGGTCAGCAGCCGCAGGCCGGTGCCGCTCGGCTGCGGCCGATCAGTGGCTGACGGCGGTGGCGTAGAACGTTTCGAGATCCTTGTGCAGCGATTTCAGCGCGTCCGGATTGAGATAGATCATGTGCCCCGACGGGTAGTAGCCGAAAGTCAGATGACTGCGCAGCGCCGGCTCCAGCATCATGTGATCGAGATCGAATTCGGTGGCGTGAAACGGCGTGGCCAGATCGAAGTAGCCATTGGCCGAGAACACGCGCAGATGCGGGTTCTGGCGCATCGCCGCGCCGAGGTCGCCGACCACGTAGGGCAGCGGCAACGGCCAACCGCCGTCGCCCGGCACGCGATGCTTCCAGTCCCAACTCTGGATGATCTTGTCGTTCATCACCATGTAGGGCACGTCGGACTTGTACTTGAGCACGTTGGTGACGTACCAGTTGAAAGCCGCGGTGTAGGCCGGAGTGATGAAGGCATCCGAGGGGTCGAAATCGGGCGTGGCCGAGATCGAGTTGATGTTGTAACCCGCATAGCGGCCATCGTAGCGGCCGATGCTCTCGCGTTCGGGCAGCATCAGTTCCTTGCGGAAGTTGCTGGCCACGATGCGCAGGTTGGCGCGCTCGATGTAGTCCACCGGCAGGCCGGTATAGGCGTGAAGTTTCTGCGCGATGGCATCCGCCTCGGCTTTTGGCAGATTCTCGCCCTGCGCCAGCGCACGGGCATAGTCGGTGTCGGCGAAGTGGCGCACCTGGCCGAGGAAGGTCGCCAAGTCCGCGGGTTTGCTGGGCAGCTTGTCGTGATACCAGGCGATCGCCGCGTAGGTCGGCAGATACAACTCGTACTTGCTGTCCTGGCCAGGCATCAGCAGGCCGTAGTTGAGGATCGAGGATTGCAGCACCACGCCGTTGAGGGCGATGCCGTTCTCCTGCAGGTATTCGGCCAGTGCTGCCGACCGCGTCGTGCCGTAGCTTTCGCCATAGAGGAATTTGGGCGAGTTCCAGCGGTTGTTGACGGTGATGTAGCGCTGGATGAAGTTGCCGAACGAACGCACGTCCTCGTCCACACCCCAGAAATCCTTGTCCTTGCCGGTGCCCACGATACGGCTGTAGCCGGTACCGACCGCATCGATGAAGACCAGATCCGTGCGGTCGAGGATGCTCTGGTGGTTGGCCACCAGATCATAGGGTGGCGGCGGGGTCGCCGCGCCGTCACCGACCACGACGCGCATCGGGCCGAAGGCGCCCATGTGCAGCCAGATCGACGACGAGCCGGGCCCGCCGTTATAGAGAAAGGTGACCGGCCGCGTGGCCATGTTCTTCTCGCCGTCGCGGGTGTAGGCCACGTAGAACATGCTCGCGACCGGCGCGCCCTTGTCGTTGCGGATCAGCAGGGTACCGGCGGTCGCGGTGTAACGGATGTCCTGACCGTTGATGGTGACGCTGCCGTGCGTCACGACCGAGGCTTCTTTCGGGATCTGCGCCGCGGCGGTTTCCTTTTGCGCCGCAGCCGTGCCGGCAGCGGCGTCCGCGGCATGCAGCAGGGGCGACGAGGTGGCAAGCAAGGCGGCAATCGACAGCGCAAGCAGCGTGTGTTTCACAGAGACCCTCCTGGGCATCGCAAAGGACAACGCCGCAGCGGGCGCCGGAAGCAGTTAGAGCGAGGCTGGGCGCGCTGGTTCCGCGTCTAGGCCATAGGTCATGCCCCGAAGGCCTCGGGTCAGCGGTGGCGCACCTTGCAACGCGCCTTGCTGCGCAACGGAGCGCTATGCTCCAATCGGGCGCGCCGTGCGCGAGACCGCGGCCGCGCTCCATACATCGAGGGAAGGACCAGCATCCATGAGCAACGAGCGTCCGTGGCTGGAGCACTACCCTGCCGGCGTGCCGAAGGAAATCGATCTCGGCGCCTACTCCTCCATCAACGCGGTGCTCGACGAAGCCTTCGAACGCTTCCGTGATCGCCCGGCATTCGCCAATTACGGTCACATCCTCGACTACGCCGAGGTGGATCGGCTCAGTCGGCAGTTTGCCGGCTATCTGAGCGGCGAGCTGAAGCTGGCCAGGGGCGATCGCATCGCGATCATGCTGCCCAACGTGCTGCAGTATCCGATCGCGTTGTTCGGCGCCCTGCGCGCGGGGCTGACGGTGGTCAACACCAATCCGATGTACACCGCGCGCGAGCTCAGGCACCAGCTGTGCGACTCCGGGGCCGCCGCGATCGTGGTGCTGGACAACTTCGCCTCGGTGTTGCAGGAGGTGCTACCCGAGACGCCGGTGAAGCACGTCATCACCACCGGTCTCGGCGACATGCTGGGCGCGATCAAGGGCGCGCTGATGAACGCGGTGGTCAAGCACGTCAGGAAGATGGTGCCGGCCTACCACATCGATGGCGCGGTGCGCTTCGGCGATGCGCTGGCGCGCGGCTGGCGCCAGGCCACGCCGCGGTTGACGCTGAGCCTCGACGACATCGCCTTCCTGCAGTACACCGGCGGCACCACCGGCGTCGCCAAGGGCGCCATGCTCACCCATCGCAACATGGTCGCCAACATGCTGCAGGCGTCGCTGTGGATGGGCGACGCCATTCGTCCGGGCGAAGAGGTGATCATCACCGCGCTGCCGCTTTATCACATCTTCGCGCTGACGGCCAACTGCTTCACCTTCATGAAGTCGGGTGGCCTCAACGTGCTGATCACCAACCCGCGCGACATGCCCGGCTTCGTCAAGGAGCTGGCCAGGACGCGCTTCACCGCGATCACCGGCGTCAACACGCTGTTCAACGGCCTGATCCACACGCCCGGCTTCGCCCAGCTGGATTTCTCGCGTCTGCGCACGACTCTCGGCGGCGGCATGTCGGTGCAGCGCGCGGTGGCGGAGAAATGGAAACAGGTGACGGGCTGCACCTTGGCGGAAGCGTACGGGCTTACGGAAACGTCGCCGGCGGTTTGCATCAATCCGTTGGATATCAAGGAATACAACGGTTCGATCGGACTCCCGGTGCCATCGACCACGGTCTGCGTCCAGGACGATTCGGGGCAGTTGCTGCCGACCGGCCAGATCGGCGAGTTGTGCGTCAAGGGCCCGCAGGTGATGAAGGGCTACTGGAACCGGCCCGACGAGACCGCCAAGGTCATGGACCGCGACGGCTGGCTGCACACCGGCGACATCGCGCGGATGGACGAGCGCGGCTATTTCTTCATCGTCGATCGCAAGAAGGACATGATCCTGGTGTCGGGCTTCAACGTCTACCCGAACGAGATCGAGGACGTGGTGGCGCTGCACCCGGGCGTGCTGGAGGTGGCCGCGATCGGGGTGCCGGACGAAAAATCGGGCGAGGCGGTCAAGCTGTTCGTGGTGCGCAAGGACCCGGGCCTGACCGAGGCCGAGTTGCGCCGACATTGCGAAGAGAACCTCACCGGTTACAAGCGACCGAAATCGATCGAGTTCCGCGACAGCCTGCCGAAGAGCAACGTCGGCAAGATCCTGCGTCGCGAGTTGCGCGAGTCGGCGGCGCACTGAACTCGCGCGGAATCAGGCACTCATGGCCATGTCGTCCCAGGGCTCGAGGCGATCGGCGTGGCCGCCCAGCAGGTTCCACAGCGGCACCTGCTTGTCCTCGGGAATGCGCGCGTAGGCAAAACACACGTGGCCGTGGGTGATGCGCGCCACGGTGGCTTCGACATTGATGTGCAGCCCGGCCTCGAACAGCATGTCGAGCACCCACAGCTGACCCGATTCGCCGTCCCAGCCGTGCGGTCGCCGCAGTCGTACCCCGGTTGCGGAAATGTCCTCGATTTCACTGGACAGGCTCTCGCCGCCGCGGTTCATCAGCACCGTGGTGTCGAGTGGTTTGCGTGCATGACGCAGTCCCTGTACGGACATGGTGTTCTCCCGATCCGACATTGTTGCCGGTACCGCCCTTGAACGGATCCTGCGGCGGTGCCCTCGGACTGGATCAAGCAAATCGCGGGCCAGCGGCAACGATACCCCTCTTCGGCCCACGCGGCGCCGGTTGCGGCCCGGTTGCCGGCGCCATGGAGCGCCGATTCGACCCCGCGCGGCAAGCCCTGACGCAACGCGTCCATCGCGAACGGTCCGCGCCGGCGCTGGACAGGCGTGCCGCCGGGCCTTAGGCTTGGACGGTCGGGTGGGGTTGCGGTCGGCGAGATGCCGCCCGCGTCAGTGTCATGCCGTTGTCCTGAACGACCCTCGCGGCGGCCAGGGCACGTGCCCGGCCATACCGGGATCGCATGCGGCGCCGGATCAGCGCCATCAGGCCGGCCGCCTCGCCCCGAATGTTCGCAGGACACGCTGAGCCAGGCCGCGGCGCGCGGCTGTCGTCACGCGAGTGCCTTATGCATTCCGAGCCTTCCGAGGCCGCCCCGGCGAATGTGCCGCAAGGCGTTTTCGGACCGATACCGCAGCAACAGGAAATGCCGCTCGCCCTGGTGCGCGGGCTGCCGTTGCTGCAGATGCCGCAGGACCTGTACATCCCGCCGGATGCGCTCGAGGTCATTCTCGAGGCCTTCGAGGGGCCGCTGGATCTGCTGCTGTATCTGATCCGGCGGCAGAACCTGGACATCCTCGACATTCCGATTGCCGAGATCACCCGGCAGTACATGGACTACATCGGGATGATGCACGAGATGCGGCTGGAGCTGGCCGCGGAATATCTGGTGATGGCCGCGATCCTGGCCGAGATCAAGTCACGGCTGCTGCTGCCGCGGCCGCCCGCCGCCGAAGGCATCGAAGACGACCCGCGCGCCGAGCTGGTGCGCCGGCTGCAGGAGTACGAACGCTTCCAGAAGGCCGCCGCCGATATCGATGCGTTGCCGCGGATGGAGCGCGACACCGCACTGGCGCAGGCGCAGGTGACCGATCGCGTGGTCGTGCGCCTGCCGCCGCCGGTCGATCTGCGCGAGCTGCTGCTGGCGCTGCGGGATGTGCTGCGCCGCGCCGAGCTGTCAGGCCACCACGCGGTGCGCCGTGACGCGCTGTCGGTGCGCCAGCGCATGGGTGAGGTGCTGAAGTCGCTGCAGGACGGTGCGTTTCATGCATTCCAGACGCTCTTCGATCCGGGCGAAGGGCGGCTGGGCGTGGTGGTCAGTTTTCTCGCGATACTCGAGCTGGCCAAGGAAATGCTGGTGGAAATCGTGCAGGAGGCGCCGCTGGCGCCGATCTACCTCAAGGCGCGCATTGCCGCATCCGAATGAATTCATGGACACAACCAATCTGAAACGCATCATCGAGGCCGCGCTGCTGGCCTCACCGCATCCGCTGTCGCTGCCGCAACTCGGCGCACTGTTCAGCGACACCGAGCAACCTGGTCCCGACGCCATCGCGCGGGCCATCGAGGCGCTGACCCTCGACACCGAGGATCGCGGCGTGGCCCTGGTCGAGGTCGCTTCCGGCTTTCGCTACCAGGTGCGCGCCGACGTCCATCCCTGGGTGGCCCGGCTGTGGAGCGAGCGCCCCGGCAAGTACTCGCGCGCGCTGCTGGAAACGCTGGCGCTGATCGCCTATCGGCAGCCGATCACGCGCCCGGAGATCGAACAGATCCGCGGCGTGGTGGTGTCCGGCAACATCATCCGCACGCTCGAGGAGCGCGAGTGGATCCGCGTCGTCGGCCATCGCGATCTGCCCGGGCGGCCGGCGCTCTTTGGCACCACCCGGACCTTCCTGGACTACTTCAACCTGAGGTCTCTGGACGAGCTGCCGCCGCTGGCCGACATCCGCGATCTCGACGAGATGCTTCCGCAATTCGATTTCGCGGCTGCGTCGCTGCGCGCCGACGCCGGCCCGATCGCTGCTGCGTCCATCGAGGACGATGCGGCACCCTCCCCCGCCACCGCCGTCGAGGCGGAGGCCTCCGCGGATGCCCCCGAGGGCACCGCCTCTGCACCACCCGAGGAGTTTCGCGCATGACTGCGCCCACCCGTACCCTGCTCACCCTCAAGCGCGAGCGCGACGCCGAGTCCGCCGCGCTCGAAGAGCGCCTGCACAAAGTGCTCGCCAACGCCGGTCTCGGCTCGCGCCGCCTGCTCGAGCAACGCATCGAAGCCGGAGAGATCAGCGTCAACGGCAGCCCCGCCGGCATCGGCACCAGCGTGCACGCCGGCGATCGCGTCGATCTCGATGGCCGCCAGTTCGTGGTCGCCAGCGACAGCCGCGACGCCGCCGAGGTGATCGCCTACCACAAGCCCGAGGGCGTGGTGACCACACGCGACGACCCCGAAGGCCGCCCGACCGTGTTCGAGCAGCTGCCGCGCCTGAAGGGCGCGCGCTGGATCGCGGTCGGTCGACTCGATATCAACACCACCGGTCTGCTGCTGCTGACCACCGACGGCGAGCTGGCCAACGCACTGATGCACCCGCGTACCGGACTCGAGCGTGAATACCTGTGCCGCGTGCATGGCGAGGTGCCCGACGAGGTGATCGAACGCCTCAAGGCCGGTGTCGATCTCGAGGACGGCCCGGCGCGCCTCGACGAGATCGCGGTGATCAGTCGCGGCGGCAGCCACAGCTGGTTTCGCGTGGTGATCCGCGAAGGCCGCAATCGCGAGGTACGGCGACTCTGGGACTCGCAGGGATTTCTGGTCAGCCGCCTCAAGCGCATCCGTTACGGCACGGTCGAATTGCCGCGCACCCTGCGCCGCGGCCTGAGCGAGCCGCTGGACGCCGGCACCATCACCGCGCTGCGCGCGCAGGCCGGGCTGGGCGCACCGCAGCCGACGCTGACCCTGCGCCCGGTCCTGCACCAGCGCCGCAGCACGCGTGCGCCGAACGAATTCCGTCCGGAGCAGCGCTCACCGCAGGCGTGGACCGGCGTGCATCAGGGCGAAGCCCGTGAACTGACCGCCTTCGACCGCATTCGCGACGACGGTCCGGCGCGGCGCGGCGGCAAGCCGCGTCGCGGTGGCGCCAGCGGCCGCGAGGTCAATGGCAATGTCGCGCGACCCGAGCGAGCGCAGCAGGGGCGCAAGCCGCGCTCGTTCGCGCCGGGCCAGGAGCTGCCGTCGGTGCGAACCTGGTTCGCCGGCGATGATCGCAGCGGTCGCGCCGCCGGCGCGCGGCGCGGTTTCAAGCCCAAGGGGCCGGCTCAGCCGCACGGTACCGGCGGCGCACGGCCGCAGGGTGCCCGCCCGGGCGGTCCGCGCGCGGCGGGCGCGCGCTCCGGCGGCGGACGCCCCGAGGGCGCGCACAGCGGTGGCGGACGTCCGCAGGGCACCCGTCCCGGCAAGGGCTTCGGGCCCGGCCGGCGTCCGGGCGGTCCGAGCCGCGGGCCGCGCTGAGCAGCGACGCGCATGGATCGTCTCGCCGCGATGCAGCTGTTCGTGCGTGTGGTCGAGAGCGGGAGCTTCGCGGCGGCGGCGACGCAGGCCGACATCTCGCGCGCACAGGCCAGCAAGCTGATCCGCGCGCTCGAGGACGACCTGGGCGTGCGCCTGCTGCAGCGGACCACGCGCAAGCTGAGCCTGACCGAGGCCGGACAGCGCTACCTCGACCGCGTGCGCGAAGCGCTGGCGGCGATCAATGAGGCCGAGGCCGAAGCCGCGGAGCATCAATCCGAGCCGCGCGGTCGATTGCGCCTCAGCGCACCGATGTCGTTCTCGATCCTGCACCTCGGGCCGGCGCTGGCGGAGTTTCACCGGCGCTATCCGAAGATCGAGCTGGAGGTGGATCTCGACGATCGCCTCGTCGATCTGGTCGAGGACGGCTGGGACATGGCCCTGCGCATCGGCCGGCTGGCCGATTCCAGCCTGGTGGCGCGGCGTCTCGCGCCCTGCCGCATGGT
>JAJYTG010000064.1 GCA_021793195.1 Pseudomonadota bacterium
GCTCCACGTGCGCCTGCGCCTGCGTTCCATGATTCCCTCCGTGCAGTCGGCCCCGCATGCAGGCTAGGCCCTGGCGCGCGCGGTGCGCCGGCAGTGCAAACGTATGCAGCGATGAATACGTATGCGTTGGTGTTGCGCGCGCGCCGTACAAGACAATGGAGCGTGGGCTGTGGCGCAACAACGATCGCGTGAAGAACGGCGGATCGGTAGTTTTGAATCTCGTTCAGAAGCTGTGCGCAACATCTGCCGAGGGACGGAGAACACACGGCCGAACACTCAAAGTGGCAGCGCTATGCCCGCGCGCCTTTCGCGGTAAGCTCGCAGGCCCACCTGGGCGGGACAGCGGCATGGGCATCGCATTGGGTCTCGGCGATCTGGAAGCGGAAGAACGCGCGCTGGCGCAGGCGGCGCTGGAGGTCTCCACGCACGCCTATGCGCCGTACTCGCACTATGCCGTGGGCGCTGCGCTGCGCACGCACGCCGGTGCCGTGCATCGCGGCTGCAATGTCGAGAACGCCGCCTACGGCGTGGTGCTGTGTGCCGAGGTGGGTGCACTGGCGGCGGCCAACGTAGCGGGCGCGGGCGATGCGGTGCAGGTGATCGCGGTGACCGGGCATCTCATGGCCGCGGGCGCGGCGCAGGACGGCGCGGTGGTGACGCCCTGTGGGCGCTGCCGGCAGTTGATCCTGGAGGCCGCGCACCGCGCGCGACACGACATTCGCGTGCTGTGCTGCAACCACGACCTGTCGCGCGTGGAGGTGTTCACCATCGCGCAGTTGCTGCCGCACGGATTCGGGCCGGGGAACCTGGGGCTGGGGTGAGGGCCTGATGGGTCGATGGCCCGGGTGATGGGCGGCTTGCTGCTTTTTGCTGTCATCCCGGGGCCGCCGCAGGCGGAACCCGGGATCCAGTGACTTGCTTGTAACGGCTTGCCTCGCGCGTTGTCCACGTGGGGGCGCATGCACTTGCGGGGCGCCTGTCTGGATCCCGGCTCGGCCCTTCGGGCCGTCCGGGATGACGTCAACTAAAGAAAGGGCACGCCGCCCGGGGTGATGGCAAGAGAAGGAGCGCGCCGTGCGGGGTGGCGTCAACAAAAGAAGGGCGCGCCGTCGGGGATGACGGCGAAAGAAAGAACGTGGCGATGGGGCGGCACCATGGAGCACGCGGCCCGATCGCGAACGGACTAACATGCAAGGTGGTGTCGTGCGGCGGCGGCACGCTGTCGTACTGGCCGCCCGCGCTGCCGCAGTGGCCGGACGCACTGCCGTGCCGGCCGGTCGTACTGACGTATCGGCTGCTCCACGCCGCAGGAGAACTCCAATGCCCGGTGCACCCCTGTTTCCCGGTGTCTTCCTGATCACGCTGGCGATCGTGCTGCTGCTGGCGTCGCTGCGGATCATTTTCGAATACCAGCGCGCGGTGGTGTTCCAGCTCGGGCGCTTCTACAAGGTCAAGGGACCGGGGCTGATCGTGGTGGTGCCGATCCTCCAGCAGATGAAGCGGCTGGACCTGCGTACCATCGTGCACGAGATTCCTCCGCAGGACGTGATCTCGCGCGACAACGTTTCGGTCAAGGTCGACGCGGTGCTGTACTTCCGCATCGTCGATCCCGAGAAGGCGTTCATCCAGGTGGCGGATTTCTTCAATGCCACCAGCAAGCTCGCGCAGACCACGCTGCGCGCGGTGCTGGGCAGGCACGATCTGGACGAGATGCTCTCCGAGCGGGCCAAGATCAACGCCGACATCCAGGTCATCATCGACGCGCAGACCGAGGCGTGGGGCATCAAGGTGAGCGTGGTCGAGATCCGCAATATCGAACTGGGCGAGGACATGGTGCGCGCCATCGCCAAGCAGGCCGAGGCCGAGCGCGACCGCCGGGCCAAGGTCATCCACGCGGACGCCGAGTTCCAGGCTTCGCAGACGCTGGTCAACGCCGCCGCCGTGCTGGCCTCGGCGCCCGGCGGCATGCAGTTGCGCTATCTGCAGACGCTGTCCGAAATCGCCGCGGAGAACAATTCCACCGTGATCTTCCCGATGCCGATCGACCTGCTCAAACCGATCCTGCGCATCCTCGAACGGGAGACGGGAGCGCCCCCTGCGCAGGGCTGATCGCGCAGGGTGCTCGCCGTCCCGGCACGCAACCGCCAAGCTCTTGACCGGAGGAGACCCGACATGAACGTACGCAAGCCGAGCGCCGGATTCCCGCGCCTGATCCTGGGCATCGTGGTGTGCGCGCTCATGGCGCCGATCGCCTGGGCCAAGGCGCCCGATCCGCTGCAGGCGGCGATCCGGCACGGACACCATCTCTTCGCCACCGGCACTTTCGGCGGCAACGGACTGACCTGCCAGAGCTGCCACACCGACGGCGGCATGGGGCCGGGCCGGATGGCCAACGGCCACGTGTTTCCCAGTCTCGCCAACGCCGCCGCCATTTTCCCGCGCTTCAGTCCGCGGGCCGGGCGGGTGGTGACCCTCGAGGATCAGGTCCGCGCGTGCATCGCCGGCGCGCTGGGCGGCAAGCCGGTGAAATCCGGCAGCCTGGACATGACCGATCTGGTCAGCTACCTGACGTCCCTGTCCAGCGGCAAGCCGATCGACATGGGCGGCAAGCCGAAGTGAGCGCGCGCCGCCCGGTGCGCGCGGCCGCGTGAGCGGCGCCCGTGCGGAGCGGCGGAAAAAGGAGCGCGGCGGCTGGGAGGACGGCGATAAAGAGGAGCGCAGCGGCCGGGGCGGCGAAAGCAAGGAGCGTGGCGGCGGGGTGACGACATAGGAAGGAATGCAGCGGCGGAAGGGCGTTTCGCTTTTTGGCTGTCATCCCCGGGCGCGCGCAGCGCGAACCGGGGATCCAGCGGCACTTGCGGGGCGCAGGCACTTGCGGGGCGCCCGTCTGGATCCCGGCTCGGCCCTGCGGGCCGTCCGGGATGACGTCAGTAAAGAAGGGACGGGCTGGCCGGGATGAAGTCAAAAAAGAGGGCGCGCCCGGGGTGTGGATGCCGCAGTCACCGCCGCCACGCACCGGCATCGGGCTGCGGCCGCGACGCCGGCCGCACGCGGGGCCGGGCTAGAATAGGGCGTTTGCCCGCATCGTGAATCCGTCCATGCCCGCCCGCCTCGATCCCTACGATCTCTACGACCTCCGCGGCCAGCTTTCCGACGAGGAGCGCATGGTGCAGGACACGGTGGCGCGCTTCACCGACGAGCGCGTGCTGCCGATCATCGGCGAGTGTTTCGACCAGGGCGTGTTTCCGCACGAACTCGTGCCGGAGATGGCCGCGCTGGGCCTGCTGGGCAGCTACTTCCCCGAGCAGTACGGCTGTGCCGGCATGAACGGCGTCAGCTACGGGCTGATCTGCCAGGAGCTCGAGCGCGGCGATTCGGGCATGCGCAGTTTCGTCTCGGTGCAGACTTCGCTGTGCATGTACCCCATCTACGCCTACGGCAGCGAGGAACAGCGCCAGCGCTGGCTGCCGGCCATGGCCAAGGGCGAGGCCATCGGCTGTTTCGGCCTCACCGAGCCGCACGGCGGCTCCGATCCCGCCAACATGAAGACACGTGCGCGCCGCAACGGCGGCGACTGGATTCTCGACGGCGCCAAGATGTGGATCACCAACGGCGGCCTGGCGCACGTGGCCATCGTCTGGGCCATGACCGAGGACGGCATCCAGGGCTTCCTGGTCGAGCGCGGCAGCAAGGGTTTCGAGACGCGCGACATCCACCGCAAGATGTCGCTGCGCGCCTCGGTGACCAGTGCGTTGTTTTTCGACAGCGTGCGCGTGCCCGACGCCAGCCGCCTGCCCGGCGTGCAGGGCCTCAAGGGGCCGCTGGGCTGCCTGACGCAGGCGCGCTACGGCATCACCTGGGGCCCGATCGGCGCCGCCATCGCCTGTTTTCGCGAGGCGGTGGAATACACCAAGGAACGCGTGCTGTTCGGCCGGCCCGTCGCGGCCAACCAGGCGGTGCAGCTCAGGCTGGCCGACATGGCGCGGCGCATCACCACGGCGCAATTGCTCTCCCTGCACCTGGGCCGCATGAAGGACGCCGGCACCCTGCATCCCACGCAGGTGAGCCTCGCCAAGTGGAACAACGTGCGCATGGCGCTGGACGTCGCCCGCGAGGCGCGCGACCTGCTGGGCGGCGCCGGCATCACCACCGAGCACTCGCCCATCCGCCACGCGCTCAATCTGGAATCGGTGATCACCTACGAGGGCACGGAGACCGTGCACCAGCTCGTGGTGGGCCGCGAAGTCACCGGCATCAACGCGTTCTGAGGCCGACCATGCCCATCAAGATGCTTCCCGCCCTGGCCGCGGCATTGCTCGCGGCCGCCGCCGCCAGCGCGCAGACCGCGCCGTCCGCCGCGACCAGCGCGACGCCTGCCGTACCGGCGACGACGGGTCCGCGCATCGATCCGCAGGCACTGCACATCGCGCTCAGTTCGCTGCTGCTCGCGGCCACCAAGATGGCGGTCGAAGAGGTGCTGCGTAAGACCGGCCATGCCCCGGACAGCAACGCCGCAGCGCACGTGGGCGCGCCCGATTACCTCACCAGCAGCGAGATCAGCAGCATCACCGTGCGCCAAGGCGGCGTGCTGGACGTGCACTTCACCAGCGCGGTCAGCCCCGATCTCGTCCGTGTCCGGCTACGGCCGGTGCGCGAAGGCGATGCCATCCAGTGGTCCTGCACCAGCCCGGACATCGTGCAGATCCAGGCGGTGGAGTCGTACTGCAGCTACCGCCCGGACGGGCACTGACCGTGCAGCTGGCTTCGGTCCTGCTGGTCTGCACCGGCAACATCTGCCGCTCGCCCATGGCCCACGCGCTGCTGTTGCAGCACGCGTCGCGTCGCGGCATGGCGCTGGCAGTGGACAGCGCGGCCATCAGCGACGGGGAGCAGGGCAGGCCGCCGGATGCGCGCGCGCTCGCCGAGCTGCAGCGCCGTGGCGTGACCATGCCGGCGCATCGGGCGCGCCCGGTGCGCCCCGGGGATTTCCGCCGTTTCGATCTGCTGGTCGGCATGACGCACGCGCACTGCGCCGCGCTGCGCCGCCAGGCTCCGCCCGAGTGCGCGCACAAGGTGAGGCTGCTGCTGGATTACAGCAGCCGGCACGCGGGCCGGGAGGTGCCCGACCCCTGGTATGGACCGCAGCAGGCTTTCATCGAGGTGTACGACCTGATCGCAGCCGGTGTCGAGGGCTTGCTGCAGGCGCTCGGGCCCGCCACGCGCGGCAGGATTCCGGCCGCGTGCGGCTAGACCGCCGGTCCGGTGCCGCACCCCCGTTCCCATCCGTCATCCGTACGCGTCATGAGCAGCCCGCCCGCCATCACCGCCCGCCGCAAGGGTTTCAACCGCGCCGAGATCGTCGATCAGAACTTCAGCGAGTTCGTGCGCGAGTGGCGCGGCGAGGCGGGCCGCCCGCCCGCCGCGGAAGCACCGGTGCTGCCCGGCAGCGCGCTGGACGCGCGCGGCTTCCGCGAGCTGCTCGAGTCGCAGATGATCTCGCGTCATCTGGACCTGATGGCGCGCGTGCTGCGCGTGCAGAACAAGGTGTTCTACACCATCGGCTCCAGCGGCCACGAAGGCAACGCCATGCTGGCGCGGCTGACGCGGCATACCGATCCGGCGTTCCCGCACTACCGCTCCGGCGCGTTCATGGCCGAGCGCTTTCGCAAGCTGCCGGGCACCGATTCGAGCAAGCTCGATCCAGTGATGGACTCGGCGCTGAGTTTCGCCGCCAGCAAGGACGACCCCGCCTCCGGCGGCCGCCACAAGGTGTGGGGCAGCAAGCCGCTGTGGGTATTGCCGCAGACCTCGACCATCGCCTCGCACCTGCCCAAGGCGCTGGGCACCGCCATCGCCATCGAACAGGCGCGGCGCATCGGCCATGCATTGCCGATCCCGGACGACAGCATCGCGATCTGCTCCTTCGGCGATGCCTCGGCCAGCCATGCCACCGCGCAGACGGCGTTCAACGCTGCGGCCTGGACCGCCTACCAGAAGCTGCCGGCGCCGGTGCTGTTCGTGTGCGAGGACAACGGCATCGGCATCTCGGTGAAGACGCCGGCCGACTGGATCCGCGCCAGTTTCGAGCATCGCCGCGATCTCGATTACTTCCACGCCGACGGGCTCGATCTCGCCGCCGGCTATGCCGGTGTCGCGCGTGCGGTCGAGCACTGCCGGCGCACGCGGCGACCCACCTTCCTGCACCTGCGCAGCACGCGCGTGATGGGCCATGCCGGCACCGACTTCGAGATCGAATGGCGCAGCGTCGAGGAACTGGTGGCGGTGGAGGCTGGCGACCCGCTGCTGCGCTCGGCGGCGATCGCGCTGGAGTCCGGCCTGTACACGCCGGATGCGCTGCTGGCGCAGTACGAGGCGATCCGCGCGCGCTGCTTCGCCGCCGCCGAGGCGGCCGATCGCCGGCCCAAGCTGACGACGCTGGCCGAAGTGATGGCGCCGCTGGCGCCGTACACGCCGGATGCGGTGGCCGCCGAGGCTGCGCGTGCGCCGGACGAGACGCGCCGCGCGGCGGCGTTCGGCGGCACCGACCGGCTGCCGGAGAAACTGCCGCCGCGACACCTCGCGCTGCAGATCAACGCCGCCCTGCACGAGCTGCTGGCCAAGTATCCCGAGGCCCTGCTGTTCGGCGAGGACGTGGCGCAGAAGGGCGGCGTCTACACCGTCACCAAAGGGCTGCACAAGGCGTTCGGCAGCCGGCGCGTATTCAACACCCTGCTGGACGAGACCACCATCCTCGGCCTCGCCCAGGGCTACGCCAACATGGGGATGCTGCCGATTCCCGAGATCCAGTACCTCGCGTATTTCCACAACGCCTGCGACCAGATCCGCGGCGAGGCGGCCAGCCTGCAGTTCTTCAGCAATGGCCAGTACCGCAATCCGATGCTGGTGCGCATCGCCGGACTGGGCTACCAGCGCGGCTTCGGCGGGCACTTCCACAACGACAACTCGATCGCCGCGCTGCGCGACATCCCCGGCCTGGTGGTCGGCTGTCCCTCGCGCGGCGACGATGCCGCCACCATGCTGCGCACGCTGCTGGCGCTGGCCAAGGTGGACGGCCGCGTCAGCGTGTTCCTCGAGCCGATCGCGCTGTACATGACCAAGGACCTGTACGCGCCCGGCGACGGCCAATGGCAGTTCGCCTATCCCGCGCCGGGTCAGGCCATGCCGCTGGGCGAAGGCAGGGTGTACGGCGCCGGCGAGGATCTGCTGATCATCACCTACGGCAACGGCGTACCGATGAGCCTGCGCGCCGCGCGCAGCATCGAGCAGCGGCACCGCTGGAAAATCCGCGTGGTCGATCTGCGCTGGCTGGTGCCGCTCGACGAGGCTTTCATCGCCGCCCAGGCGAAGGGCGCCAGACGCATCCTGGTCGTCGACGAGGGCCGCCACAGCGCCGGCGTCGGCGAGGGCGTGATCACGGCGCTCGTCGAGGCCGGGTTGGGCGCCACCCCGCTCAGGCGCGTGGTGGGTGCCGACACCTACACGCCCCTGGCCGGCGCGGCATTCCTGGTGCTGCCGGGCGAAGACGACATTCTGGCCGCGGCCGACGCCCTGGCCTGAACCGTGGCCGCACTTGCGATTTCGTAATCGCGGGCTCTTGGGCCCGCAGGCGTTCCGGTGCGATCATGCGCGCCTGGACCATCCCACTGGAGTCACCCGATGGCTGCCGGCAATCCGCTGCTGCGCCCCAATCAATTCGAAGACCTCGCCCTGGCCCAGGGCGAGCGCATGACCGTCAACGGCACGATCGGCAAGACCGCGATCCTGCTGGCGCTGGTGGTGCTGACCGCCGGCTGGACCTGGCTGCGTTTCGACGCCGCGCTGGCGCTGGGCGGCAAGCAGGGCGTCGCCGCCGCCATGGCCGCGGTGGGTCCGTTCGTGATGGGCGGCCTGATCGGCGGCCTGGTGCTGGCGCTGGCCTCGGTCTTCGCCAAGCGCTACATCGCGTTCACCGCGCCGCTGTACGCCATCGCCGAGGGCTTCGTCGTCGGCGGCATCTCGGCCATCTTCGACCTCAGCTACCCGGGCATCGTGGTCACCGCCGTGGCGCTGACCTTCGGCGTGATGGCGGTGATGCTGTTCCTGTACCGCAGCGGCATCATCCCGGTGACGCAGAAACTGCGCATGGGCGTGTTCGCGGCCACCGGCGGCATCGCGCTGATCTACCTGGTCGACATGGTCATGGGCTTTTTCGGCGGCCACATCGGACTGATCAACAGCGCCAGCCCGCTGGGCATCGGTTTCAGCCTGCTGGTGGTGGGGGTCGCGGCATTCAACCTGCTAGTGGATTTCGACTCCATCGAACAGGCCGCCGCCGCCGGTGCGCCGAAGGGCATGGAATGGTTCGGTGCCTTCGGCCTGATCGTGACCCTGGTGTGGCTGTACCTGGAGATGCTGAGCCTGCTCTCCAAGCTGCAGCGCCGCTGAAGCGGCAGTCCGCGCCGGTTCCGTGAACCGGTGCGGGCCGGCCGGGCGTGCCGCCGCTGCGCGACGGCGCGGAAGACCTGCCCTCGGCGGAGCGCGGCACCGTCGCGGCGCCGTCGGCGCGTCCGCACCGCGGCTCGTTCAGCGCGCGGTCTGGCCGAGCAGGTGCTCGATGACGATCCCGTGTTCGTGTTGCGGACTGAACATCACGATCTCGGCGTCGGCATCGACGCGGACGTTGTGTCCGGGCGGCCAATAGAACAGGTCGTTCGCGCGGACCGTTTCCTGCACTCCGGCGCCGTCGGTGGTGGTGAGCTGTCCGCGCAGGACGTAGCCCCAGTGCGGTGACTGGCAGGCATTGCCCTGCAGACCACGGAACAGCGGCGTGGTGTCGACGCCGGCGTCGAGACTGAAATATTCGCAGGCGAACCCGCCCAGTCCGCGTGCATCCCCGAAGTTCCTGTGTTGGCGGATGACGACGCCGGGAACCTGCATCTTCACTTCGATCTTGTCTTTGGCAATGTGCATGATGTCGCTCGCGTTCGTGTCGGAAAAAGAGCCTTCGCGGCCGGCGTCGCGGGCCGTCAGGCGCGGCGCTTGCCGCGCCGGGTGATGATGACTTCCAGGTATTCGCCCGGAACCACCAGCGAACCGGACCCGCCGGTGTTGAACTTCGCCAGCAGCGCGGTGATGTCCTCGGCCAGCGCGTGTCGGCCGCTCTCCGGCAGCGCCTCGAACGCCTTCTGCACGGGTCCGTAGCAGTCGCGGAACACCTGCAGCCAGTGGCCCGGCGAGCGGTAGCGGAAGTTGAACTGTTTGCGGCGGATCTGCATGCCCTGTGCCTGCGCGCCGAACAGGGTGGCGAGGTGCGCTTCGGTGCCCCAGAGCGCCGGCGAGGCCACGCCCGCCGGCGGCGGTACGTGGCGGCCGACCACGCCGAACAGCTGGCCGATGAATCCTTCCGGCGTCCAGTTGGCCAGGCCGATGCGCCCGCCGCCGCGCAGCACGCGCAGCATCTCCCCGGCGCAGCGCTCATGCTGCGGCGCGAACATCGCGCCGAAAGTGGACAGCACCGCGTCGAATGCGGCATCGGCGTAGGGCAGGGCTTCGGCATCGGCCACCTCGAAGCGCACCTGCAGGCCTTCGGCCGCGGCGCGCGCGGCGCCCTTGTCCAGCAGCGCGGGCACGTAGTCGATGGCGGTGACGTCGGCATGGCGGCGCGCTGCAGCCAGACTGGCATTGCCGTTGCCGGCGGCGACATCGAGCACCCGCTCGCCGGCGCGGATGTCGGCGGCTTCGGCCAGGGTCTCGCCGACGATCTGCAGGGTATTGCCGATCACGGCGAAATCGCCGG
>JAJYTG010000001.1 GCA_021793195.1 Pseudomonadota bacterium
CCGTTGTATCACCGCACCGCACTGACACGCACGACGCAGCAAAGAGGACAACACGATGACCAGCCATGGCCCGAAAGCTCAAGGCAAGAGCCTCAAGCACGCGGCGTTGACGGGAAGTCTCTTATGGCAAATGAGAGGTGCCAGATGCATGGGGGCACTCGGGTGATCGGTGTTCATGACGCGAGGGTCATCCTCGCGAATGCCAACGCAGGCGCCAGGGACGGCCGGCGCCGGGTTCGCCCGCACGCGGAAGCGGATGAAGCCCGCCGCAGCGCGTCGGGCGCGACGAAGGCTCGGGCCGCAACTCTCGAACGCCAGGTCACAAACTCACCGGCGGGCCTCCCGCCAGACCATCACCGCCAGCACTGCCGCGACCAGGCATGCGACTGCACTTGCCCAGAGGGGAATAGCGAAACCGTTGACGACAACCGGCCACCCCAGGATCAAGCGCAGCATCTGCAGCAGTGCGACCAGTCCGAATACCAGGGCAGCAATGAGAGTGAATGGCTTCATGTCGTTGCTCCTGCACTTTGCGGCCTGGCGCACGAGCGCGCCGGGTCCGCCGCCGTGCGGTCGGAGACACGCGCGGCCGGAGACAATGTAGCGCAGGGCTCAGACCCGCGCGGCGATGGCCTGTCGTGGTGGGTCCGGCGAGCGAGGAGCAATTGCGACAGTCCGCCCGAGCGAAGGGTCGGGCATCACCTCATCCTGAGTTCGTGATGAAGTTCGGCTGGTTTCCCTTCGGCAGGCAACGCAACGAAAACTCGGATGACGATATCGAGCCCAGGACGGCACTCAATCAGCCGGCTGGTGGCTTGCCGGCGTTGATCGCCAATTGGGCGGCGAAAGCCCGCCTGTATGCGGGCCGCGCTTCGCCACGGGCGACATAGGCAGCCAGGTTCGGAAATTCGTCCAGAATGCCCGATGATTTCAGCCTGAGCAGCACCGACACCATCATCAGGTCGCCCGCGCTGAACGCACCATCGAGCCAGTCGGCAGCGCTCAGGCGAGCAGAAAGTTGGCCCAGCCGATTGCGGACGCGATCCTCGACCAGAGGCAGGCGTTCCTTGCTCCAGGGCTGGTCGCCCTCCAGAAGTCTGGCGTTTGCGAGTTCAAGGATCGGCGGCTCCACGGTGTTGAGCGCGGCAAACATCCATGCGATCGCGCGTGCCCGGGCATTGGCATCGTCCGGCAGCAGGCCCGCATGACGCTCGGCGATATGGAAGACGATCGCGCCGGTCTCGAACAGGGCGAGATCGCCTTCTTCATAGGTTGGAATCTGGCCGAAAGGATGCAGGCCCAGATGCGCGGGTTCCTTCATCGCACGAAACGAAACAAGGCGGACCTCGTAGGGTTGACCCGCTTCTTCGAGCGCCCAGCGAACGCGCGTATCACGTGCCAGTCCCTTGCCGCCATCGGGCGACCGTTCAAAGGCGGTAATGACGATGGTCATCGCGAGGCTCCTCCTCACCTTCGGGCCCGACGGACTGTGCTTAAGCTGTCGCCCGGTGCCTTGGCCGCCGCTGGCGCGGTCCCCTTCCGGGTGGCCACGTCTGACGGGTACCTCCTGGATGCGGCCCGCCCTGAGGGCGGCCAGCGCGCGGAGCGGGCGACTCGGGTTACAGGTCCGATGGCGACCTTCTCGGCACATACCGCATCGCCACCGCCCCCGAGCCGAACTCCAGCCGGCTTACGAGCTTCAAGTCGATACGCTTCGATAGCCCCGCGAACAACGTCGGCCCATGGCCCGCTAGCCTGGGATGCACGACGAACTCGTACTCATCGATCAATCCCAGCTCCGCCAACGCCTGCGCGAGCTTTACGCCTCCCACGAACAATCCCTTGCCCGACTCCCGCTTGAGCTGCTGAACGGCCTTCCCCAGATCGCCGCGCACGAGCTGCGCATTCCAGTCGACCCGGTCCAGGGTGCTCGACACGACGTACTTCTTTGCCGCGTCGATCGTACGGGCGAAGGGTTCCATCCAGGGCTCCATCCAATCAGGCCTCGCTCCCGTCTGCGCCGGCGACCGCCATGCTGCCTCCATCATTTCGTAAGTCACCCGGCCAAACAGGAGGGCATCGGCCTGGGCGAGGTTCTCGGCCGCGTGGCGGTGCAAGTCTTCGTCCGGCACGATTGCACGATGATCGCAGCACCCGTCCAATGTGACGTTGATGGAATATCGAAGGGGCCGCGTCATGTGAGAGTGCCGATTGCCATAGGGCCGTCCAACGTTCCCGGTAATCGGCGCCGTGACCGCAGCGTGCTGCGACCGCGGCGTCCGTGTCGACTGGACGATTAGGCCAGTCGCTCACTTTTTCTTGGGAAACGGGAGGATCATCGAAACCCGTCGGCGATACTGTTCGTACGCAGCGCCGTGATACCTCACCAGATCGCGCTCCTCGAACTGGAGGGCAATCAGGATATAAGCAGTCGTGGCGACGGAGAAAAGCAGATGGGCGGCCGACATGTGTGGCGTCGCCCAAAACGCGACGATGAAGCCCAACATGATCGGGTGCCGTACCAATTTATAAAGAAACGGTGTCCTGAAACCGATATTGGTGTACTCCTGACCTTTCATATTCAGATAGACCTGGCGCAGGCCGAACAGATCGAAGTGATTAATTAAGAAGGTGCCGATCAGCACAATTACCCAGCCTATCCAGAAGAGCACCCACAAGACATTGCGCGCCGCGACGTTCTCGACCGTCCAGACTACTCCATTCATCGGCTGCCATTGCCAGTAGAGCAGAATCAATGCGAGGCTTGACAGCAAAACATAAGTGCTGCGTTCGACTGGCTGTGGAACGAACCGCGTCCACCAACGCTTGAAGGCTGGCCGCGCCATGACGCTGTGCTGGACGGCGAAGACGCCGAGCAGCAGCGCATCGATCAGCAATGCCTGACCAAACGAACCCGGTGTGCCAGAATCAATCGACTTCGGCACAACCAGATTACCGACGAATCCAATCGCGTAGAGAAATGTTGCGAAAAAGATCAAATAGCAAACCACACCGTACAACAGAGCAAGAGTGCGACCCATGACATAGCCCTCCGGTAGAAAGTAATTCATGGCCCAACTATTATTCGGTTGCGGAGTGGAGCCTGGTTCCACCGCCTAATTCGTGCGTACGGACGCCGGCGATCAGAGCCGCCCTACATGAATCAACTGCTTCCAACCATCGCGCCGCCTAAAACCGCCGCCTGATCTCGCAGCCTTTTCCCCACCGCAGCGATCACGATGCCGGCATCCTCCCACCCCGAATCCGCACCTGCAAGTGCGCCCGGCACCACGCCGCCGCCGCTCCTGCTCGATGTGATGCGTGCCCGCATGCGCCGGCTGGGTTTGTCCCTGCATACCGAGGAAGCTTACGAGCTGGGTGCGATGTTTCATTCTGGCCCATGGCATGCGCCAGCCGCGGGAAATGGGCACGCCGCGAGATCACCGTGCGTCACGGCAAGGGCGGCAAGGTCGAGACCGGCGCGATGACGCGATGCGTTGAAGCGCATCGCGTGCGCCGGGCGAGTGAGGAGGCAGGAAGCCGACTGGAGATGCGCTTCAGGGATGAATCTCGCGAGTCGCGGCTTCGGCCACCTCGGCCACGCGTCTGCCGCACGCGCTGGCACGCAAGTATCCACGCGCCGCGCGCGAATTCGGCTGGCAGTTCTCGTTTCCATCCGTGCAGCGCGCGGTCGATCCGCTGGACGGCACGATGCGCCGCCATCATTTCGACGATGCGATTCTGGCGCGTGCGCTGAAGTCGGCGCGCAATCGGGCCGGCATCGACAAGCCGCTGAGTGCGCACACGCTGCGGCATTCGTTTGCCACACACCTCATCGAGACCGGCTATGACATCAGGACGGTGCAGGAGTTGCTGGGCCACCAGGACGTGTCCACCACGATGATCTACACGCACGTGCTCAACCGCGGTGCGGGGGCGTGCGCAGCCCGCTGAACCGGACGGCGTAGGCGCACCGCGCGGAAGCCGCGCCGCGCCGCGCCGGCGCCCTACCCCCACGCCGCATCCAGCCAGTCCAGCAGCGACGCCAGCGGCAGCGACTCGGCCCACTGCACCAGCCAGGGCAACGCCTCCACGTCGTCCATGCCGACGTTGTGGCCGGGCGGGAAATACGGCGCATAGCGGAAGTACTGGTCGCCGCCCAGCATCATGCGGCACTGGTAGTCGGCGATGCCGGAAACGCCGTCCATCATCAGCTCGATCAGCCTGGGCGCCCATTGCGCGTAACCCCAGTCCAGCGTGCTGCCGGGCACCACGCGCCGCGCGCTGCCGGTGCCCAGCGACAGCAGGCGGATCGACTCCCAGGGCACCGGCCCGCCCGTGCGCGGATCCTGCGTCTGCGCCAGCGCGCACATCGCCGGATTGTTGGCGTACACGCCGCCGTCCACGTAGCCGTCGAAGCTGGGGAAGAACGTCGGCGCGGCGCTGGTGGCCATGGCCACCTCCCACACCCACGCGGCGCCGTCGCTGTCGCTGCCCGGCAGGTTGTGGAACAGCTTGGGCTTCCAGTCGCGGCGCAACGGATCCGCGGTTTCCGGATCCAAGTCGAAACTGGTGATCAGCACCGCGCCGCCGAGCTGGTCGAGCCGGGTGTCGGCCCCCAGCAGGGCCTGCAGCACCGCCGCGCGCGGTTCGGCCGGATAGCGCGCGCCGATGACCTGGCCCAGGCTGCGCAGGCGCCGCCACGGCCCCGCATCGAAGATGGCGGCACCGCGGTCCAGGTACAGCGCGCGCAACTGCGCCGGCGTCAGCCCCCTGCGCAGGCCCAACGCCAGCAGGCCGCCGGTGGAAGTGCCGGCCATCAGCGCGACCTCGGCCAGCAGGGCCGGCCGGGCCTGTTGCAGGCGCTGCAGCAGCACCGCGGCTACCACGCCGCGCAGGCCGCCGCCATCGAAGCTGAGGATGCGATACACCGGCATGGCACCGCTCCGTGCACCCCCCAAGACGGCACTGTAATCGCACCGGCCGCCGGCACCCAGTGCCGCATCGGCGGCCGCGGCATGCACCGCGCCGCGGGTGCGGCTGGTCAGCCTGCGCCGCCGTTGAACCAGCCGCCGAACCGTGGATCGCTGAAGCCGGCGCCCAGCAACGCACCATCGCGCAGCACCAGCGGGCGGCGCAGCAGCGCGGGATGCTCGCGGATCAGCAGCGTCCATTCCGGATCGCTGGACGGGCTTTTGCGCTGCGGCAGCAGGTTGCGCCAGGTCGGGCCGGACTTGTTCACCAGCTTGTCCCAGCCGCCGGCCTGGCGCGCCCAGTCGCGCAGGGTGTCCGGTTCGGGCCGCTGCGTGCGGTAGTCCACGAACGCATACGCGATGCCGCGGCGATCCAGCCAGTTGCGCGCCTTGCGACAGGTATCGCAGTTGGGCAATCCGTACAGGGTGATGTTCATGCGCGCAGCAGCTCGTTGATGGCGGTCTTGGCGCGCGTCTTCGCGTCCACCTGCTTGACGATGACCGCCGCATACAGGCTGTGGCTGCCGTCGGCGGCGGGCAGGCTGCCGGCCACCACCACGCTGCCGGCGGGCACGCGGCCGTAGTGCACCGTGCCGCTGGCGCGGTCGTAGATGCGCGTGCTCTGGCCCAGGAACACGCCCATGCCGATCACGCTGCCGCGCTCGACGATCACGCCCTCGACCACCTCCGAGCGCGCGCCGATGAAGCAGTCGTCCTCGATGATGGTGGGCGCGGCCTGCAGGGGCTCCAGCACGCCGCCGATGCCGACCCCGCCGGACAGATGCACGCGCGCGCCGATCTGCGCGCAGGAACCCACCGTGGCCCAGGTATCGATCATCGTGCCGGCGCCTACGTGAGCGCCGATGTTGAGATAGCTCGGCATCAGCACCGCGTCCTTGCCGATGTGGGCGCCGCGGCGCACCAGCGCGCCCGGCACCACGCGCGCGCCCAGCGCGCGCAACTCGCCGTCACCGGCCTGCGCGAAGCGCAGCGGCACCTTGTCCCAGGCGGCCATGGCGCCGCCCTCCATGCGCCGGCTGCCGTGCGCGCGGAAGTACAGCAGCACCGCCTGCTTCAGCCAGGTGTTGACGCGCCAGCCGCCGTGTCCGTCCGGCTCGGCCACGCGCACCGCGCCGCGCTCCAACTGGTCCAGAACCTGCTCCAGCACGGGCAGCAGGCCGGTCTCGATGGCGTGCGCGTCGAGCCGGTCGCGGTCGGCCCAGGCGTTCTCGATGGCGTCTTGCAGTGCGTGCATCAGCGGATACCTGCGGTGGGTTCGGGCGCGCCCAGGCGCTGTTCGAGCATGTGCGCCAGCCGCGCGCGGGCGGCATCGTCCAGGGCGCGGTCGCTGCGGTCGCTCAATTCGAAGTAATCCTCGGCGCGGTCGCCGAAGGTGGCGATACGCGCATCATGCACGCGCACCGCGCATTCGAGAAAGGCTTCGGCGATGTCGGCCAGCAGGCCGGGGCGGTCGCTGGCGCGCAGTGCCAGGCGGGTGCGGGCCGGATTGTCGGCCGCCTCGAAACGGATGCGCGGCGCGCGCTGGAAGTGCCGCAGCCGGCGCGGCAGGCTGCGCTGCGCGCGCGGGCGCCGCGCCGAACGCAGCGCCGCCTCGAGGCGCGCGCACAGATGGGCGGCGCGCTCGGCGCTGCCGGCGCCGCCGTGCGCGTCCAGCAGCACGAAGCTGTCCAGCGCGCGGCCGCTGGGCGTGCCCAGGATGCGCGCCTCCTGCACCGAGTAGCCCTCGCGCTCCAGCGCCGCGGTGACGGTGGCGAACAGACCATCGCGGTCGGCCGCCAGGAAAAACAGCTCCAGCCCGCCGCGCACCGAGTTCGCCTGCGCGGCCACGACCGGCAGTGTCGCGGCGGCGGCCAGCAGCGCGGCGCTCTGCCAGGCCACCTGCTCGGGCTGCTGGCGCACGAAGGCGGCCTCGGGAAAGTCCTGCCACAGCGCCGCCACCGATGCAGCCGGATGTCCCTGCCCGGTCAGCAGCGCCAGCGCCTGCGCGCGGCAGCGCGCGGCCAGGGCGGCGGCGTCGGCGGCGTCGGCATCGCCGCTGAGTACCCGCCGCGCGGCGTGGTAGAGATCGGCCAGCAGGCGGTCCTTGAAGCCGTTCCACAGACTGGGGCTGGTGCCGATGATGTCGGCCACGGTCAGCAGGTACAGCATCTCCAGCCGCGTCACGCTGCCCACGCGCGCGGCGAAGCGGGCCACCACCTGCGGATCGCCGATGTCCTGGCGCTGCGCGGTCTGGCTGAGCAGCAGGTGCTCGCGCACCAGAAAGCACACGTCCTCGATGTCTTCCTGCGGCCAGCCCAGTTGCCGCGCGAAGCCGCGCACCTCGTCCTCGCCCAGCACGCTGTGGTCGCCGCCACGGCCCTTGGCGATGTCGTGAAACAGCGCCGCCAGCAACAGCACCGGCAGCGCGCGCTGCCGCGCCCACAAGGCGTGCGCCAGCGCGAACTGCTCGGCAGCGGCGGGCGCCGCGAAGGCGGCCAGTTGCGCCAGCACACGCAAGGTGTGCTCGTCCACGGTATAGATGTGGAACAGGTCGTACTGCATGCGTCCGCTGACCGTGGCGAAGGCCGGGATCAGCGCGCCCAGCGCGCCGATACGCGCCAGCGCGGTCAGCGCCGCCGGCGCGGCGGCGCCGCGCTGCAGCAGCCGGTCGAATGCGCGCAGGGCATCGGGGTCGCGCGCCAGCGCATCCTCCAGCACGGCTTCATGCAGCACGGCGCGCGCGGCGCGCGCGGTCTCGGCGCTGAAATGCTGGATGCCGGCATCCGCATCCAGCCAGCGCGCGCCTTCGAGCAGGGCCGCGGGACGCCGCGCGATCAGGCCGGGATCGCGCGGCTCCAGCGCCGCGCCGCGCCGTTGCCAGTGCCCATCCAGCGGTGCGGCGGGCGGCGGCGGATGCTGGCGCGCGTCCAGCCGCGCCACCGCTTCGTCGACCAGCGCCGCCACGCTGGCGGCGGCGCGGTAGTAACCCTGCATGAAGCGCTCCACGGCCAGCGCGTCGGCAGCGTCGCGATACCCCAGCTGCCGTGCCAGCGCGCGCTGGTGCTCGAACAGCAGGCGCTCCTCGGCACGACCGGCCAGCAGGTGCAGGGCGTAGCGGTCGCGTGCCAGCAGCGCCTCGGCGGCATCCAGCTCATGCGCGGCCGCGGCATCGAGCAGACCGGCCACGACCAGGCCCGCCAGCGTGGCCGGTGCGCCCATGCGCAGGCCCAGCCAGTACAGCATGTCGAGGTGGCGCAGACCGCCGGGGCCGTCCTTGAGATCGGGTTCGAGGCGGTAACTGTCATCGCCGCGACGCGCGCGACGCTGCGCCTGCTCGGCGCGGCGCGCATCCAGAAATGCGGGCAGCGGCCACAGTTCTTCGTCTTGCGCCAGCCGTGCCGGTGCCGCGACCAACGCCGCGTCGCCAGCCAGCCAGCGCGCCTCCAGCATGGCGGTGAACACGCTGAGATCCTGCGCGGCCAGGGCACGCTGCCCGGCCTGCGTGCGCACCGCCTGGGCGGGTTTCAGGCCCAGATCCCAGAGCACCGCGAACACGCGCTCCAGTCCGCGCGAGGACGGCGCGGAATCGCCCTGCGTCAGCACCAACAGATCGACATCGGAATGCGGAAACAGGCGCCCGCGCCCGAACCCGCCCTGCGCGAACAGGGCCAGGCCGGCGGGCGCCCCCAGATGCAGCGTCCACACTTGCGCCACGACGCGGCTGACCAGTTCGGCGCGCGCCGCCGCCAGCACGCGCGCCTCGGCGCCGGCGGCGAACGCCAGCGCCAGCGCACGCGCGTGATCCTCGAGCAGCTGGCGCAGCGCCAAGCGCGCCTCATCGGACAGGCCGCTGCGCGGCAGCGCGAGCGGCAGCCGCGGCGGCGCGGGAATCGCGGCTTCGGCCCGGGTCACGGCGCCGCGCCGCGCACCGCGCGCACGGCGCGGCTCAGAACCTGTGGATGAATCCCCTGCCGTCGCGAGGCTGGCCACGGGCGGGCCCGGCAAGGCGCCGGGCGCGGAAAACCGCGCGCATCGCCCGGTCTACGCAAGCGGTTTTCGTGGCCCCGGTGACGTAATGGGGCGCGCTCAGGGGCAGCCGCGGCAGGCAAGGGATTCGTTCGCGGGTTCTCAAGCCGCGTCGGGCCAGGGCGTGAGGATCTCGAAGCCGTTCTCGGTCACGGCCACGGTGTGCTCCCACTGCGCCGACAGCGAGTGGTCCTTGGTCACCACCGTCCAGCCATCCGGCAGCAGCCGCGTGTGCGCCTTGCCGGCGTTGACCATCGGCTCGACGGTGAAGGTCATGCCGCGCTCCAGACGCAGCCCGGTGCCGGGCTTGCCGTAATGCAGCACCTGCGGATCCTCGTGGTAAACGCGGCCGATGCCGTGCCCGCAGTACTCGCGCACCACCGCGTAGCCCGCCGCCTCAGCCACCTGCTGCACCGCATGGCCGATGTCGCCCAGGGTGGCGCCGGGACGCACCGCGCGGATGCCGGCCATCATCGCCGCGTGCGTGGTCTCCACCAGTCGCCGCGCCAGCACGCTGGGCGTGCCGACGAAGTACATGCGGCTGGTGTCGCCGTGCCAGCCGTCCTTGATGACGGTGATATCGATGTTGAGGATGTCGCCGTCTTTGAGGGTCTTGGACGGACTGGGTATGCCGTGGCAGATCACGTGGTTGACCGAGGTGCACAGCGTCTTGGGAAAGCCGCGGTAGCCGACGTTGGCCGGGATGGCTTTCTGCACGTTGACGATGTGCTCGTAGGCGATGCGGTCCAGCTCCTCGGTGCTGACGCCGGGGCGCACGTGCGGCTTGAGGATGGCCAGCACTTCGGCTGCCAGGCGGCCGGCCGCGCGCATTTTCTCGATGTCGGCGAGGCTTTTGGGCAGCACCGCCTGGGTTTTGTCGGGGGAACGCATCACTTGCCATCCATGCGGGAGACCCGCTAACATTTCAAGGCTTTGCAGCGCCCGCATGGGGCTGCTACAGCACGAGTGTAGCCGCTCGCGGCGCCGCTCGTCCGGCCGCAAGGCCCAATCCGCACACGCATCGGCACCCGCTCCGGGGTGCCCTGTCGGGTTGCGATCCGCATGCGCCGCGCCCCGTCGCGACGCCGTCCGGAACGCCGCCACCAGGGTCGGACGGGGGATGCGTGGAAGTCCCAACCCTACGGGCCAGACGGCCCACCCGGAGTACACCATGCCTCAAGTCACCATGCGCCAGATGCTGGAAGCCGGCGTGCATTTCGGCCACCAGACGCGCTATTGGAATCCCAAGATGGGCCCGTACATTTTCGGCGCCCGCGGCAGGATTCACATCATCAATCTCGAGAAGACCCTGCCGCTGTTCGGCGACGCCATGAACTTCCTCTCCGGCGTGGCGCAGAAGCGCGGCACGGTGATGTTCGTGGGCACCAAGCGCTCGGCACGCGAAGCCGTCGAAGCCGAGGCCGCGCGCTGCGGCATGCCCTATGTGGCGCAGCGCTGGCTGGGCGGCACGCTGACCAACTTCCGCACCGTCAAGCAGTCCGTGGCGCGCCTCAAGGAACTGGAGGCCATGGAAACCGACGGCCGCTTCGAGAAGCTGGTCAAGCACGAAGTGCTGCGCCTGCGCCGCGAGCGCGAGAAGCTCGAGAAATCCCTGGGCGGCATCAAGAACATGGGCCGCTTGCCCGATGCGCTGTTCGTGATCGATATCGGCTACGAGAACATCGCCGTGCTGGAAGCCAAGAAGCTGGGCATCCCGGTGGTGGCCGTGATCGACACCAACTACGACCCGGCGCTGGTCGATTACGCCATCCCCGGCAACGACGACGCCATTCGCGCCGTGCAGTTGTACGCGCGCGCTGCCGCCGACGCCATCCTGGAGGGCAAATCCGCCGCACCGGCCGCCGCACAGGGCGACGAGAACGAATTCGTCGAACTCGACGCCGCCGGCAACCCGGTGGCCAAGGACGAGGACGCGCCGCGCCGCAAGGCCCCGCCGCGCCGCAACGCCGGCAAGCCCGGCGAGCGCCGCGACACCCGTGCCCCGCGCGCCGGCCGCGGCCGCGAGCGCGGTGGCGAAGCCGCCCCCGAGTAAGCGCAGCGTCACACCGCTGCCTCTGCCCGCGCGCACACTGGCGCGCGGGCATCCGCAATCAGAGGAAACACGCATGCAGATCACCGCACAGACGGTCAAGGAACTGCGCGAGCGCACCGGCGCCGGCATGATGGAATGCAAGAAGGCGTTGACCGAAAACGCCGGCGATATCGACACCGCCGCCGAGTGGCTGCGCAAGCAGGGCCTGGCCAAGGCCGACAAGAAGGCCGGCCGCGTCGCCGCCGAGGGCCGCATCGCCGTGGCCCGACAGGGCGGCAGGGCGGTGCTGGTCGAGATCAACTCGGAAACCGACTTCGTGGCCAAGGACGAGAACTTCGTCGCCTTCGCCGCCGCCGTGGCGCAGGCCGCGCTGGCCTCCGGTGCCGGCGACGCCGAGGCACTGAAGACGGTCCGGCTGCCCGGCGGAGAGACCGTGGAGGAAGCGCGTGCCGCGGTCATCGCCAAGGTGGGCGAGAACGTGCAGGTGCGGCGCCTGACGCGCGTCGACAGCGCGCACACCGTGGCCGCCTACGTGCACGGCGCGCGCATCGGCGTGCTGGTCGAGCTGCGCGGCGGCAGCGAGGAGCTGGCGCGCGGCGTCGCCATGCATGTGGCCGCCATGAACCCGCCCTACAACAAACCCGGTGACGTGCCGGCCGCGTTCATCGCCAAGGAGAAAGAGATCGAACTGGCACGGATGCCCGGGAAGGACAAGTCCAAGCCAGCCGCGATCCTCGAGAAGATCGTCTCCGGCAAGATCGCCAAGATCGTCAACGAGAACACGCTCTACGGCCAGCCCTACGTGCTCGATACCGAGCAGACCGTGGAGGCCGTGCTGAGGGCCGCCGGCGCCGAGGTGCTGCAGTTCCAGCGCCTGGCTGTGGGCGAGGGCATCGAGAAGGTGGTGGAGGACTACGCCGCCGAAGTGATGAAGCAGGCCGGCCTGGCCTGAGCGCCATCGAGCTCCGGGCGATGCCTGTACAGGCCGTTGTGGTTGGCCGACCGCGTCATGGTGTTCGTGACGAAGTCGTACTCCCAGACGGCGATACCGGCCATCTCCGTGGCCAGGTGCAACAACTCGTCGGTGCCCGCAGGATGCCGTGGGCCATCATGTGTTCCAGAGCGGAGTCCGTTGCCGCAAGTATGCAGCGACCCCTCCGGACAGGACCATCCCCGGAATCCGGGCCACGATGGCGGACTCGATGCTTCCGCACCGGCTTCCGGATCCTGTTCGGCGGATGCCCTGCCTGCTGTCACAGAAGCACTCGGGGCGGCAGTGACGGAAACCGCGATGGAACGACACCGTTCCCGGTCTATCGCTTCGATGTGGCCTGCGGGTCAGGCACGATGCAACGGCGCGGCGCTGTCGCCGGCGCCTCCCGCATTCCGCGCCCGCCGCCGTCCGTACCCGGCAGCCGGATCCGCGGCACCTCAACCGGCCTCGACCGCCCGCCTTGCATCGCTCACCCAGCCGCTCCACGAGGGCGCGTACAGGCGCGAGCCGGCAAGACCGGCGAGTTCCATGGCCAGCAGGTTGTGGCAGGCGGACACGCCGGAACCGCAACTGTGCACCACGCGTGCGGGATCGGTGCCGCCCAGCAGCGCCTGCCACTCGGCGCGCAACTGCGCGGGCGGCTTGAAGCGGCCGCCGGCATCGAGGTTGTGCGCGAACGGGCGGTTGCGCGCGCCGGGGATGTGGCCGGCCTTGGGATCGATCGGTTCGACCTCGCCGCGATAGCGCTCGGGAGCGCGTGCATCGACGATGCAGACACTGCCGTCGCGTATGCTGCGCTCGAGCTCGGGCGTATCGACGATGGCGTGCGAATCGAAATCGCGCGTGAAAACCAGGGCAGCGGGGCGCGGTGTGCGCGGAGCGGGGGTCTCCCGCTGCTGCGGGAGGCCCGCAGCCGCCCACGCGGACCAGCCGCCGTCGAGTACCGCCGCCGGCTGACCCAACAGGCGCAACATCCACCACAGCCGCGCCGCGCCGATCGCGCCGGCGTGCGCGTCGTAGGCGACCACCGGCAGTCCGGGCCGCCAGCCCCAGTGCGACAGCCGTCCGATGAACGCGGACGCGGCGGGCAGCGGGTGCCGGCCCAGACCCTCGGCCCTGCGCGACAGATCGGAGAGGTCGCGATCGAGATGCGCATGCACGGCGCCAGGCACGTGGCCGGCGGCATAGGCACGCGTGCCGGCCTCCGGATCCCCCAGGTCGTGGCGGCAGTCGACGACCAGTGCGGCACCGGCCGACAGTGCGGCCAACGCAGCGGCATCGAGCAGCAGATCGGACATGGTCAGGGCTCCAGGCGCTGCAGCAGGTTGAGCAAGATGCCGGCGGTGGCGCCCCAGATGCGGTGCGGGCCGTAGTTGAACTCGTGCAGGGTGCGCATGTGACCGCGGTACTCGACGCGGCGCGCGATATGGTTGGCCGGCTCGCGCAACCAGGCCAGCGGCACTTCGAACACCTCGGCCACCTCGTCCGGGTTGGGCCGCGCCACGAAGCCGGGCGCGATGCGCGCCACCACCGGCGTGACGCAGTAGCCGCTGATGGTGTCGAAGCAGTCCAGATAACCGATGGGCCGCACTTGCGCGGCGGTCAGACCGATCTCCTCCTCGCTCTCGCGCAGCGCCGTGGCCAGCGCGCCGGCATCTTCCCGATCGCAGCGGCCGCCGGGGAAACTCACCTGCCCCGCATGCTGGCGCAGATGCGCCACGCGCCGCGTGAACAGCACCTGCGTGCCGTCCCCCGCGGGACGCAGCGCCAGCAGTACCGCCGCCGGCGCCAGCGGCGCATCCTCCAGCAGGCCGGCCAGTTCGGCGTGATTCCAGCCCGGCGGCCGCGGCGGCTGCCGCAGCGGATGCAGCACCCGCAGCAGCCCGTCGTCAGGCACGCCGCGCCTCGATGCGACGCAGCGGCAGCACCTCGCGCATCAGGCGCAGCCGCTCGGCCTCGCTCATGCGTGACCATCCGGCGATCTCGCCCAGGCTGCGCCGGCAGCCCATGCACAGGTTGTCGCGATCGAGCCGGCAGACGCCGATGCAGGGCGTGGATGCGGGGATGTGCGGCATCACGGACATGGCGCGCAGTGTAGCCCGGCACGTGCCGCACGCCACGGTGGAATTGCCGTGCGGCACAGCAGTACTAACGTCCCTGCCGGTCGCCATGCCACCGGCTCACAAGCCGGTTGCGCAGCGCTGCCGCAGGATGGATGTCTCGGATTGCCGGCCGGCGGCAGGCACGCCCGGGAGCCCGCGAAGATTCCCCTCGCCCCCATATCCACGCCCGGGCCGTCCTTTCCCGGTCGACGTGTCATGCCACGCCCGGCCAAAAACGAAGCCCGGCTTGCGCCGGGCCTCGTTCTGCAGTGCGGACGGCCGCAATTACTGCTGCATCTGGTTCGGATTCTGAACCTTGAACTCCACGCGGCGGTTGCGCGCACGGCCGTCGGCCGTCGAGTTGCTCGCGACCGGGTCGTCCTTGCCGAAGCCCTTGACGCCGACGATCTGCGATGCGGACACGCCGTGGGCGATCAGGTAGTTCTTCACGAACTCGGCACGCCGGTCGGACAGCTTCAGGTTGTAGGCCTGCGAACCGATCGAGTCGGTGTAGCCATCGATCTGCACCTGCATGTCGGGGTAGCGCTTCAGCGTGTCGGCGGCCTGCTTGAGAATGGCTTCCGAATCGGCGACCGGCTTTTCGAGGATGCCGTTGATGTCGGTCTGGCCGGGCATCGGCCGCGCGAACTGGAAGTGCACGCCGCGCAGTTCGATGACCACCTGGTGCGCAGCCGGGGCCGGAGGCGGCGGCGGCGGCGGGGGCGGAGGAGGCGGAGGCGGAGGCGGCGGGGGCGGAGGCGGAGGTGGGGGCGGGGGCGCCATCGAGATCACCAGGCCCAGCGTGGCGGCCCAGTCACCGTAGTTGTTGGTGGTGGGCAGCGACACGCGGTCGCGGTTCCAGCGATAGTCGATTTCGCCGCGCAGGGCCACGCGGTCGGTCAGCGCGCGCTGCACGCCGCCGCCGACCAGGAAACCCGGACCCCAGCCGGCGTGCGTCATAAAGGCGTCGTAGCCGTACATGCCGAGGCCGCCGGCCACGAACGGACGCCAGCCGGCAAAGCCGTCACCCTTGGGGTCGCCGAAGAAATAGCGTCCGGTGACACCGAGGCTCTGCGTCTGCCAGCTGTGCGTAGCGAACGGAGAACTGGTCTTGTAGTTGGCGTCGGTGAGCGTGTACTCGAGATCCACCGCGAAATTGGGGGTGGCCCAGAAGCCCACTCCCAGGCCGCCCAGCACGGAATTCTGGGTGTCGCGCTTGGAATCGGGCACCAGCACGCCGAGGCGCGGCGCGATGTACCAGTTGCCGTAATCCACGGCCTGCGCGGTGCCGATACCGCCACCTGCAACAGCCAGTGCGATCAGAGCGTAGAGGCCCTTTCTTTTCATCGCAGTCTCCCAAGGTTTGATGATGCGCCCGTTCGGTCTGGCGTCGGCGCCACGCGGATCGCGGTTTCCGTTGCCTGCCGATCCGCCGGTGAACCGACAGCAACAGCTCCCAGCTTAGCAAAAAACAAACAAATTCCGTCGACTCCGTCACGTCCGTTCAGTTTCGCGTCAATCCCGCGAGCCTGGCGTGAAAACCGGATCACAAAACGAACAGGTCCATGAACCGGTCCACCGGTTGCGCGTCGAAGCGCCCGGCATCGGCGCACAGCGCCAGGATGGCGTCCGCCCGTCGCGCCGGCAGATGCCCGCGCAAGGCCTGCTCGAACTTGCGCAGCAGCACCGGCTGGCCCTCGCCCCGGCGCCTGCGATGGCCGATCGGGTAGTCGATCGAAACCTTTCGCGTGTGACTGCCGTCCTTGAAAAACACTTGCACGGCGTTGCCGATGTAGCGCTTGTCGGGGTCGAAGTAGTCGCGGGTGAACTGCGGGTTCTCACGCACGGTCATCCTGGCGCGCAGGGCGTCGATGCGCGGGTCGGCGGCCACGGCGTCGCCGTAGTCGTCGGCGGTGAGGCGGCCGCAGATCAGCGGCACCGCCACCATGTACTGGATGCAATGGTCGCGGTCGGCGTAGTTGGCCAGCGGCCCGGTCTTGTCGATGATGCGGCAGCCGGCTTCCTGGGTCTCGATCTCGATGCGCTCGATTTCCTGCAGCCGGTGCGCCACCTCGGGATGCAGGCGCAGCGCGCATTCCACCGCAGTCTGCGCGTGGAACTCGGCGGGATAGCTGATCTTGAACAGCACGTTTTCCATCACGTAGCTGCCGAAGAGGCGCTCGAACTCGAACGGCTTGCCGCCGAAGGCGACGTCGTAGAAACCCCAGGTCCTGGCGCTCAGTGCCGAGGGATAGCCCACGACGCCCTTGTCGACTGCGTTCAACGCGTGGATCACCGCACGGCGACAGGCGTCGCCCGCGGCCCAGCTCTTGCGCGGGCCGGTGTTCGGCGCATGCCGGTAGGTGCGCAGGGCGCCGTTGTCGATCCAGCTGTGCGAAACCGCGCTGATGATGGCGTCCTTGTCGCCGCCCAGCATGTGCGTGGCCACTGCGGTGGAGGCCAGCCGCACCAGGATCACGTGGTCGAGGCCGACGCGGTTGAAGCTGTTCTTCAGCGCGTAGACGCCCTGGATCTCGTGCGCCTTGATCGCCCAGGTCAGCACCTCGCGCAGGGTCGGCTTCGAACCGCCCTCGCGTGCCGCCCGCCGCGCGAGATAGTCGGCCACGGCCAGGATTGCACCGAGGTTGTCGGAGGGGTGGCCCCACTCGGCCGCCAGCCAGGTGTCGTTGAAGTCCAGCCAGCGGATCTGCGTGCCGATGGCGAACGCCGCCTGCGCCGGGTCCAGCTCGTGGCTGGTGCCCGGCACACGCACGCCGCCGGCCATGGTCGCACCGGGCACCACCGGACCGAGATGCTTGACGCACTCGGGAAACTTCATCGCCAGCATGGCGCAGCCCAGCGAATCCATCAGCACGTGGCGCGCGGTGTCGTAGGCCTCTTCCGAGCGGATCTCGAAATCGGCGACGTAGTCGGCGATCGCCGCCATCGGTGCATCCGGAGCGGGCCGGCGGGCGGAGCGGATGTCGTGCTGGGCCATGGGTCGATTCCTGCAGGCGATCGTCGAGACAGCCCGGCATTGTGCCAGAGGACCTGTTCGCACCCGATGCTGTTGCCCCCGGGGCAACAGGCCATTCGCACGGTGCGAGCTGTGCCCGGCAGCGGGCGACGCCATCATGGGCGCATGTCCGATCCGATCCGTTCCGTCACGATGCCCAGCCTGTTCCTCTCGCACGGCGCGCCGACGCTGGCGCTGGAGGACAGCGCCACCGGTCGCTGGCTGGACGGCCTGGGTGCAGCGCTGCCGCGGCCGCGCGCGGTACTGGTGGCCTCTGCGCATGCGCTGGCGGGCGTACCGCACCTGGGCGCCGGCGCCCGCCCCGCGACGTTGCATGATTTCGCGGGATTCCCGACGGCGCTCGACGCGCTGCGTTACCCCGCACCGGGGGCACCGGATCTCGTGCCGCAGGCGGCGGAACTGCTGGGTGCTGCGGGTTTCGAGGCGACCCGGGATGCCGCCATGCCTTTCGATCACGGCATCTGGGTACCGCTGATGCGGATGTACCCGGCGGCCGACCTTCCGGTGCTCGCGCTCAGCATCTCTCCGCGGCGCGATGCATCCTGGCATTACGCCCTGGGCCAGGCGCTGGCGCCTCTGCGCGACGCCGGCGTGCTGATCGTGGGCTCGGGCGGATTCGTGCACAACCTCGGCGCACTGCAGTGGCACGAACACGATGCACCGCCGGCGCCGTGGGCACAGGCGTTCGCGCGGTGGCTGACTGCACGCGTGCGCGAGGGCGATACCGGTGCCGCGCAGGACTGGTCGGCACGGGCGCCGCATGCCTCCCGCGCGCATCCGACCCCCGAACATCTGCTGCCGCTGTTCGTGGCCTGGGGTGCGGCCGGAGGCAGCGGCACGCCGCTGCACGAGGCCTGGGAATACGGTTCGCTGGCCATGCACGCGTTCCGCTTCGGGACCCGCGCTTGACCGCGCCGGGTACAGCCTCAACACTGCGCGCCTGCTTCCCATCGGGAGTAGCTCCGGGCAGCCGTCATGTCTGCCTGTGCGGCGGTCGTCATCACGGGCCTCGCGCTCCGGCCGCCGTGGCAGCCTGCATGCGGCAGGCGGCGGGCGAGACGCTGGGCAGGCCGCGGTGGCCGCGCGCACCGCGTTCTGCCGTTCCCGCGCGCCGGAGTACGCATGGATGTCCTGAATTCGAGCTTCTGGTCGGGCCTGGCCAGCATCATCCTGATCGACCTGGTGCTGGCGGGCGATAACGCCATCGTGATCGCGCTGGCCGCACGCAACCTGCCCGCGCATCTGCAGAGGCAGGCCATCTTTTGGGGCACGCTGGGCGCGATCGCGGTACGCATCGCGATGACGGCGATCGTGGTGTGGCTGCTCGCACTGCCCGGCCTGACGCTGGCCGGCGGGCTGCTGCTGCTGCCGATCGCCTGGAAGCTGCTGCGCCAGGACGATGGCGGGCATGCGGTCCGCCCGGCGGCGGGATTCTGGTCGGCCATGCAAACCATCGTCGTTGCCGATGCGCTGATGGGCCTGGACAACGTGCTGGCGATTGCCGGCGCCTCGCACGGCCACCTGTCGCTGGTGGTGATCGGTCTGCTGGTCAGCGTCCCGCTGGTGGTGTGGGGCTCGACGCTGATCCTCAGGCTGATCGAGCGTTTTCCGGTGGTGGTCTATCTCGGCGGCGCGGCGATCGCGTGGACGGCCGGGCGCATGCTCAGCCACGACCTGCTGGTGAGGTCCTGGTTCGCCCTGCGCCCCTGGGCCGGCTACGCGCTGGAGGCCGTGCTGGTGCTGTCGGTCTGCGGCGGCGGCTGGCTGGCGCAGCGGCGCACGCAGCGCGCACGGGCCGAATAGGCGCGCCCGGCGCGGCGGCGTTTCCCGTTGCGTCCTGCAGATGCGGCCGCATGCGGCGTGGCTTGCCGGAGGGGTTGGCGCGCGGCGATGATCGAACGATCGTTTGCAGCGATCGTTCCGCCATGACCGCCTACCCGCACCTGCTGGCGCCGCTGGATCTCGGTTTCACCACCCTGCCCAACCGTGTGCTGATGGGCTCGATGCATACCGGGCTGGAAGACCGTGCAGGCGATTACGGCAAGCTGGCGGCCTACTTCGCCGAGCGCGCGCGCGGCGGTGTCGGGCTGATGGTGACCGGCGGCATCGCCCCCGGTATCGAGGGCTGGATCAAGCCGTTCTCGGGGCGGCTGTCGATGCCCTGGCACGTCGCCCGCCATCGCCGGATCACGCGCGCGGTGCACGCCGAAGGCGGGCGCATCTGCATGCAGATCCTGCATGCCGGGCGCTACGCCTACCATCCGCTGGCGGTGGCGCCATCGCGGATCCGCTCGCCGATCTCGCCGTTCGCGCCGCGCGCGCTGGGTGAACGCGGCATCCGCCGCACCATCGAGAACTTCGCGCACTGCGCCGAGCTGGCGCGCGAGGCCGGCTACGACGGCATCGAGGTGATGGGCTCGGAGGGCTATCTGATCAACCAGTTCCTCGCCGCGCGCAGCAACCGCCGCACGGACCGCTGGGGCGGACCTTACGAGAACCGCATGCGTTTCGCCGTGGAGGTCGTGCGCCGCACGCGCGAGTGCGTGGGCCGCGACTTCATCATCATCTATCGCCTGTCGATGCTGGACCTGGTCGAAGGCGGGCAGAGCTGGGACGAGATCGTGACGCTGGCCAAGACGGTCGAAGCAGCCGGCGCGACGCTGATCAACACCGGCATCGGCTGGCACGAGGCGCGCGTGCCCACCATCGTCACCAGCGTGCCGCGCGCGGCCTTCACCTGGGTCACCCGGCGCCTGAAAGGCGAGGTGCGGATTCCGCTGATCACCACCAACCGCATCAACATGCCGGACGTGGCCGAACGCGTGCTGGCCACCGGCGACGCCGACATGGTGTCGATGGCGCGGCCGCTGCTGGCCGATCCGCACTGGGTCGCCAAGGCGCGCGCGGGCCACGCCGCCGACATCAACACCTGCATCGCCTGCAACCAGGCCTGCCTCGATCACGTGTTCGAAAACCGGCGCGCTTCGTGCCTGGTCAACCCGCGCGCCTGCCACGAGACCGAGCTGGTGCTGGTCCCCGCCGCGCAGAGGAAACGCTACGCCGTGGTCGGCGCCGGGCCGGCCGGACTCGCCTGCGCCGCTGCGCTGGCCGAGCGTGGCCATGCGGTGAGCCTGTTCGAGCGCGAACCGCGCATCGGCGGCCAGTTCAATCTGGCGATGCGCGTTCCCGGCAAGGAGGAATTCGCCGAGACGCTGCGCTATTTCGGCCATCGCCTGGCGCAGGCCGGCGTAATCCTGCGCCTGGGTGAACAGGCCGACGCCGATACCCTGGCCGCCGGGTTCGACGCGGTGATCGTGGCCACCGGCGTGCGGCCGCGCCGTGCCGGCATCCCCGGCGAGGATCACCCCAGGGTGCTGGGCTATCTCGATGTGCTGGCGCGCAAGGCGCCGGTGGGACCGAAGGCGGCCATTGTCGGCGCCGGCGGTATCGGCTTCGATGTCGCCGAGTACCTGGTGCAGGACGCGCCGTCGCCGGCTACCGACGTGGCGCGCTGGGCGCGTGAATGGGGGGTGGACACCGCGCTGACCGCACGCGGTGCGCTGCTGAAGCCGCAGCCCGAACCGTCCCCGCGCCAGGTGTGGCTGCTGCAGCGCAGTCCCGGCGCGCCCGGCAGGCGCCTGCACAAGACCACGGGCTGGGTGCACCGCAGCAGCCTGCGCGCCAAGGGCGTGCAGATGTGGGGCGGCATCGTCTACGAGAAGATCGACGATTCGGGCCTGCACCTGCAGCGCGACGGCGAATCGATCACGCTGGCCGTGGACCACGTGGTGATCTGCGCCGGCCAGGAATCCGAGCACGCACTGGCCGATGTGCTGGCGGCACGCGGGGTGCCGGCATATCGCATCGGCGGCGCCGCCGTGGCCGCCGAGCTGGATGCCGAACGCGCCATCCGCGAAGCCACCGAACTGGCCGCGCGGCTGTAGATCCGGCGGGCATGCGCGCGGCCGATGACCGCCGCCGCCTCAGCGCTTCTCGATCGGCACGTACGCGGTGTCTTCCGGACCGGTGTAGTTGGCGCCGGGACGGATGATCTTGCCGTCCTCGCGCTGTTCGATCACGTGCGCACCCCAGCCCGAGGTGCGCGCGATGACGAACAGCGGCGTGAACATCGGCGTGGGCACGCCCAGCATGTGGTAGGCGCTGGCCGAGTACCAGTCCAGGTTGGGGAACATGCGCTTGAGGTTCCACATCACCTGTTCGATGCGCTCGGACACCTCGAACAGCCGCGGGTTGCCGCCCTCCGTGCAGAGCTTGCGGCTGATCTCCTTGATGATCGGATTGCGCGGGTCACCGATGGTGTACACCGGATGGCCGAAGCCGATCACGATCTCCCTGCGTTCCACCCGCGCGCGGATGTCGGCCTCGGCTTCGTCAGCACTGCGGTAGCGGGCGATGATCTCCATCGCCACCTCGTTGGCCCCGCCGTGCTTGGGCCCGCGCAGCGCGCCGATGGCACCGGTGATGGCCGAATACATGTCCGAACCGGTGCCCGCGATCACGCGCGCGGCGAATGTGCTGGCGTTGAACTCGTGCTCGGCGTACAGCGTCAGCGAGCGGTCCAGCGCCTGCACCTGGGCGTCGCCGGGCGCGTGCCCGTGCAGCAGGTGCAGGAAGTGCCCGGCGATGGAGGCATCTTCGGTTTCGGTGTCGATGCGCCGACCACTGTGGCTGTAGTGGTACCAGTACAGCAGCATCGAACCGAAGCCGGCCAGCAGGCGGTCGACGATGGCGCGGGCGCCGACTGCGTCGTGCGATTCGTGCTCGGGCAGCGTGGTGCCCAGCACCGAACAGCCGGTGCGCATCACGTCCATCGGATGCGTGGCGGCCGGCAACTGCTCCAGGGCGACGCGTACCGGCTGCGGCAAGCCGCGCAGCGATTTCAGGTGCGTCCGGTAGGCGTTCAGTTCGGCCCAGTTGGGCAGTACCCCGTGCACCAGCAGGTGCGCGACCTCCTCGAAACTGGCGCGCGTGGCCAGATCGTGGATGTCATAGCCGCGATAGTGCAGGTCGTTGCCGCTGCGCCCGACGGTGCAGATGGCGGTGTTGCCGGCGGCCACACCGGAAAGAGCCACCGATTTCTTGGCCTTGGGCAGGATCTGCTGGGTGTTCTCGTTCATCGTCATGGCTCCGTGGGATGCGCGTCTGCGTCGCGGCGGCTGCAGCGGAATGCCGGGGATCAACCGGGACGGCCGCCGCGCCCGAACAGCGCGTCGAGCTTCTGCTCGTAGCCGTGGTAGCCCAGCACTTCGTACAGCTCCTCGCGCGTCTGCATCTTCGGCAACAGGGCTTTCTGGGTGCCGTCGCGGCGCAGGGTCTCGTAGAAGTCCAGCGCCGCCTTGTTCATGGCGCGGTAGGCACCACAGCAGTACAGCGCGATGTCGACGCCGGCGCCGCGCAATTCCTCGAGCGTGAAGTACGGCGTGGCGCCGAACTCGGTGAGGTTGGCCAGGATCGGCACGCGCACCGCCTGCCTGAAGCGGCGATAGTCGTCCAGCGTGCGCATGGCTTCCGGGAAAATCATGTCGGCGCCCGCGTCGACATAGGCACAGGCGCGCTCGATGGCCGCGTCGAGACCCTCCACCGCGGTCGCGTCGGTGCGCGCCATGATCACGAAACCGCCGTCGCTGCGCGCATCGACGGCGGCCTTGACGCGGTCCACCATCTCTGCGCACGCCACCACCTCCTTGCCCGGGCGGTGGCCGCAGCGCTTCTGTCCGACCTGGTCCTCGATGTGCACGGCGGCCGCGCCGCAGCGCTCGAAGCTGCGGATGGTACGGGCGATGTTGAAGGCGCCGCCCCAGCCGGTGTCGATGTCCACCAGCAGCGGCATGCGCGTGGCTTCGACGATGCGCCGCGCGTCGGTCAGCACGTCTTCCATGGTGCTGATGGCCAGATCCGGAACACCCAGCGAGTTGGCAGCCACGCCGCCGCCCGAGAGATACAACGCGCGGTAACCCGCACGCCGCGCCAGCAGACCGGCATAGGCGGTGATCGCGCCCACCACCTGCAGCGGGCTTTCGTCGGCGAGGGCGGCGCGGAACCGCGCGCCGGCGGATGCGTCTGTACCCATGGGCGCTCCGGTGAAAGCGCCTATTGTAGTCGCGTCGCGATCGCCGGCGGCTCAGGCTGCCGGCTTCAGTACGGCGCGCAGTTGCGTCTCGAGGGCGGCCAGGTCGGGAATCAGCGCCGGCTCGTCGCGTACCATGACCTCGCTGCGCACGCCCGGCGGCGGTGCCTCGCTGCCGCCCGCCGGCATCAGCACCTCGTGGGTCAAGGTGACCAGTCGCGGGAAGCCCTGCGTCAGCAGCGCCAGATAGGGCATGCGCGGGTCGCCGCCGAGCGCCTTCAGCACGGCGACGCGGGCGTGCACGGTGCCTTCCGCCGGCGCCAGGCCGGCGAGTACCGAATACGCCACCAGCGGCAGCCGCCAGCCGCGCCAGGGGATGCGCCCCAGCAGCCAGTCCGGCGCGCCGGACACCGGATCGGGCGTGGTCAGCGTGATCACCTCGGCCACGCTGGCGTTGGGCAGCAGGACGCGGCCTTCCGTCACCGGGATCATCACACCGCGAATTTCCGAGCTGCTCATCAACATGGCTTAGCCCTGTGCGAGACGGGTGTTGAGTTCAGCGGCCAGCGCGCCCGGCAGTCCGCTGCGGCGCTCCAGTCGAGCGGCCCGTGCCGCGTCCACCATGGCGCTCACCACGCAGTTCTCCGGCGCCTGCGTCCAGATCTCGCCGCCGGCCGCCGCGACCGCGCGCATGCCTCGCACACCGTCGCTGGCCATGCCGGAGAACACCAGCGCCAACGTGCGCGCAGCAAACACGCCGGCGACGGCTGCGAACGTGTCGTCGATGGAGGGCGTGTAGCGCGCCTCGGCCGCGGGCTCGACGTGCACGCTGCCGTCGGCACCGAGCAGCAGACGCGCACGCGGCGGCACCAGCAGCACATCGCCGGCCTGCACCCGCAGTCCTGCGCGGGCAACGTGCACGGGATGCGGCAGCGCGCGCTGGAACTGTTCGGCATATCCGGGGAAGAACGTCTCGTCCAGGTGCTGCGCCACCACCACCAGCAACGGCAGGCCCGGCTTCAGCGCCACCAGGAATTCGCGCACGGCATCGGGTCCGCCGATGGATGCACCGATCACCACCACGCGCTCGAAATCGCGCGCTGCACCGGCCATTCGCGCCGGAGCGGCGGCATCATCCAGAGGCACCAGTTCCAGCCCCTCGGCAGCGTACGTACGGGCCGGCGGCGCGGCCATGGCCGCCACGGTGGAATCCTGCAGCGGCGCGGCCGGCGCGGCGTCGGCATCGAGCAGTCCCCATTCGGGCGCGGCGGGCGGGGCGGGGCGATCGGCCGGATTTTCGGCGGACAGCGGCTGCTCGAACATGGCGTCCAGCATCAGTTCGAGATCGGGTTCGGCATCGCCCAGATGCACCGCCACCGCGGCGGGCGCCTCCGCCGGCGCGGGCACGGCGGCGGTTTCCGCATCGGCAGCGGGTGCCGCTGGCGCGATCTCCGGCGGCGTCCAGGTTTCCGGATCGAACCCGGCCAGATCCTCGGGCAGGGCCGGCTCGGACTCCGCGTCCAGGCTGGCCAGCAGCGGATCGGCGGATCCCAGCAGGGGATCGGGTCCGGCCAGGGTCGGCAGGACCGCCGCATCGGCGGCAGGCGCCGACTGCGGCAGCAGTTCGGCCAGCAAGGCATCGAGCTCGGCACCGTCGAACGCGGGCATCGGCAGATCGGGTGCGGCCGGCGCCAGAGCCTCGTCGCGCGGGATGCGTCGCGGCAGCACCGGCTCGTCCGCCGCGGGTCCATCCTCCGCAGGCACCCCCGCGGGGTCGACTTCCGGTGACGCCGGCGGCTCCGGAAAACCGGCCAAAAGGGCATCGAGATCGGCCGTCGCGCCGTCGCCGTCCGGCGAGACCGCGACCGGTTCCGGGCCGGCCCGTGGCACGGCCGCCGGATCGTCCGCGGGGAAACCGCTGCGCAGCGAGGACAGCAGGACGTCAAGGTCGTCCTCCGCAACCGGCGGTGCCGGGGGCGCCGCGGCTGCGGCGATGTCAGGCAGGAGGCTTTCGGGTGCGGCGGATTCGATCAGTGCCTCGATCTCGCGTCCCAGCGCCGCATTCATGGCCGGCTCGGTCATTGCGACAGGAGCGGCCGTGTCGCGCCCCTCGGGCAACGCCCCGCCCGGGCCGGCATCCGCAGCGGCAGCTGGCAACAACGACGCCGCCGGCGGCGGCGGCTCGGCGCCGGCCGGGCGCGGCGGATCGACATCCGTACCCAGGATCTTGTTGGCCAGGTGCCGCGCCCAGCGCGCCGCATCCCAGCCGGCCAGCCCGCGCGTGGCCTCGGCATCGTTGAGCACCAGACGCTGCCGTGCCGGATCCAGCGCCTCGAACACGCGCTCCAACGCGGCGTCGTTGGCCGGATCGAGATTCAGTACGACCACTTCCGGCGCATGTTCGCAGAAGGTCTGCGGCTCGAAGGCTTCCATGCCGCCCTCGAACACGATGCGCGCGCCGCGCGCCTGCAATGCCTCACGCAGGCGTGCGCCGCTGTCGGCGTCGTCGAACAGCAGCGCGACCGTGGTGGGCTCGCGCTCAGGCGTGCTGTCCACCGAGCACCTCCTGCACGTTGCGCAACAGATCGGCCTCCTGGTAGGGCTTGCCCAGATAGCGCTCGACGCCGACCTCGAGCGCGCGCTGGCGGTGCTTCTCGCCGGTGCGCGAGGTGATCATGATGATGGGCACCTGCCTGAGGCGGGCATCGCCCTTCATGTGCGTGGCCAGCTCGTAACCGTCCATGCGCGGCATCTCGATGTCCAGCAGCATCACGTCGGGCACGCGTTCCTGCAGGCGTTCCAGCGCGTCGATGCCGTCCTTGGCGGTGACCACGTCCATCTCCATGCGTTCGAGCACGCGCGAGGTGACCTTGCGCATGGTGATCGAGTCATCCACCACCATCACCAGCGGCCGCGCACGCACGGCAGCGGGCACCACCGGCGGCAGCCCGGTGGATTCGGATTCGGCCAGCGCGCGCGCGGCTTCCGCGTGCTGGCCCAGGGCGGTACCGCGGCGCACCAGCGGCGGCAGATCGAGAATCATCACCACCGAACCGTCGCCCATGATGGTGGCGCCGAACAGGCCGGGCACCGAGCTCACCTGCGGGCCGACCGACTTCACCACGATCTCGCGCGAACCGACCACCTGGTCCACGTGCACGGCGGCGCGCAGATCGCCGCTGCGGATCAGCAGCAGCGGCAGCTGCGGCTCCTCGCTGCGACGCGAGCCGACTCCCAGCAACCGGCCCAGTTCCTGGATCACGTAGCGCTCGCTGGCGTAGGTGTACAGCGGCACTTCCTCGGCCAGCCGTGCCGCCAGGTCGTCGCGCGCGATGCGCGCCATGCCCTGCACCGAGGTCATCGGCACCGCGAACACCGACTCGCCCTGCTTGACCAGGATGGCCTGGGTCACCGCCAGGGTGAACGGCAGGCGCACCTGGAAACGCGTGCCCCTGCCGCGCTGCGAGTCGATGCTGAGCGAGCCGCCGAGCTGCTTGATCTCGCTGGCCACCACGTCCATGCCCACGCCGCGGCCAGCGATCTGGGTGACGGCCCCGGCGGTGGAAAAACCGCTCTCGAGAATGAATGCGTAGAGATCCCGGTCGGACAGCTGCGCATCCTCCAGCAGCATGCCGCGCTCAATGGCCTTGGCGCGGATGGCGTCACGGTCCAGGCCACGGCCGTCGTCGCTGACTTCCAGCACCACCTCGGTGGCTTCGCGGCCGACGCGTATGGTGACCGTGCCCTCTTCGGGCTTGCCCGCTGCGCGGCGTTCGGCGGCCGACTCGATGCCGTGCGCCACCGCATTGCGCAGCATGTGCTCGAACGGGGCCTTCATGCGCTCCAGCAGCGTGCGGTCCATCTCGCCGTGGGCGCCTTCGACCCGCAGTTGCACCTGGCGGCCCAGTTCCTGCGCGGTCTGGCGCAACGTGCGCCGCAACGACGGTACCTGCGCTTCGAATGGCACCATGCGCGTACGCATCAGGCCTTCCTGCAGCTCGGAGCTGACGCGCGACTGCTGCAGCAGCAGGGTCTCGGCCTGGCGCGCGGTATCGTCCAGCAGGCTCTGCAGCGAGGTGAGGTCGGACACCGATTCGGCCAGCGCGCGCGAGTATTGCTGCAGCTGCGAGAAGCGATCCAGCTCCAGCGGGTCGAAGGCGCTGTCGGCCGCGGCGATCTGCTGTTCGCGCTGGAAGCGCGCGATGATCTGCGCCTCGGTCTCGATCTCCAGCTTGCGCAGCTGTTCACGCAGGCGGGTGACGGTCTGGTCCAGCTCGACCAGGTTGAAGCGGAACGTGGTGACCTGCTGCTCCAGGCGCGAGCGGTAGATGGACACCTCACCGGCATGGTTGACCAGGGTGTCCAGCACTTCGGAGCGCACCCGGATCATTTCCTGCGCACTGCGCTGCGGCTCGTCCAGTTCGATCGGCGGCAAGGGAGTCAGCGGGACGCGCGGCGCCTCCGTGGCCCGGCCCTCGGCTGCAGGCATGCCTTCGCCTTGCGGCTGCGCCGTAGCAACCGACGCCAACTGCTCGAACAATCCGATGGCGCCGTCGGGGCGTGCCAGCGCCTGCCCCACCTGCACGCGCCGTACCAGCTCGTGCAGGCGGTCGAAACCTCGTTCCAGCGATCCGACCACCGCGGTATCGGCCAGGCGGCGGCCCGCAGCGACGGCATCCAGCAGGCTTTCCATGGCATGCGCGAGATCGCCCACCGGCAGGATGCCGGCCATGCGCGCGCCGCCTTTGAGGGTGTGCAGATCGCGCTGCAGTCCGATGATCGGCTCCTGCGAGTCGGGCTGGACGCGCCAGCCTGCCAGCCGTGCATCGGCGGCATCGAGGATTTCGAGACCCTCCAGCACGAACACATCGACCAGATCCGGATCGGATTCGGCCAGCGCCAGCGCACCGTCGGGCTGGATGTCCTCGGGAAACTCCGGTATCGGCGCCTCGGGCAGACGCGCGCGCGGCGGCGGTACCGGTTCATCGGCGGCGGGTGTCGCGGACGGCGCGCCGTCGGCATCGGCATCGACGGGAACCTCGGCATCGTCAGGCACGGACGCGGCCACGGACCCGGAGTCTTCCAGACCCTGCAGCAGCAGTGCGGTCAGCGGATCGGCAGCCAGGCCTTCCACCGATTCGGGTTCGGATGTCGCCATCGGGACGGTCGCAGCGCGCGGCAGATCATCCGCCAGTCCGAGCAGCCACGTGTCGAGCTGCGCATCCTGCAAAGCTTGCTCGCGGGCCTGCTCGGATGCTTCCCGCGCTGCAGCCTCGCGCGCCTCGGCGGCGAGGCGCTCCGCCTCGGCCTGTTCAGCCAATTGCCGGGCAGCCAGACGCTCGGCCTCGAGCTGTGCCGCCTGAGCACGCTCGGCTTCGAGACGCTCGGCTTCGAGACGCTCGGCTTCGAGACGCTCGGCTTCGAGACGCTCGGCTTCGAGACGTTCGGCTTCGAGACGTTCGGCTTCGAAACGCTCGGCTTCGAGACGCTGGGTTTCGGCAGTTTCCTCTCCCTGCATGGACACGCCGTACAGCGTGCCGGCCTGCTCGGGCTCGGGCAGCGCATCGCGCAGGGCGCGGATACGGGCCGCCAGCGCAGCGGAGTCGGGTACCTGCGGCTGTGGCCGATCGTACTGGTCCATCACGTGTTCGATCAGTGCGGCCGTTTCCGCGAGCACGGCGCGGCCCTCGGCATCCAGCGCCTGGCCGCACCCGCGCAGGCGCTTCAGGCAGGTCTCCAGCGGCGCCAGCACCTGTCCGATCACGGGAATGTCCACCATGGCAATGGCGCCGTTGAGCGTATGCACGCTGCGCAGCAGCGGCTCGCCGACGTCGCCATCACCCGGTGCGGCCAGCCATCCGCGGATGGCCTCGACGTGTTGCGCGGTTTCGCTGCGCAGGATCTCCAGCAGCACGGCATCGAGCGGCGGCAGCGGCGGACCGGCAAGACCGGAGGCATCCGCGACCGGCACGGCTTCGGTTTCGGCTGCTGGCAGCGGTTTCCACACCCGCCGCGTGACGGTGCGCCTGCGTACCGCCGGACCGGCGGCGGTCTGATCCTCCACCGTCGCGGCTTCGCCCACGGACAGCCGGTCGGCGACCTGCATGATGGCGGGCAGCGGCGCATACACCGTCTCGCCCTGCAGCGACGCCTGCACGGCGGGCAACGCGGCGATGGCGTGCTGCACCAGCGATTGCACCAGCGGTGTGGGCGCGACGCTGCGATCGAGCACACGGTTGAGCAGGTTCTCCACTTTCCAGGCGAACTCGCCCAGCTCCATCGCCCCGACCAGGCGGCCGGAACCCTTGAGCGTATGGAATGCCCGGCGCAGACCGCGCAGCGTTTCCAGATCCTCGGGATTCGCCAGCCAGGTGTCGAACCCGCTGCGCAGGATCTGGATCTCCTCGCCGACTTCCTCGATGAACACCTCGCGGATCTCTGCATCGGCGGCCTCGCCGTCGGTACGGAATCCCAGCAGCGGCACCTCGCCTCCTGCTGTCGTTTCCTCGATCTCCTCGCTGATCTTGATCCACTCGCCCGGGCCTTCGCCGGCGGTCACCGTGGCATCGGGCATCGGCTCGGCGGCCTGCTGCGGCCCGGGGCCGCCCACGGCGGCGGCCCCCACGACTTGCGTATCGTCCGCGGCCGGCACCGGCAATGCCGCAGCGGCGGCGGTGGCCTCCCCGCCTGCCGCGGCGGGCGCAGGCGCCGGCTCTTCCGCGGGCACGGAGGTCGCGGCGGTTTTCGGCAGCGGCCGCGCGGCGGGCGCCGGCCAGTAGCCCAATGCCGCCAGGCTGCGCTGGGTGACGTCGAGAATGCGCTCGCGCTGCGGTCGCTGCTCGCGCACCGCCTCGAGGAAATATTCCACCGAGGCCAGGGCGTCGGCCAGCAGGTCCATCTGCTCGGCGGTGGGCACACGCCGGTCCGCCAGCAGTTCGTTGTGCACGAAGCGCCCGATGGCCTCGGTCAACGCCGGCAGCCGCGGCAGATCGAGCATGCGCAGCGCGCCGCCCAGTTCGTCCATCAGCGTCGGCACCGCCTCGACGCGCGCGTGGATCCACGGCGACTCGATGAAAGCCACCAGGTCGTCCTTCACTCTGGCCAGATTGGCGGAGGCTTCTTTCAGCACCGCATCGAGCAGACGGCGCGCCTCGGCCTTGGGCAGGCTGAGGCCGGCATCGCCGCTCTCGGCGCCCAGGCGGTCGATGTGGTCATCCAGCGAGGATTCGACATACAGCAGCGCGCCGGCCACATCCAGCAGCGTGGCCTCATCCACCATGCGCGCGCCCGCGGCGATCTGCGCGATGGTCTCACGCTGCTCGTGCACCACGCGGCGCGGAACGTTCAGGCCCAGCATGCCCAGCGTATCCGCGACGCGGCTCAGCGTGTCGGCCTCGGCGTGGAGCTGCTGCGGATCGTGCTCGGTCTTGCGCAGGTAGAGGTCCAGCGCATCCTTGACGCGCAGCAGATCCTCGCGGATGGCCCGCGCCACCGTGTCCAGCAGCATCCGGTTGTGGCCGGAGATGGCACTGGTGGCGTGCTCGATCTCGCTCTGCGAGGGCAGCAGGCGGTCCAGCCGGTAGGTGCTGTAGACGGCGGCCAGACGCTCGCTGCCGGGGCGCGCGCGCGCCACGTAGTACAGCAGGCTGCGCGCCAGCTCCTCGGATTCACCGCGCGCCAGTGCGGCCTCGCCCTGCTCGACCAGCGCGCGCACGCTGCGGTCGACCTTGCCGATCAGTTTCCTGACCTCGACGCTGTGCTCCTCGAGCAGGCCGCGTTCGAGACCCTCGACTACGCTGCCGGCGATCCACCACAGACGCCGGCCGGGCAAGGTGTAGCACTGCGCGCCGATGGCATCGAGCGTGCGGTGCATGACGGCCAGATGCTGGCGGGTATCGCCCTGGTTGCGGATCCACGCCAGCAGCGGCAGCTGCAGCTGGGTCCGCAGCGCGCCCACCGCGCGCTGCTGCGCGGCGGGCGCCGGCGCCGCGGCCAGGCCCGGCACGAATGCGGGCAGTTCGGCGCCGAGGTCGGGCATGAACAACGCCGTTTCGCCGATCTGCATCTGGCCGCGGCAGCCGCGCAGTTCGTTGAGCAGCGGCAGCAGCACCAGCGGCACATCGCGATGCCCCCCCTGCAGGCGCTCCAGATAGTCCGGCAGCTGCATCATGCCGCGCATCAGCACGGCGAGCGCGGCGTCGCGGTCGGCCACCGCGCTATCGAGCAGCGCACGCGCCAGCGCTTCCATCTCTTCGGCGACCATGGCCGCGCCGTACAGCTCGACCATGCGCAGCGTGCCCTGCACCTGGTGCAGATAGGTGGCGCAGAAGCGCATCTGGCTGGTATCGGCCGGATCCTGCGCGTAGGCCTCCAGGGCGATGCGCGCCTGGCGCAGGGTCTCATCCAGCTCGCTCTTGACCCAGCCCAGCGTGGTGAAGTCGAGATCTTCGTCGAGTCGCATGGTGTGGTCCTGGATCAGTGGCCGGCACGGGTGCACATGGGCGTGCCGCCGGTTCAGCGCCGCCGCTGGTAGGCCAGCGTGCCCTGCCAGGCCACCCGCGCCAGCGCGGGATGGTTCCAGGCGGTGACCTCGCCGGGGCCGATCAGCAGCAGGCCGTCGGGTTCGAGCAATCCGGCCAGACCGTCCAGCAGTTCGCGCCGGCGTTCGCGCGAAAAGTAGATCAGCACGTTCTGGCAGAAGACCAGATTCAGGCGCTGCAGGGGCGCCGCGGCCGCTTCCAGCAGATTGACCCGTGCGAACGCCACGCGCTTGCGCAGGCCGGTCACCGGCGAGAACGCGTTCTCGCCGCGCATTTCCACGTAGGTACCCCGGTACAGCGGCGGAATCTCCTCGATGCGCTCGCTGCGGTAGACCGCGGTACGTGCCGCAGCCACCGCGGCAGCGCTGACGTCGCTGGCGGTGACGCCGAAATGCGCCTTGCCGCCGGCCTGCGCCAGGCCATGGTGCAGGACCATGGCCAGCGACCACGCCTCCTCGCCGCTGGCACAGCCCACGCTCCAGGCGTGCAGGTTGCCGCCACCCGCGGCCAGATGCTCCGGCAGCCAGCGGCGGGCAATCAGGTCGAACGAAGCCTGATGGCGGAAGAAGCGGGTCTCGTGCACGGTCAGGCGGTCGACCAGCGTGGCCCATTCGACCGCGCCCGCGCCGGGGGCGCGGATGTGCTGGAAATACTGCTCGAAGCTTGCGTAGCCCACCTCGCGCATGCGCGCGCGGACGGCGCTGACCAGGAAGGGCTTGCGTTGTGGCGCCACCACCACGCCGGTGCGGGCCTCCAGCAGATCCACCCAGGACGCGAACACGGCGTCGTCCATGCCGGCAAGGGCAAGGGTGGCGGCGTCGGGCGTGAGGGCGGTGGCCATGAGGGATCCGGATTCAGCGCGGCAGCTTGAAGTCGGCGACCGAACGGCGCAGATCCTGCGCCATCTGCGCAAGGTTGCCGATCGACTCGGCGGTCTGGCTGGCACCCATCGAAGTCTGCGAGGTGATCTCCTGGATGACGTTCATCGTCGAGGAGATGTTGGTGGCCGCCGCCGACTGCTGGCGCGCCGCCTCGGAGATGTTCTGGATGAGGTCGGCAAGGTCGTTGGAAACCTTCTCGATCTCGCCCAGCGCGGCGCCGGCGTCCTCGGCGCGGCGGGCGCCGGTGACCACCTCGGCGGTGGTCTGCTCCATCGAGCTGACCGCCTCGTTGGTGTCGGACTGGATCGCCTGCACCAGCGCCTCGATGCGCTTGGTGGCGGCGGCGGAGCGCTCGGCCAGTCGCTGCACCTCGTCGGCCACCACCGCGAACCCGCGGCCGGCCTCGCCGGCGGAGGCGGCCTGGATGGCGGCGTTCAGCGCCAGGATGTTGGTCTGCTCGGCGATGTCGTTGATCAGTTCGACGATCGAGCCGATCTCCTGCGAGGACTCGCCCAGTCGCTTGATGCGCTTGGAAGTTTCCTGGATCTGGTCGCGGATGGCGTCCATGCCGGCGATGGTCTGGCGCACCACCGCCGCGCCCTTGCCGGCGATCTGCACCGAGCGCTGCGCCACTTCGGCCGACTCCGACGAGTTCTTCGACACCTCGTCGATCGACACCGCCATCTCGTTGATGGCCGCCGAAGCGGAGGTGATCTGCTGCGCCTGCTGCTCGGCCGCCTCGGCCAGATGGGTGGCGGTGGCCTGCGTCTCCTGCGCGGCGGCGGACACTTGCACCGCGGTCTCGTTGATGGTCGACACCAGGCTGCGCAGGGCCTCGACCGCGAAGTTCACCGAGTCGGCGATCGCGCCGGTGATGTCCTCGGTCACCGTGGCGCGCACGGTCAGGTCGCCTTCGGCCAGCGAGCCCATTTCGTCCAGCAGCCGCAGGATGGCCTCCTGGTTGCGCTGGTTCAGCTCGCTGGAAACCGCCAGACGCTGCCGCTGCGCACGCGACTGCGCGAACACCAGCAGGATGGCGAACAGCAGTGCGCCGCCGGCCCCCAGGGCACCCAGCCAGACGTTGGGGAACAGACGCCGCAGCGGCAGCTGGTCGAGGCGCTTGGCGGTCTCGTTGGCGGCCAGCAGCACCGATTGCGAATCCACCGAGGCCTGATTGGCCGCCTGCTTGACCTCGACCAGCGTCGGTGCCGCCGCCAGCAGCTTGTTGAGCGGATCGGACACGCCCTGCCAGCCCTTGGCCACGGCCTGCAGGATGCCCTGTGCGGCGGGCTGCGGCAGGCGGTTGACGCCGACCTCGCTGTTGCCCTGCTGCAGGCCGCTGAGCACGGCGCCGTAGAGCTGCGCATCGCGCGCCAGTCCGTCCGCGGCGGTCTGCGCGTCCTCACCGCCGGCCTGCACCTCCAGGGCGCGCCGGATCATGCGGTCGCCCAGCAGCATCTGGCTGACCACGGTGTAGGTCTGGCCGGCGCTGCCGCCGCCCTGCTTGACGATGTTGGCGACCTGGTCCATGCGCGAATCCAGCACCGGCACCTCGCGGGTGAACGCGTCGGTCTGCTGCTTGGAATCGAGCACCAGTTCCTTGTTGTGCAGCACTTTGGTGAGATCGCCGTCCAGTTGCGCCCACGCCTTGTCCAGCGCGGTGACCGCGGCGCCCACACCGGCACCGGCGTTGCCGTAGCCGGGCATGCCGCTCTGCGGGTTGCCGCTTTTCAATCTGCGGTTCAGCGTGTCCAGGGTGGCACGGGTGGCGTCGAGCTCCTTGAACGAGTCCAGGTTGCCCGATGCCGCCTCCAGCGCGAACTTGGCCGCGGACTGCGAGAGCACCTGGATCTGCGTAGTCAGATTGGACGCTTCGCGCTCGTTGCGGCTGTTGTAGGTCAACAGTCCGAAATCGACCGCCGCCAGCGCGATGGATGCCAGCAGCAGCACGATCAGGACCGTGTTGCTGCGCTCCTTGCCGATGACGTTGCTGGTTGCACTCATGCTCCACCTCACCCCGGATTCTGGACCGCGCCGCTCATGCGGCGGCTTGCTGGAAATCGGCCGCGCGCGTCAGGCGCGGCATGCTGAACAGCCCCAGGCGCTGGCCGTCCACGCGTACGTTGCGTTCGACGAAGCGCTGCAGCGCCGGATCATCCTCGCCCTCGGCGTCTGCCTGCATCTCCATCGTCAGGCTGCGCTGGCCGTACACCTCGTCGACCAGCAGCCCGACGCTGCCGCCGGCGCCCTGCCGCACCAGCAGTACGCGCACGCGATCACCCGGCGCGGTGGCACTGCCGAAGAGGAAATGACCGAGATCGATCACCGGCACCAGGTTGCCGCGCACGTTGGCCACGCCCAGCAGCCAGGGCCGGGTACCCGGCACCGGCGTCAGCGCCTGCGGCAGGGTGATCTCGTTGACCTCGGCGATGCTGCTGGCCAGGCGGCGCGCGCCCACCCGGAAGGCGATGCCGCGCCAGAGACCCGGCGCCTCGATCTGTTCGGGCGGGCCGGCCGAGTGCGCCAGGCTGAGACGCTCGTATTCGGCCAGGATGGCGAAGGGCATCTCGACATTCATCGCGCGCCCCTCACGCGGAAGATCCCAGCAGCTTGTTGATGCGCGCCAGCAGTTCCTTCTCGCCCACCGGCTTGGTCATGAAATCCTTGGCACCCTGGCGCAGTCCCCAGACGCGGTCGGTTTCCATGCTCTTGGTGGTGATGATCAGCACCGGCACGTTCTGCGTGCCCGGATCGCGGCTGAGCGTGCGCGTGGCCTGGAATCCGTTCATGCCCGGCATGATCACGTCCATGATCACCAGGTCGGGACGCATGCTGCGCGCCATCTCGATGCCCTGCTCGGCGGTGGCGGCGCTGGAGACGCGGTGGCCGGCCTTTTCGAGCAGCGTGGTGAACACGCGCACGTCGGTTGGCGAGTCGTCGACGATGAGGATGTGCGCCATGACCGGGCCCTCAGTGGGTGTCCACGTGGGCGCGGATGGCTGCCAGCAGCTCGTCGCGCGTGAACGGCTTGGTGAGGTACTGGTCGGAACCGCAGATACGGCCGCGCGCCTTGTCGAACAGGCCGTCCTTGGAGGACAGCATGATCACCGGCACGTGGCGGAAGTTCTGGTTGTTCTTGATCAGTGCACAAGTCTGGTAGCCGTCCAGCCGCGGCATCATGATGTCCACGAAGATGATGTGCGGCTGCAGGTCGGAAATCTTGGCCAGGGCCTCGAATCCGTCCACCGCCGTCACCACCTCGTAGCCTTCTTTTTTCAGCAGCGTCTCGGCGGTGCGGCGGATGGTCTTGGAATCGTCGATGACCATCACGCGCAGCGTCGGGCTGCCGGTCTTGCTGTCTGCGAGCACTTGTCACCCCCGCCGCGTCAGGGCCGCTGCGGCACCAATGAGCATGCAAGGCGCATGCCGTGGACAGGACACGCTGCGCGATGCACGTGGACGGAACCCTGTTCCGCGCTTGTCGGACTGTTTAGCGCGCGTTTATGAGAAGTGTCAAGTTGAGCGCGCAAGTCGTTGTCGGCGATCATGGTTTCGTTCCGCCCACGCTGCGTGACGCGGGTCACGCCACATCCCGGGAGCGCGCATGACCACAAGCCCCAGCCGCAGTCTGGCCGTGCTGATGGATCCCATCGCCGGCATCCGGCCCTACAAGGACACCACCCTGGCCATGCTGCTGGAGGCACAGCGGCGCGGCTGGGCGCTGCACTACGCCGAACAGGGCGATCTGGCGCTGCGCCAGGGCGAGGCCTGGGGCCGGCTGCGGCCGCTCGGCGTGCGCGACGATGCGCACGACTGGTACCGGCTGGGTGACGCGCAGTGGCAACCTCTGACGCGCCAGCGCCTGATCCTGGCCCGCAAGGACCCGCCGCTGGACGCCGAATTCCTCTACGACACGCAGGTCCTGGAACGCGCCGCCGAGGCCGGCGTGCTGGTGGCGAACCCGCCGCAGGCCCTGCGCGACTGCAACGAGAAGCTCTATGCGCTGCGCTTTCCGCAGTGCTGCGCGCCGACCCTGGTGGCGCGCAGCCGGAGTGAACTGCGTGCGTTCGCCGCCGAGCACGGCGAGATCGTGCTCAAGCCGCTGGACGGCATGGGCGGTCGGGGCATCTTCCGCAGCAGCGCGCATGACCCCAATCTCAACGTGATCCTGGAAACGCTGGTCGGCAACGACCAGCGTTTCGCCATCGCGCAGCAATTCATCCCGGCCATCCGCGAGGGCGACAAGCGCATCCTTGTGGTGGACGGCGAGCCGGTTCCCTTCGCGCTGGCGCGCATTCCGCAGGGCGACGAGTTCCGCGGCAACCTGGCCGCCGGCGGGCACGGCGTCGGCGTGCCGCTCACGCCGCGGGACCGCTGGATCGTGGCGCAGGTGGCCCCCGACCTGCGACGGCGCGGCCTGCTGTTCGCGGGACTGGACGTGATCGGCGAATGGCTGACCGAGATCAACATCACCTCGCCCACCTGCGTCCGCGAGCTGGACGGGCAGTACGGGCTGAACATCGCCGGCCTGCTGTTCGACGCCATCGAGCAGCGCATCGCGTGAACGCCGCGCCCGCCCCCGACCTGGGCCGCGAGCGGATCGGCGTGACCCTGCTGTTCTCGCTGATCGTGCATGCCGTGCTGGTGCTGGGGCTGGGCTTCACGCTGCAACCGCCGCGGCCCAGCCTGCCGGCGCTGGACATCACCCTGCTGCACACCGCCAACGCGCAGACCCCCGCACGGCCGGATTTCCTGGCCCAGGCCGACAATGCCGGCGGCGGCACCCGCGCGCGGCCGCGCAGGCCCGGTGCGCCGTTCTCCACGCCGCTGCCGGACAGCCGCGGCCAGGCTCCGCGGCCGCTGGTCCCGGCCGCACCGGCGCCCATGCCGGCGCGCGGCCCGCAGCTGGTGACCACCCGCGGCGCCAGCCGCTACAGCGTCGACACGCAGCCACGCAGCGATGCGGCACCGCCGCTGCCACTGCCGCAAGCGGCGCTGCCGGCCGCACAGCAGCAGGAAATGGCGCAGTTGAGCGCGGAGATCCGCGCCGAACGCGAGGCCTACGCCCGCCGGCCGCACCGCAAGTTCATCTCGGCCAACACGCGCCAATACGCCTACGCGGCGTATATGCTGGCCTGGGTGGCGCGCATCGAGCGCATCGGCAACCTCAACTATCCGCGGGCGGCGCGCCAGCGGCGGCTGCACGGCAACCTGATTCTCACCGTCTGCATCGCGCGCGACGGCGGACTGTGCGGCGTGGACGTCGTGAAACCCTCCGGCATTCCGCTGCTGGACCGTGCCGCCGAACGCATCGTGCGCATCGCCGCGCCGTTCCCGCCGCTGCCGCAGGGGGACGGCCGCCTGGACCAGCTGTTCATCACCCGCACCTGGCAGTTCCTGCCCGGCGGCCGCCTGCGTGAGCGCACGCCGCCCTGAACGCGGACGGCCGCCCGCCGCTACAATGCCGGCATGATCGATGTCCGCTCGCTTACCGGAGATCTGCTGGTCGCCATGCCCGGCCTGCGCGATCCCAACTTCGAGCACACCGTCACCCTGGTCTGCCAGCACAACGAGGACGGCGCGCTGGGGCTGGTGATCAACCGGCCGTCCGACTACCGGCTGGGCGAGTTGCTGCGGCATCTGGATCTATCCAGCGACGACGACGGGCTGACCGGACAACCGGTGCTCAACGGCGGCCCGCTGCAACGCGAGCGCGGTTTCGTGCTGCATCCGCCGGACGGACACTGGGCCTCGACCCACACCATCGACGCCGGCCTCAGCCTGACCACTTCGCGCGACATCCTCGAAGCGCTGGCCGCCGGTCGCGGCCCCGCGCGCGCGCTGGTGGCACTGGGCTACGCCGGCTGGGAGCCCGGACAGCTCGAGCGCGAACTGCGCGACAACGCCTGGCTCACCGTGGGCGCCGACCACGAGCTGCTGTTCAGCGTGCCGCTGGAGCAGCGCTGGAGCGCCGCCGCAGCGCGCATGGGCGTGGACGCGCAGCGCCTCAGCCCCTATGCCGGCAACGCATGAGCCCGCCGGCGCTGGCGGCTGCGGGCAGCGTGCTGGGATTCGATTTCGGGCGCCGCTGCATCGGCGTGGCCGTGGGCGAGACGGTGACCGGCGGCGTGCGGCCGCTGGCGGCGCTGACGGCGCGTAACGGCGAGCCGGACTGGCCGGCCCTGGACACGCTGCTGCACACATGGATGCCCGCCGCACTGGTGGTCGGCCTGCCGCTGGACCACGACGGCGGCGGGCGGGCGATTACCGCCGCCGCGCGCGCGTTCGCCGCACAGCTCCGGGCACGCTACGCACTGCCCGTGCATCTGTACGACGAGCGGCACAGCTCGCAGGAAGCCACGCGCCGTTTCGCCGCCCAGCGCGCACGCGGGCAGCGCCGCCGTCGCGATGCGGCACGGCTGGATGCCGTGGCGGCGGCGGTCATCCTCGAATCCTGGCTGGGCGCATCCCGATGAGCACGCACCTCCGCCACCTGATCACCCTGCAGCATCTGGACGCCGCCACGCTGCAGCGTCTGCTGGACCGCGCCGAATCGCTGCGCGACGCCTGTGCGCACGGCACGCGCAGGCTGGACCTGCTGCGCGGACGCACGGTACTCAACCTCTTCTTCGAGCCGTCCACGCGCACGCGCACCTCGTTCGAGCTGGCGGCGCGGCGGCTGGGCATGGACGTGGTGAACTTCGACATCACCAGCTCCTCCACCAGCAAGGGCGAAACGCTGCTGGACACGCTGCACACGCTGGAGGCGATGCATCTCGATGCGCTGGTGGTGCGCCACCGCGAGAGCGGCACCCCCGATTTCCTGGTGCGCCACGCCGCCAGCGCCGTCAGCATCATCAACGCCGGTGACGGCAACCACGCGCACCCAACCCAGGGCCTGCTGGACGCGCTGACCGTGCGCCAGCACCGGCGCCGTTTCGACACGCTGACCGCCACCCTCTGCGGCGACGTACTGCACTCGCGCGTGGCGCGTTCGGACGTGCACGCCCTGCAGACACTGGGCGTGCGGCGGCTGCGGCTGTGCGGGCCGCCGGCACTGCTGCCGGCGGCGGCCGATTTCCCGGGCTGCACCCTGCACGACGACTTCGACGCCGCCATCGAGGGCAGCGACGTGGTCATCATGCTGCGCCTGCAGAAGGAGCGCATGGTGGCGACGCTGCTGCCGGACGAAGCGGCCTATTTCCAGCGCTACGGCCTCACCGCGGACCGGCTGCGCCGCGCCGCGCCCGAGGCACTGGTCCTGCACCCGGGTCCGATCAACCGCGGCATCGAGATCGCCTCCGAAGTGGCCGACGGCCCGCAATCGCGCATCCTCGAGCAGGTGGCCAACGGCGTGTTCGTGCGCATGGCCGTGCTGGCCGATCTGCTGGCGCGCTGAGCCGCGCCGGCGACACCTCAGCGCCGGTAGTCGCTGGGCGTGGCCTCCAGCACCTCGACATCGCCCAGGCCCTGCGCCAGCGTGTTGGCGTCGCCTCCCTGCGCCAGCTTGATCGCCAGGCGCACTTCGTTGGCGCTGTCGGCGTGGCGTAGCGCGTCGTCGTAGGTGATCTCGCCGGCGTGGTACAGCTCGACCAGGCTCTGGTCGAAGGTCCGCATGCCGAGCTGCGTGGAGTCCTTGATCACTTCCTTGAGCTTGTGGACCTCGCCCTTGCGGATGTAATCCGACACCAGCGGCGTGCCCAGCATCACCTCGACCGCCACGCGCCTGGCCTTGCCGTCCGGGGTGGGGATCAGCTGCTGCGCGATCACGCCCTTCAGGTTGAGCGAAAGGTCCATGAACAGCTGTTCGCGCACGTCCACCGGAAAGAAATGGATGATGCGCTCCATCGCCTGGTTGGCGTTGTTGGCGTGCAGCGTGCACAGCACCAGGTGGCCGGTCTCGGCGAAGTTGATGGCATGCGACATGGTCTCGCGCGTGCGCACCTCGCCGATCATGATCACGTCCGGTGCCTGGCGCAGGGTGTTCTTCAGCGCGTTCTCCCAGCTGTCGGTATCGATGCCCAGCTCGCGCTGGGTCACGATGCAGCCTTCGTGGCGGTGCACGTACTCGATGGGATCCTCGATGCTGATGATGTGGCCCGTGGAGTTCTGGTTGCGGTAGCCGATCATGGCCGCCAGCGTGGTGGACTTGCCGGCGCCGGTGGCGCCCACCACGATGATGATGCCGCGCTTGGTCATCGCCAGCTGCTTGAGGATGGGCGGCAGGTTCAGCTCCTCCACCGTGGGAATGCGCGTCTCCAGGCGGCGCAGCACCATGCCCACGCAGTTGCGCTGGTAGAACGCGCTGACGCGGAAGCGTCCCACCCCCGAGAGGCTGATGGCGAACTGGCACTCGTGGGTCTTCTCGAACTCCTCGCGCTGCGCCGGCGTCATCACGTTGAGCACCATGTCGCGCGACTGGCTGGCGGTCAGCGGCGTCTGCGTGATCGGCGTGATGCGGCCGTTGATCTTGATCGAAGGCGCCACGCCCGCGGTGACGAACAGGTCCGAGGCCTTCTTGTGCGCCATCAACTTGAGGAAACTGGTGAAATCCGGCGTGCTCATAACGCCCTCCCGCGATGCGCCGCGCCCGCGCGCGGCGGAACCTGCTGATTGCGCGCGGCGTACGCCGCGCCCCGCAACCCTACACCCGCGCGCGCCGCGCGGTCAGGCCTTGAAGATCTCCTTGTTCTTGGCGTATTCCAGCGCCTGCTGACGCGTGACCGCACCACGCTTGACCATGTCCTGCAGGCACTGGTCCATGGTCTGCATGCCGTACTGCTGGCCGGTCTGGATCGAGGAGTACATCTGCGCCACCTTGTCCTCGCGGATCAGGTTGCGGATGGCCGGAATGCCGACCATGATCTCGTGCGCGGCGATGCGCCCGCCGCCGATCTTCTTCAGCAGCGACTGCGCGATCACCGCGCGCAGGCTCTCCGAAAGCATCGAGCGCACCATGGGTTTCTCGCCGGCCGGGAACACGTCGATGATACGGTCGATGGTCTTGGCCGCCGAGGAAGTGTGCAGCGTGGCGAACACCAGGTGGCCGGTTTCCGCCGCAGTCAGCGCCAGGCGGATGGTTTCGATGTCGCGCATCTCGCCGACCAGGATGTAGTCCGGGTCCTCGCGCAGCGCCGAGCGCAGCGCTTCGTTGAAGCCGTGGGTGTCGCGGTGCACCTCGCGCTGATTGACCAGGCACTTCTGCGAGGTGTGCACGAACTCGATCGGGTCCTCGATGGTGAGGATGTGGCCGTAGTGGTTCTTGTTGATGTGGTCGACCATCGCCGCCAGCGTGGTGGACTTGCCCGAGCCGGTCGGCCCGGTGCATAGGATCAGGCCCTGCGGCTGGTCGATCAGTTCCTTGAAGATCTTGGGCGCGCCGAGATCCTCCAGCGTCCACACCTCGGAGGGAATGGTGCGGAACACCGCCGCCGCGCCGCGGTTCTGGTTGAAGGCGTTGACGCGGAAGCGCGCCAGTCCGGCGATCTCGAACGAGAAGTCGACTTCGAGGAACTCCTCGTAGTCGCGCCGCTGCTTGTCCGACATGATGTCGTAAATCAGCGTATGCACCTGCTTGTGTTCCAGCGCCGGCACGTTGATGCGGCGCACGTCGCCGTCGACGCGGATCATCGGCGGCAGGCCCGCCGACAGGTGCAGGTCCGAAGCCTTATTCTTCACCGAGAAGGCCAGCAGTTCGGCGATATCCATGCGCGTATCCCCCACAGCCGCCCCGGGCGGCGACGACACCCGTTTCGAGTATAGCCGGCGGCCATCGGCGCGCAGCAGGCGCGGGCCGTGAGCGCGCGCTGCGTCACGCTCGAGGCGGTGTGCCGGCGCATCGCGGCGGCGCAGGGCGATGGTCCCGGCGTGCGCCTGCTGGCGGTCTCCAAGAGGCAGCCGGCCGCCGCGCTGCGCGAACTGGCCGGCTGCGGGCAGCGCGCCTTCGGCGAAAACTATGTGCAAGAGGCGCTGGCCAAGCAGCGCGAACTGGCCGGACTCGGCATCGAGTGGCACCTGATCGGCCCGCTGCAGTCCAACAAGTGCCGCGAGGCGGCGCGGCACTTCGACTGGCTGGAAAGCCTGGACCGCGCCAAGCTGGTCCCCCTGCTGGCGGCCGCGCGCCCGCCGCAGCGGCCGCCGCTGAACGTGCTGATCCAGGTCAACATCGAGGGCGAGGCCGGCAAGTCGGGCTGCGCGCCGCAGGACGTCGAAACGCTGGCACGGCAGGTGGCGCAAGCGCCGGCGCTGGCCCTGCGCGGGCTGATGGCCATCCCGGCACCGCACCCGGACAGCGCGCGGCGCGTGGACGCCTTCCGCCGCATGCGCGCGCGATTCGAAACGCTGCGCGCGGAGTTCCCCGGCATCGACACGCTGTCGATGGGCATGTCCGAGGACTTCGAACTGGCCATCGCCGCGGGCGCGACCGAGGTGCGCATCGGCAGCGCGCTGTTCGGACCGCGCGGGTGAAATGCCGGGACTCGGGACTCGGGAAAAGTCCGAAAATCAAATAACCAAGCACAAGCTCCTTGCTCCCGGCTCCCGCCCCCTCTGCCGATCCTGATTAACCCCTAGAATTCAGGGAACCCGGATGTCTCCGGATCGTCGGCTCCCAGCATGAATTCGCTTCCACCCGAGTCCCGAGTCCCGAATCCCGAGTCCCGGGCATCTGTTTCGAGTCCCGAGTCCCGCACACCCGGCGCCATCGTCTTCCTCGGCGGCGGCAATATGGCACGCGCGCTGATCGGCGGGCTGCTGCGCGGCGACGGCGACGCCGCGCGCATCCGCGTCGCCGAGCCGCGCCCCGAGGCGCGCGACGAACTGGCACGGACGTTCGGCGTCGGCGTCCACGCGGACAACGCCGAAGCGGTACGCGGCGCCGCCCTGTGGGTGCTGGCGGTCAAACCGCAGGTGCTGCGTGAGGTCTGCCGCGGCCTGGCGACGCCGGCCCAGCGCGAGCGGCCTACGGTGCTCTCGATCGCCGCCGGCATCCGTTGCGATGCGATCGCAGGCTGGCTGGGCGGCGGCCTCGCGGTGGTGCGCGCCATGCCCAACACGCCGGCGCTGCTGGGTGCCGGCGCCACCGGCCTCTATGCCAATGCTCGCGTGGATGCCGCTGGGCGCGCGCACGCGGAACGCATCATGGCCGCGGTGGGCGCGGTCTGCTGGATCGCCGAAGAGGGCTGGATGGACATCGTCACCGCACTGTCGGGCTCGGGGCCGGCCTATTTCTTCCTGCTGGCCGAGGCCATGGAAGCTGCCGCGGTGGCGCAGGGTCTGCCGGCGGAAACGGCGCGCCTGCTGGCGGCACAGACCTGCCTGGGCGCCGGTCGCATGCTGCGCGAGGACGGCGCCGACGCGTCCATCCTGCGCCAGCGGGTGACCTCGCCGGGCGGCACCACCCAGGCCGCGCTGCAGGTGCTGCAGCGCGGCGGATTCGCCGAACTGGCGGTACAGGCCGTCGCCGCGGCCGCGCGGCGCGCAGCCGAGCTGGCAGCCACGGCCGGGGCCGCGCCGTGAACGGCTATTTCGCCAGTGCGGCGCAACTGCTGATCACCTTCGTCTTCGGCGCGGCGATGGCGATGTTCGTGCTGCGCCTGCTGGCCGAACTGGCGCGCGTGAATTTCTACAACCCGGTCTGCCAGTTCCTGTTCCGCGGCACCCACCGGCTGGTGGCGCCTCTGCGGCGCTTCGTGCCCAGCCTGCATCGCGTGAGCCTGGCGCCGCTGCTGCTGGCCTACCTGCTGGCGGCATTCAAGGTTGCGCTGCTGGTGCTGCTGCAGGGAGCGCTGCCGCAGCCCGCCGGCCTGCTGCTGATGGCGCTGGCCGACCTGCTGGACTTCGTGCTGGTGCTCTACCTCGCGATCATCTTCGCGGCCGCGCTGATGAGCCTGTTCGCGGTGGACCCGCAGCATCCGCTGGTGCCTTTCATCAGCCAGATCGCCGAGCCGGTGCTGCGCCCGCTGCGTCGCGTGGTGCCGGCCCTGGCCGGGCTGGACTTCTCGCCGGCCATCGCCATTCTGCTGATCATGCTGGCGCGGCTGCTGCTGGTGCAGCCGCTGTTCGATTTCGCGACGCGCCTGGCGCTGGGCGGTGCGGGATCGTGAGCCGGACCCGGTCCCATCGGCAGACATGCAGGCGCTGCTGATCCGGCACGCCCAGGCCGACTGGGGCGGTTCCCGCTACGACCGGCTCAGCGATCGCGGCCGACGGCAGGCCGCGCAGCTGGGCCGCTGGCTGGCCGGCAGCCCGGACTGGCGCCCGCAGCGTCTGCTCTGTGGACCGCGCCGGCGCCACCGCGACACCGTGCAGGCGATCCGCGCCGCGTATCGCGCCGCCGGCATCGCCACGCCGGCCGTCGAGGTCGAACCGGACTGGGACGACGGCGATGCCGAGGCATTGCTGCGGGCATTCCGCAGCACCTATCCGGATGCGCCGGAGCTGGCCTACGTCGCCGCCGGTGCCACCGCGGCCCAGGGACGTGCGTTGCTGCGTGTGGTGTTCGCCGCCTGGCGCAGCGGCAGGCTGGATGCAGACATGCCCGAGCGCTGGGATGCCTTCGCCGCGCGCGTGGCGCGCGCCCGCGCGGCGCTGGCGGCGCAACCCTGCGCGCAGGTACTCGTCGTCAGTTCGGCCGGCGCCATCGCGCGCTGCGCACAGGCTGCGCTGCGCCTGGATGATGCCGCGCTGGTGGAACTGAACGTGCGCCTGGCCAATGCGGCGCTGGCCCTGTTCAGCATCGAGGAAAACCAGTGGTACCTCGAGGCCTGGAACCTGCAGCCGCTGGTCTGCGCCGGCGCGGACGCGGAGCTGGCCAGCAGCCACTGAGCTCACTCAGCGCCGGGCCCAGGCGCGGATGCGCGCATGCAGCGCGTCCAGCCCGTCGGTGAGCGCCGCCGGTCCCGGCTGCAGGATCAGCGGCGAGCGGATTTCGAACACCTGCCCGGTGCGCACGGCGGTGATCGCCGCCCAGCCCGGCCGCGCGGCCAGCCGTTCGGGACGGAAGCGCTTGCCGCACCAGGAGGCGAGGATGATCTCGGGATCGCGCCGCACCACCTCCAGCGGATCGGCCAGGATGCGGTCGCGCGCCAGGGGTTTTTCCGCCCGCTCCGGAAACACGTCCTCGCCGCCGGCGATGCGCACCAGTTCCGTCACCCAGCGGATTCCGGTGATGGGCGGCTCGTCCCATTCCTCGAAATACACGCGCGGATGCCGCAGCAGCGCCGCCCCCGCCGTACGCACCGCTTCCAGGTGCCCCGCGAGCCGCGTGGCATAGGCGGCGGCCGCGGCCGCTTCGCCCACCAGCGCGCCCAGCCGGCGCACATAGTCGAGGATGCCGTCCACCGAGCGGTGGTTGCTGATCCATACCTCGATGCCGGCCTTGACCAGATCGTGCGCGATGCCGGCCTGGATGTCGGAAAAACCGATGGCGAGGTCCGGTTCCAGCGCCAGGATCGCGTCCAGCCTGGCGCGGGTGAATGCCGAGACCCTGGGTTTCTCCCTGCGCGCCCGCGGCGGGCGCACGGTGAAGCCGCTGATGCCCACGATGCGGTCCTGCGCACCCAGGGCGTACAGCACCTCGGTGGGCTCTTCGGTCAGACAGACGATGCGCCGCGGACCGTGCATGCTCGCCGCCCGGGCCCGCTCAGCGCACTTCCAGGTAGTAGCCGCGGTTGCCGCGCAGAATGGTGAGCACCAGCGGGTGCAGGTGCCGGCGCAGCAGCGCGTCGAGGCCGTGCAGCCCGATCACGCCGGCGCGGTTGACGGCGATCACCACATCGCCCACGCGCAGCCCGGCGCGTGCCGCGGCGCTGCCCGGCAGCACGCGCGTCACCGCCACGCCGTAACGGCCCTGTTCACGCTGGCCGGGCGGAATGTCGCTGAAGCTGGCACCGGCCAGGCGCGGATCCAGCGCCCCGCCTTCGCTGTCGGCGATGCCGGGCCCCTGCAGCACCGCGGCGAGGCCCAGCGTGCGGCCCGCGCGCAGCACCTGCATGCGCACCCTGCGGCCCACCGGCAGCAGGCCTTCCAGGGTGCCCAGCGCCAGATCCGAATCGACCGCCTGTCCGTTGACCGCCTGCAGCACATCGCCCACGCGTACGCCGGCGCGTGCCGCGGTGGAACCGGCCGCCACCCGCGTCACCACCACGCCGGCCGTTCCCGCCGGCAGTTTCAGCGCGCGCCGCAGCGGCGGGTCCAGGCGCTGTACCTGCACGCCCAGCGTGCCGCGCCGCACGCTGCCGTAGTCGATCAGCTGGCGCATCACGTCCAATGCCAGATCGGAGGGGATGGCGAAACCGATGCCGACATTGCCGCCGCTGGGGCTGATGATCATGGTGTTGATGCCCACCAGCTGCCCGGCCAGATTCACCAGTGCGCCGCCGGAATTGCCCGGGTTGATCGAGGCATCGGTCTGGATGAACTCCTGGTAGCCGTCACCCACGCCGCTGCGCCCGAGCGCCGAAACGATCCCCGAGGTCACGGTCTGCCCCAGGCCGAACGGATCGCCCACCGCCACCACGAAGTCGCCCACCTGCAGCTTCGAGGAATCGGCCACCGGCAGCGCGTGCAGCGACTGCGCGGGAATCTGCAGCACGGCCAGGTCGCTGCCCGGATCGGCACCCAGCACGCGCGCGTCGAAGCTGCGCCCGTCCTGCAGGGTGACGCGGATGCGGTCGGCGCCGGCGATGACGTGGTTGTTGGTCAGCACGTAGCCTTTGCGCGCGTCGATGATCACGCCCGAGCCCAGCGACTGCTCGGTGCGCTCCTGCTCGGGCGGCAGGCCGAAGAACTGCCGGAACACCGGGTCGTCGAAGAACGGGTTGCGCTCGCGTACGCGCGTCTTCGAGGCGATGTTGACCACCGCCGGAGTGACGTTTTTCAGCATCGGCGCCAGCGAGGGCAGCGCCTGCCCGCCCACCGTGACCGGCAGCGTGCCGGCGGCGGCGGGTAGCGCGGGCAGCGCCGCGCAAGCGCCCAGAACCAGCCGCAACAGCACCGCGCCGGATGTCTTTCGCATGGCCGTGGATCCATCGGGAAAGCGTCCCAAGGTGCACCGGCGCGGCGATGCGCGCAAGCGCTGCCGGACGCATTGACACCCTGCCATGCCGGCGCTAGCGTTGCAGATGCCCCATCACAAGATGTTGTGGCCAGATCGCCCGCACCGACACAACCGGTGGGGCCGCTGTCCATCCGGGAGGGAACGTCCGATGCTGTCACCGCCGCCGTGCCGCGTGCGCTCCGCCCGTGGTCGAGGGCGCGACGTCGCGTACCGCTGAGCACCCGATCCCCGGCTTATCATCACCTATCCAGGAGTTCCAACACCGATGAGCACGGTTCGCGCCTCCTCCGCTCTGCCCAGCGCCGCGGAAATTCCGCTGCAGCCGGCGTCCTACGACATCTGGGACAAGAAGTACCGGCTGAAGACCAAGCAGGGCGCGGCGGTGGACGCGGATATCGACGCCAGCTACCAGCGCATCGCGCGGGCGCTGAGCGAGGTGGAGGCCACGCCGGAGCTGCGCGAGCACTGGCGCGAGCGCTTCCTGTGGGCGCTGCGCCACGGCGCCATTCCCGCCGGACGCATCACCTCCAACGCCGGCGCGCTGGCGCACAAGCCGGCTACCAGCACCATCAACTGCACGGTGTCGGGCACCATCCGCGACTCGATGGACGACATCCTCGAGAAGGTGCACCAGGCCGGGCTGACGCTGAAGGCCGGCTGCGGCATCGGCTACGAGTTCAGCACCCTGCGCCCGCGCGGCGCCTACGTGTCCGGCGCCGGTGCCTACACCTCGGGGCCGCTGTCGTTCATGGACATCTACGACAAGATGTGCTTCACCATCTCCAGCGCCGGCGGCCGTCGCGGCGCGCAGATGGGCACCTTCGACGTCTCGCACCCGGACGTACGCGAATTCATCCGCGCCAAGCGCGAGGACGGCCGCCTGCGCCAGTTCAACCTCTCGCTGCTGGTCACCGACGGCTTCATGCAGGCCGTCGAACGGGATGCCGAGTGGCCGCTGGTATTTCCGGTGCACGTCAAGGAACGCGACGAGGTCGACCTCGCCGACCCCGCACAGGTGGTCTGGCGCGAATGGCCCACCCACGAGAATTACATCGCCCGCGAGGACGGGCTGGTGGCCTGCAGGATCTACGGACGCGTCAAGGCGCGGCACCTGTGGGACATGATCATGGTCTCCACCTATGACTATGCCGAACCGGGCTTCATCCTGATCGACCGCGTCAACGAAATGAACAACAACTGGTGGTGCGAGAACATCCGCGCGACCAATCCCTGCGTCACCGCCGACACGCGCCTGGCGACTCAGTACGGCTTGGTGCCGATAGGCGAGCTGTGCGCAACCGGCGCTCACTTGTCGGTGACGGTCGACAAGCGCTCACTCGGCATGAAAGACCGAGGCGTGGACACCCGATCCGCCGAGCCGGCTTTCATGACTGCGGCGCGCGCATCCGTTTATCGCGTTCGGACCGAGGACGGCTACGAGATCAAGGCCACCGAATGGCACGACTTCTATGTTGAACGCGGCAAGATCAAGCTGCGCGACCTCAAGATCGGCGACCATATCCTGGTGCAGTCCGGCAAAGGGCAGTTCGGACAGCAGGGCAGCGAGGATCTGGGACTGCTGCTGGGGCTGGTCACTGGCGACGGGCATTTCACCAACCGCGGCAAGGAGCGACGCGCTGCAGTCGTGACCCTGTGGGGCGAGGAACGCGCCCTGGCTGATTGGGTTGCGGCCTATGTCAACACCTTGATTGCGCATACAGCAAACACCGGGCGTGACTACCAGGTCTCGCCGGTAGCCGTTCCGCAACGCCGGCAGGTGTTCATCCGCTCCGTATTGCTCGCTCGTCTGCTCGAACACTACGGCTTCAGCGCCGCCACCAAGCTGCGGGTACCCGAAGTGATCTGGCGTGGTTCGGAGGCATGCGTCAGGGGATACCTGCGCGCTCTGCTCCAATGCGATGGCACGGTGAACATTTCGAGCGCCAGCCAGAATTGCTCGATCCGCTTGGCATCCAGCGAAGAGGGGCTGCTCAAGGACGTGCAGATGCTGCTGGCCAACTTCGGTGTGTTCTGCCGCATCCGCAAGCGGCGTGACGCGCGGCTGGCGAGCCTGCCCGATGGACACGGCGGAGATCGCGTCTATCGCTGCCTTGCGCAATACGAGCTGATCATTGATGGCGAGTCGCGCGAGCGCTTCATGGATGAGATCGGCTTCCTGTTGCCGGCCAAAACCGAGCGCTACCGCGCCTGGAGGGCGGACAAGATCCTGCGCAAGCAGCAACGCTTCACCTCCCGCATCGAGAGTATCGACTACGTGGGCGAAGAGGCGGTGTTCGACACCACGCAGCCCGACCACAATGCAGTGATCCTCAACGGGCTGGTCACCGGACAGTGCGGCGAGCAGCCGCTGCCGCCGTACGGCTCGTGCCTGCTGGGTTCGGTCAACCTCACCCTGTTCGTGCGCGATCCCTTCGGCCCCAAGGCGCGCTTCGACTGGGACGAATACCGCGAGGTGGTGCGCGTATTCACGCGCATGCTGGACAACGTGGTGGAGATCAACGGCTTGCCGCTGCCGCAGCAGCGCGAGGAGATTCTGCGCAAGCGTCGCCACGGCATGGGTTTCCTGGGCCTCGGCAGCACGCTGGCCATGCTCAAGCAGCGCTACGGCAGCAGCGATGCCTGCAAGTTCACCGAGGACGTCGCGCGCGAGATGGCCATCGCCGGCTGGGAAGTGGCGCTGCAGCTGGCCGAGGAAAAAGGCCCCGCGCCCATTCTCGCCGAGGATTTCGAGGTCACCGGCGCCATGCTGCGGCAGCGTCCGGAGATGGCGCGCGACGGCTACAAGGCGGGCGACAAGGTGCCCGGGCGCGTGCTGCACGCCAAGTACAGCCGCTACATGCAGCGCATTGCCGGGGTGCGCCCCGACCTCACCGAAAAACTGGCCCAGGTCGGCGCACGTTTCACCCACCACAGCTCGATCGCGCCCACCGGCACCATTTCGCTGAGCCTGGCCAACAACGCCAGCAACGGCATCGAGCCCAGCTTCGCGCACCATTACTCGCGCAACGTCATCCGCGAGGGGCGCAAGACCAAGGAGAAGATCGCGGTGTTTAGCTTCGAGCTGCTGGCCTACCGCGCGCTGATCAATGCCGAGGCCATGCCCTCCGGCGACGACCCCAAGACAAGGTTGCCCGAGTACTTCGTCGCCGCCGACGACATCACCCCGAAGGAACACGTCGACATCCAGGCCGCCGCGCAGATCTGGATCGATTCCTCGATCTCGAAGACGGCCAACGTGCCCACCGAGTATCCCTTCGAGGCATTCAAGGACATCTACCGCTACGCCTACCAGCAGGGCCTCAAGGGCTGCACCACCTTCCGCTTCAATCCGGCGGCGTTCCAGGGCGTACTGGTCAAGGATTCCGATCTCGAAAACACCCTCTACCGCTTCGAGTTGGAAGACGGTAGCGTTGTCGAGGCGAAAGGCAACGAGGAAATCGAATACGACGGCGAGACGCACACCGCCGCCAATCTGTTCGATGCACTGAAAGAAGGGTATTACGGCAAGTTCTGAGCACCCAGGGAATGCATGCGCGTCCCGCAAGGCTCAGTATCCAACCACTGTCGGAGCTGATCACCATGCAAAGCGAACACACCAACCCCGAGATCCCGATGGGCGAGAGCTTCATCTCCATCGCGCCCGCACCGGCGGCGCCCGCCGCGCCCGCCGCCACGGCGGCAGCGAGCGCCCGGCCCGCCAAGAAAACTGCCCCGAAGCGGGCCGCGGCGCGCAAGCCGGCTGCCCCGAAGGCCGTGAAAAAAGCCGTCAGAAAAGCCGCGAAGAAGGTCGCGAAGAAAAAGAAGGCTGCCGCCAAGCCTGCACGCAAGGGCCCGGCCAAGACCGCCAAGGCGTCCAAGAAGGCGGTCAGGAAAGCCGTCCGGAAAACCACCAAGAAAGCCGTGAAGAAGGCCGCGAGGAAGGCCGCCAAGAAAACGGTCAGGAAGGCCGTCCGCAAGACGGCCGCCAGGAAAGCGGTCCGCAAGGCCGGCAGGCCGGCCGGTCGCAGGAAGGCCGCACGCAAGTCCACTGCCAAGAAGAAGTAACGCAGCCGTGCCGGGCGGGCGCCGGCCGGCGCCCGTCCCTTTCCGCCCCGGGAACGCCGTCACCATGAGCATCCACATCACCAGGAAGATCAAGGGCTACAGCGTCAAGCGGCCCGAATCCCAGGCCGCCGTACCCGCCGCACCCGCCGCGCCGTCCGAGCCGCAGGCCGAAGTGATCCAGATGCACGAGCGCCTGGAGCGCCCGGACGTGCTGGTCGGCGCCACCTACAAGATCAAGTCGCCGCTGTTCGAACACGCGCTGTACGTCACCCTCAACGACATCGTGCTCAACGCCGGCACCCCGCACGAGTCGCGCCGCCCCTTCGAGATCTTCATCAACTCGAAGAACATGGACCACTTCCAGTGGATCGTGGCGCTGACGCGCATCATGTCCGCCGTGTTCCGCAAAGGCGGCGACGTCACCTTCCTGGTCGAGGAACTGAAGGCGGTGTTCGATCCGCGCGGCGGCTACTTCAAGCCCGGCGGCACCTACATGCCCTCGATCGTGGCCGAACTGGGCCTGATCGTGGAGCAGCATCTCAAGAGCATCGGCCTGATCCAGGACGGCGAACTCTCCGCGGCGCAACGCGCGCTGATCGACGAGAAGCGGGCGGCCTACGAACAGCATCGCGGCGGCGCGAAAAAAAAGTCCGACACGGGTCCGGCGACCGCTGACGCCGCCGGGGACCCCGGTGCGTTCCCGTCCACCGCCACGCTGTGCGGCAAATGCGCCGCCAAGGCGGTGGTGCTGATGGATGGGTGCTCGACGTGCCTGAACTGCGGATACAGCAAGTGCGGGTGAGACGGGCAGCCATGGGCTTCGTGGCGTAGGGCCGGGAAAGAACATCACCGCCGGCCACCGCCGGGGCCCGCGGGCCCTTGCGGGACGCCCGTTCAGGGCCAGACCAACATGGCGTCGCCGTACGAGAAGAACCGGTAGCGCGCCTGTACCGCGTGCCGGTAGGCCGCCAGCACGTGCTCGCGCCCGGCCAGCGCCGCGACCAGCATCAGCAGGGTCGATTCGGGCAGGTGGAAATTGGTCAGCAGGCCGTCGATCTGGGTGAACCGGTAGCCAGGCAGGATGAAGATGTCGGTCTCGCCGGCGAACGGCGCCAGTACGCCGCGCGGGGCCGCCGACTCCAGCGCGCGCACCACCGTGGTGCCCACCGCCACCACCCGCCCACCGGCGGCGCGTGTGTCGCGGATCTGCCGGACCAGCGGGGCGCCGACGTTGATCCACTCGCGGTGCATGCGGTGCTGCTCCAGCGCCTCGCCGCGTACCGGCTGGAACGTGCCCGCGCCCACGTGCAGCGTGAGCTGCCCGAATCGCACGCCGCACGCCGCCAGCGCGTCCAGCAGCGGCGCGTCGAAATGCAGTCCCGCCGTGGGTGCGGCCACGGCACCCGGCACGCGCGCATACACCGTCTGGTAGCGTTCGGCGTCCTGCGGCTGTGCCGCGCGTCTGATGTAGGGCGGCAGCGGCATCCGGCCCAGCCGAGCCAGCAGCTTCTCCAGCGGCTCGACGGATTCGAAGCGCAGGCGGAAAAACGCGTCCTCGCGACCCAGCACGCGCACGCGGCTGCCATCGGCCAGCAGCAGGGCCGAGCCGGCGGCGGGTTTCTTGCTGACGCCCAGCTGGGCCAACGCCTCGTGGCCGCCGGTGATGCGCTCGATGAGGATCTCGGCGGTCCCGCCGGTCTCCTTGCGCGCCGGAAGCCGTGCCGGAATCACACGGGTGTCGTTGAACACCAGCAGGTCGCCCGCGCGCAGTTCCTGCGGCAGCGCGCGGATGCCGCTGTCGCGCCAGCCGCCGCCGGATTCCAGCACCAGCATGCGGCTGTCGCTGCGCTGCGGCAGCGGCTGCTGGGCGATCAGCCCGGGCGGCAGCTCGAAGCGAAAATCGGACTTCTTCAAACGCGCGCTCGCGACGGATCGGGGGCGCGATTATCCCAGTCCGTCCATGTTGCAGCACAAGCTGTAACGCGCGGACGTCGCGCCTAGACTGCGGCCAGCGTCACCGCCGGTACCGGCCATGGTCGTGAAGGGCAAAGCCAATTCGCTGGACATCGCGCACCTGGCCGGAGTCTCGCAGGCCACGGTCTCGCGCGCGCTGCGCGGCCATCCCGCGGTCAACCGCGCCACCCGCGAACGCGTGATGGAGATCGCGCGCCAGCTCAACTACCAGGTGGACAAGAACGCCTCGAACCTGCGCACGCAGCAGTCCGGTACGCTGGCGGTGCTGCTGTTCGAGGATCCCACGGTCGACGACTCCAGCATCAACCCGTTCTTCCACTCGATGCTGGGCTCGATCACGCGTGCCTGCGCGCAGCGCGGCTACGACCTGCTGATCTCGTTCCAGCAGCTCTCGCGCGACTGGCATGCCGATTACGAGGACAGCCACAAGGCCGACGGCCTGATCCTGCTGGGCTACGGCGATTACCGTGAATACCGCAGTCGCCTCGAGGCACTGGTGGCGCAGGGCACGCATTTCGTGCGCTGGGGCGCGGTGCTGGCCGGACAACCGGGCCTGTCCATCGGCTGCGACAACCATGCCGGGGGACTGGCCGCTACCCGCCACCTGCTGTCGCTGGGGCGCCGCCGCATCGGCTTTCTCGGCCACGCTTCGCAGGGAGCACCCGAGTTCCTCGAACGCTACCAGGGCTATGCGTGCGCCTTGCGCGAGGCGGAGCTGACGCCCGATCCCCTGCTGCAGGCGGAAGCCATCTCCACCGAGCAGGCCGGCCGCGAGGCAGCCGAACTGGTGCTTGCCCGCGGCGCGCGGCTGGATGCACTGGTCTGCGCCAGCGATCTGATCGCGATCGGCGCGCTGCGCGCACTGCAGGGCCACGGCCTGCGCGTGCCGGAGGACGTCGCCGTGGTGGGCTACGACGACATCCCCATGGCGCAATACGCGCACCCGGCGCTGACCAGCGTGCAGCAGGACACCCGTCGTGCCGGCGAACTGCTGGTGGATACGTTGCTGCGCCTAGTGCACGGCGAGGAGGCGCAACCGGTCAAGCTGCCGCCGCTGCTGATGGTGCGCCAGTCCTGCGGCGCCGGCCTGCCGGCGCCGCCGACACGCCGCAGTGCCACCGTCACCGCGCTACGCAGCGGCGCCCGCAGCGGTACCCGCCGCACGCCGCGCTGAGCGGCCTCAGCGCGCGGTCGACACCACCGGCTCGCGTACACGCAGCACCGCCAGCCCGGCGATGAACAGGCTGAACGCGCCCAGCGCCAGCGCGCCCATCGGCTGGCCGTGGAAGACCGCCTGCACCAGCAGCCCCAGCACGCTGGCCGCCAGCAACTGCGGGATCACGATGAAGAAATTGAAGATGCCCATGTACACGCCCATCTTGCGCGCCGGCAGGTGGTCGGCCAGCAGCGCGTAGGGCAGCGACAGGATCGAGGCCCAGGCGATGCCGACGCCGAGCATCGAGGCCAGCAGCCAGTGCGGATCGCGGATCAGCGTGATCGAGAACAGCCCTGCCGCGCCCAACCACAGGTTGAACAGATGCGCGCGGCGCAGGCCCAGCAGGCGCACCAGCGGCGCCAGCAGCGCCGCCGCCAGCGCGGCCACGCCGTTGTAGGTGCCGAACAGCACGCCCACCCAGTTGGCTCCCGTGTTGTAGGCCGCCGATTGCGGACCGCCGGCATGGAACTGCACCGCAGTCACGGCCGGCGTGGTGTAGATCCACATGGCGAACAGCGCGAACCACGAGAAGAACTGCACCCAGGCCAGGCGCCGCATCGCCTCGGGCATGGTGTACAGGTCACGCAGGATCTGCGCCCAGGCCGGCGTCGCGGCCGCGTCATGCCGCGTCCCGCCACGCGCGGCCAGCACCGCCAGCAGCACGCCGTAGGTCAGCAGTCCCGCGGCCAGCAGGTACACCTCCGGCTTCAGCGCCAGCGCGACCACGGCCAGCGCCACCAGCAGGCCCGCCGCCGACCATGCCGCCGCGCTGCGCCGCAGCCGCGCCGGCACGATTTCCGCCGCCGGCTCCTGCGTGGAACCGGATTCGAACGACTGCAGTTGCTGCGGCGGATACTCGCGGGTATTGCCCACGGTCCAGAGAATCGACAGCAACAGCACCACTGCGCCGGCGTAGAACGCGTAGCGCACCGTCTGCGGAACCATGCCGGGCGCCGCGGTGTTGTCGAAACCGATCTGCGCCAGCAGCCAGGGCAGCACCGAGGCCACCACCGCACCGACGCCGATGAAGAACGTCTGCATGGCGTAGCCGGCCGGACGCTGGTGCTCGGGCAACTGGTCGGCCACGAAGGCGCGGAAGGGCTCCATCGAAACGTTGAACGAGGCATCCATGATCCACAGCGTCAGCGCCGCGAACCACAGGGCCGGTGCGTTGGGCATCACTAGCAGCGCCGCCGTGCTGAGGATGGCGCCGGCCAGAAAGTACGGCCGGCGCCGGCCCAGTCGCGTCCAGGTGCGGTCCGAGTAGTGGCCGATGATCGGCTGCACCAGCAGCCCGGTCAGCGGTGCCGCGATCCACAGGATCGGGATCTGCTCGACGCTGGCGCCGAGAGTCTGGAAGATGCGGCTGACGTTGGCGTTCTGCAGGGCGAAGCCGAACTGGATGCCCAGAAAGCCGAAGCACATGTTCCAGATCTGCCAGAACGACAGCGCGGGCTTGCGATTCATGGTGCGTCTCCGGCGGCGGGCCGTGGTGCCGCCGCTGGCTGCGGCGACGCCGAAATCAGCAGATCGCCGATGCCGGCCTCGTTCAGCGGCCCGGCGCTGCCGCCCGCGCCGCCGGTATACAGCGCGGCCTGGGCCAGGAAGCTCATGTTGAAGCCCTGCTCCAGCGCGAAGCTGCAGCGGGCGCCGGCGTCCGCGCGGAAGTACGCCGTGGTGGAGCGCGCGGTACCCACGGCCTGCGGCATCACCACCGGCACGGTCCGCGCGGGCGCATTGCCGCAGCGCACGATGATGCGCTTCACCGCCGCGGTGATGCCGGTGTTGATGGGGCCGTGCGGATTCGCGTAGTTCAGCCGCAGCACGTACAGGCCGGTGGCCGGCGCCGTCCATGCGCGCGGCCAGGCGCCGCCGACACGCGCGGTATCGCCCACGCACAACGGCCGGCTGGGCAGCGAATCCACACCGTGGCGGCGCACGGTCAGGACCAGGCAGCGGCGTACGCCGTCGGCGGGGAGGGTCCACGCGCGCGCGGGTGCGCCGCCCTGCGCGCGGCCGTCCACCCACAGCGTGGCCGGTTCGGCGCTGGCGACCTGCCACCGGCCGTCCCGTTTTCGCACGACGGGCGGCGCGGGCGTGCGCGGCGCGAACTCAGGATGCGGCGCGTGCAGCGGCGGATCGGGCACCGTGATGGCCGCGAGCCGGACCGTGGTGGTGCCGCGCCGTGTCTGCTGCCGCGCGGCCACCAGCAGGTTGCCGGCAAGCCGCCGCGGCCGGTGCAGGACCACCGTCCGCGCGGGCGTGTGCAGCGTGATCGTGGTGCGGTCGCCGAACAGCATGGGCACCAGGCTCACCGGGATCTCCGGGGCCACGCGGTCGCCGGATTCCAGTCCGAACACGCCCTCGACCACCGCATCGAGGTAGCCCGCCACCGACCACAACTGCCGGCGCGAATCCACCACCGGGCCGCCGAGCCTGCCGGGCAGACGGGTGCTGAGCTGCGGCAGCGCGAAGTTCTCCATGTCCGAGCCGCTGAGCGCCGCCGCGCGGATTACGCTGCGCAGTTCGTGGGCGATGCGGTCGGGCTGGCGCAGCACGCGCGCGGCGCGCAGCGCGTAGGCGCTGACGAAGGGCCACAGCGCGCGGTTGTGGTACACGGGCTGGCTGGCGCGCTCGGGCCAGATCACCGGGCTGCCGGCCGGCCAGGTGGGGTAATGCGCCAGCGCCTGCTGCGCGCGCGCGCCGTCGGCCACGCCGCTGGTGATCGCCAATGCGGTGCCCAGCAGGTCGTATGCATCCACCGGCAACGGTGGATCGCCGGGGCCCAGGTAGCTGCGGTACAGGCCGCGGCGCGGGTTCCAGAACCAGCGGTTGATGGCGGCCTTCAGCCCGGCGGTCTGCGCGGCGTAGCGCGCGGCCAGCACCGCATCGTGATGCTGCCTGGCCAGCCGCGTGCCTAACTGCAGCGCCTGGTAATGCAGCACGTTGGTGGACAGCGCATAGGAGCCGGCAATGAAGCGCACGTCGTCCTTCGTCCAGCCGGGATAGGTCTGCTCGCGCCAGTCCATGAACGAGGTCTCGCCGCGGTACAGGCCCACGCGCGCGTCGAAGGCATAGGTGCGGTCCTGCGCCAGGGTGTCGCGCAGCGCCCGCCAGGCGGTGACGGCGAAGGCGCGGTCGTCCAGCAGGTGCCGCGCACCCAGGAACCACACCACGCGGTCGGTGCTGACCGGCCAGCTGCCGCCGGAACCGGTGTCCTGCAGCACATACAGTCCCTGCGGCGCATCCGCGACGCGCACCCCGGACACCTTGAACGCCAGCGAGCGCCGCGCGCGCGGTGCATCGAAGCGCCACAGCGCGAGATCGGTCGAGTAGGAAAGATCACGCGTCCACACGAACGGCCACTGCTTGCCGGCGATGAAGCATTCGCAGGGAATGGGCCGGCCGTGGTTCCAGGCGCCGTCGGTGATCTGCGCGACGGCATCGCGGCGCAGGTCGTCCTGGGCCATGGCGAACAGCCCGTCGAACAGGGTGCTGGCGGTATCGGCGCGCCAGGCCGGCGCCGGGATGCGGCGTGCGCCCCGTGCGGTGTGCAGCACGAAGCCCGCACCCTCGCGCCGCATCGAGGCCGTACGGCCCTGCCAGTCCAGCCGGGTGTGCCAGGCGTCCGCAGCCTGGGCGCGCAGCGGCAGCACTGCCGCCAGCACCAGCAGCGCCGCGCCCGCAAGCCGCATCACGGTGCCTCCAGCGTCAGTTGCTCGCCCTGTCCGGCCGGCAGGCGGATGTAGGTGACGGCGCCGTAGCGGTCGCGCCCGGTGGTCCAGCCCGGCGCGGTGCCGGCTTCCAGCGCGCGCAGGCCGGCGCGCCGCGGCAACGCATCGCCCGAACTGCGCAGCGCCCGTGCCGAGATGCCGTGCACGGCGAACAGGTACGTGCGCAGGGCCGGCCGGAAGCCGCCCTGCGGCGGCGACAGCGTCAGCCGCACCGAACCGCCCAGCCGCTGCGTGCCGATGCGCTGCACGAAGTAGGCCCCGTGCTCGTAGGCGTAGCTGTCGCCGTCATCGTCGTAGTAGTCGAAGTCGCTGCGGGCGGCGGCGGGAAACACCTCGACCGTGATCTGCGTCACCGGCTTCTGGTGCACGTACTCCATCACCGGCTGCATCGGGATGATGGCCCCGGCACGGATGAACAGCGGGATGTCGGCCCAGGTCTTCGCGTCCACCGGGAGCGTGATGGTTCGCCCGCCGGCGTAGATCCGGCCGCTGCTCCAGTCGGTCCAGGTACCCGGCGGCAGCCGGAGCGTCTTCTCGGTCTGGCCCTGCCGCATCACCGGCGCCACCAGCAGTCCGTCGCCGAACATCCAGGCATCGATGTCGTTGCGCAATGCGGCATCGTCCGGGAAGGCCATCGCCAGCGGACGCACGGGACCGACCCCGCGCCGATGGTCCTGCCAGGCGTAACTGTAGATGTAGGGCAGCAGCCGGTAGCGCAGGCGTATGGCCGCCACCGCGGCGGCCTCGGCCTTGGGCCCGTACACCCAGGGCTGCCGGCGCTGGTCGAAGGTGCCGTGCACGCGGAAGATCGGGCAGAACGCGTCGAACTCGATCCAGCGCGCGTAGTTTTCCGGGCTGGGATGGCCGTTGAAGCCGCCGCCGTCCATGCCCCACCACATCTCGCCGGCGTTGACGGCACTCAGCATGCGCTCGCGCTGGGCCGCCATGCTGGAGAAACCGGTGTCGATGTCGCCCGACCACAGCGCGTAGGCGTAGCGCTGCGCGCCGAGGTAGAAGTCGCGGTTCAGCGAGAACACGCGCGTGTCGGGGAAATACTTGCGCTGGCCGTCGTACAGCGCGCGCTCCATGTTCATGAACTGGGTGTCGTCGGGCGTGGTGTCGGCCTCGTCGTTCCACCAGCCGACGATGCCGGTGGCGAAACTGTGGCGCAGCGCCGGGTTGAAGAACCAGGCGCGCACCGCCGGGTTGTCGAAGGCCAGATCCTGCACCAGCTTGTGCGAGAAGTAGTCGGGCTCGGCGGCGAGGCCGGGGAACCAGAAATCGTGTGCACTGGCGTACTCGCCTTCGATGGTCGCCACGTGGATGCGCGGCTTCATGATGCCGATCAGGTGGACACCGAGCCGGTCGAGCTGCTTTTTCAGCGAACCGTCGGGGCCGCCCGGGAATTTCTTCGTATTCCAGCGGAATTCGCCGTAGTCATTGCGGCCCCAGGCCTTCCAGTCGAAGTCCAGCGCGAAGGCATCCAGCGGAATCTGCAGCGCGCGGTACTTGCGCACGATGTGCAGCAACTCGCGCTGGTCCATGCCCCACTGGCTGTTGATGAAGCCCAGCGACCACTTGGGGAACAGCGGCGCCGCGCCGCTGAGCGTGCGCAGGCCGGCGAACAGCGCATCGGGCGTACCGGCCAGCACGAACAGGTGCGTGTCCGGCTTGGACAGGCTGCTCCAGGCGATGCGCCCGTCGTCGATGGACACGTCGGCGCCGAGGGTATCGACCAGCACGCCCCAGCCCGCCGTGCTCCACAGCCACGGCGCGCCGGGGTGGCCCTGCTCGCCGGCCTTCACCGCCCATGCACCCGTGCGCAGGATGCCCGCGCTCGAATCGCTGGACTTGCTGTAGCCGCCCAGGCCATACAACGCGTCGTCGGGTGCTGCGCGCAGGTCGATGCGTCCCCGCGCCAGCAGGCCGACGCCGTCCACGGTCAGCAGCGGCCTGCCGGCGGCATCCTCGATGCGCAGCTGCTGCCGCGCTGCGCGCCACAGCACGCGCATCGCCGGCGAACGCTGGGTGATGTCGCCCTGCGCGTCCTGCCGCACCTGCGGCGCGTAGCGCGCGGGCATGCGCTGCGGGTCGAGCACCGGCGTGTCCGGGCCGGCGTGGGCATCGGGCAGCAGGTGCAGTTCGACGACACCGGGCGCGCACCAGCGCACGCTGAGCACGTCGGTTCCCCAGGGGGTCTTCGCGGCGGGCGTGCCCGCTGCGGCGGCGGACGTCGGCACGCGCAGGCTGCGCAGATCGAAGCCGTAGCGGTGCGCGCTGACCAGCGCGAAACGCACCGCTGTCGCGGGCTGCGCCCGCGCCGGCAGCGCAGTCGTCAGCGCCAGCAGCGCGCCGGCGAGGAGAACGGTGGTGAAGGTGCGCATCAGCGGTTCTCCATGGCGGCGGCCGTTGCGGATCCGGCGCGCCCCTCCAGCACGGCGCTGCCGTAGGCGGGCAGCCGCAGCACACCGGCCTCGAGGCGCGTGGCCGGTTCGCTGGCGCGCAGCAGTGCGTCGTAGGCATAGCCCCGCACCGGCCGCAGCCGCAGGCTTTGCGCGCGCGCCGAGAGGTTGTGTACCACCAGCACGCGGCCGGATTCATCCTGCAGTCGCCACGCCGCCAACACCGGGTTGCCGGTGGCGTATTCGCCGGCCACACCGTCGCGCAGCGGCGCGATGGTCTCGCGCCAGCGGATCAGCATGCGGTAGCGGCTGAGCAGCGAGTGCGGATTGCCGTTCTCGGCCTGCACCGAGACATCCTGACTCATCGGTACCGGCGAGGTTTCCCACGTCGTTTCGCCCCGCGCGCTGCGGCTGAGGTTCCAGCGCATGGGTTCACGGATGTGCGGGTCGGGCTTCACCCCGCGCATGCCGATCTCCTCGCCGTAGTACACGAACGGGTTGCCCGGCAGGGTCATCAGCATGGCGGCAGCCAGCTTCATCTTGCCGAGGTTGCCGCCCAGATCGCTCATGACGCGGTTCTGGTCGTGGTTGCTCAGGAACGGCGCGTCCATCACGTAGTGCCCGGCGGCCGCCCGGTACACGGTCTGCATGTGCACCAGAGCATCGCCAATGCCGTCATCGCGCCCGCTCCTGGCGCTCTTGACCAAACGCACCGCCATCGGGAAATCGAACACCGCGTTCAGCGGCTTCACGAAAGGCGCGTTCAGCCTGTAGCGGTTGCCCGTCACCTCGCCCACCAGATAGGCGTGCGGGTCGACGCTGTCGAGGCCTCGCCGGTACTCGTCCCACCACGTCGCGTCCTTGTCCATGATCGCCATGCTGTGGTCGTCCTGCTCGAGCTTGTCGAAGATGTGCTTGGCGGCATCCAGCCGGAAGCCGTCGGCGCCTTGGCGCAACCAGTAGCGTCCGATCGAAATCATCTCGTTGCGCACGGCGGGATTGTTGTAGTTCAGATCGGGCATGCACCCGCAGAAAATGCCCATGTAATGCTGCTTGCCCGACGTGCGCCACACCGGGCCGCCCCACGGGCTTTTCTCGTCGAGGTTGGTATGCGGTCCTGCCCAGAGGTACCAGTCGTGGTAGGGGCTGGCCGGATTCTGCGCGGCGACGAACCATGGATTCCGGTCGCTGGTGTGGTTGATCACCATGTCCAGGATCACCTTGATGCCGTCGGTGTGCGCGGCCTTCACCAGGCGTTCGAAGTCGGCCATCGTGCCGTACTGGGGATTGATGGCGCGGTAATCGGTGATGTCGTAGCCGTGATAGCTGGGCGAGGAGAAGATCGGCATCAGCCACAGCCCGCTGACGCCGAGGCTCTTGAGGTAGGGAAGCTTGGCGGTGACGCCGTCGAGATCGCCGATGCCGTCACCGTTGCTGTCGTAAAACGAACGCACGAAGACCTCGTAGTACACGCCCGAGGGCGCCGGTGCACCGATGCCGGGGGCGGTATGTGCGCGCGCGGCGAGCGGCAGCAGGGGCATCAGCAGCAGTGCGGGCAGCAGGCTGCGCAGCGGACGTCTTGGCGTCATGATCGGCATCTCTCCCGTGGTAGGGCCGGTGGTGGCGGCGGCACCGGTCGATGGTAGGCCGCCGCGCCGCCGTCTGCAGCGGGTGCATACGTATTCATCGGGACCCGTGTGCGGCACCGTGGGGCCGCGACCACGGACGCCGCGCGCGGCGGCGGCGGAATCAGGCGCCCGGAACGGGATGCAGCTGCCTGCCCTCGGCGTCGATCACGCGCGCGCTCACCTCGATGCCCTCGCGCACGCTCTGCGTCACCACGCAGAACTGCTCGAACTGCCCGAGGATGCGTTCGAGCTGCTGGTGGCCGGCGGCGGATTCGGCCAGCCGCAGTTCGACCTCCACATGCGGCACGCGCCAGCGGCCCTCGGCGTTGCGCGCGGGCGTGGCGCGCACGCGCACCGTGAGCGGCCCCGGTCGGTTCCTGAACTTGCGCAGCGCGAACACCAGGCTGGCGCCCATGCAGTTGCCGATCGCGGCCAGCAGCAGGCGCGAGGGATTGGGTCCTGCGCCCTGCCCCAGCGGCGGCGGCTCGTCGCCCAGCAGCGCCGGCACACCGGCACCGTCGAATTCGATGCGGAAGGCGTAGTCGCCGACCTGGGTCAGGTGCAGCAGCAGCTCGCTGTCGATGCTCATCGCGACATTCCGGAACGGTTCAAAGACACGCGGCCAGAGCCTGATCGAGGCGCTCGGCGGCGACGATTTCCAGCGCGCCATGATGGCCCTTCCTGGGCGCATTGGCGCGCGGCACGATGGCGCGCGCGAAGCCGTGCGTGGCGGCTTCCTTCAGGCGTTCCTCGCCGTTGGGAACCGGCCGCAACTCGCCGGACAGGCCCACTTCGCCGAAGGCGACGGTCTTGCCGAGCAGTGCGCGGTCGCGGAAGCTGGAGTACACGGCCAGCAGCACCGGCAGATCGGCCGCGGTCTCCTGCACGCGGATGCCGCCGACCACGTTGACGAACACGTCCTGGTCGTACACCGCGGCACCGCCGTGGCGGTGCAGCACCGCCAGCAGCATGGCCATGCGGCTGCCGTCCAGGCCCAGCGCCACGCGCCGCGGGTTGGCCAGCGGCGAGGCGTCGACCAGCGCCTGCACTTCGACCAACAGCGGGCGCGTACCCTCGCGCGTGGCCATCACCGCGCTGCCCGGCGTCGGCCCGCTGTGCGCGCCGAGGAAGATCGCCGAAGGATTGCTCACCTCGCGCAGGCCACGCTCGCCCATGGCGAACACGCCCAGCTCGTTGACCGCGCCGAAGCGGTTCTTGAACGCGCGCAGCACGCGGAAACGGCTGCCGGCATCGCCCTCGAAATACAGCACCGCGTCGACCATGTGCTCCAGCACGCGCGGACCGGCGATGCCCCCTTCCTTGGTCACGTGGCCTACCAGGAACACGCTGGTGGCGGTTTCCTTGGCGTACCGCACCAGCCGCGCGGCGGTCTCGCGCACCTGGCTGATGGAGCCGGGCGCGGCGCCGAGCTGCTCGCTCCACAGCGTCTGCACCGAATCGACGATCAGCAGTTGCGGGCGCGCCGCCTGCGCGTGCTCGAGGATGCGCTCGATGCAGGTCTCGGCCAGCCCCTGCAGCGGTTCCAGCGCCAGGCCCAGACGCTGCGCGCGCGCGGCGATCTGCGCCAGCGATTCCTCGCCGCTGACGTACAGCCCGCGCAGGCGCGCGCCGAGGGTGCCCAGCATCTGCAGCAGCAGCGTGGATTTGCCGATGCCCGGATCGCCGCCGACCAGCACCACCGACCCCTGCACCAATCCGCCGCCCAGCACGCGGTCCAGTTCGCCGATGCCGATCAGGCTGCGCGCCTCGATCTCCAGCGCCACCTCGGTCAGCGGCGTGATGCGCGCGCTGATCTGCCCGGCATAACCGCTGCGCTTGGGCGCCGATTTGCCCGCTGCCGTGGCCGGCTCCACCACGAACTCGCTCAGCGTGTCCCAGGCGCTGCAGGCCGCGCACTGGCCCTGCCAGCGCGTGTGCTCGGCGCCGCACTGGTTGCAGACGTACGCGGTTTTGGCCTTGGCCATGACGGGCTCCTTGCGCGGACCGCCAGCATAGCCGCGCACGATCGCGTGTCGCGAGATGACGGCTCAGTCGTGCCGGTGCAGATCGTGCGTGACGAACGGCCGCGCGGCATCCGGCAGTGCGAACCAGTCGGCGTGCTGCAGCGTGGCGCGGGCATCGGCCAGGCCAGCCTGCCAATGGCGCAACATGGCGCGGCGGCCGAACTGGTAGTCCTTCTCGTGGCCGTCCATGACCTTGTCGCGATAGATCAGGTGCACCACGTTGTAGCGCTCGTCGCGCGCCATCTCGGCCACCTGCGCGCACAGCGCATCGCGTTTGCCGGGCGGGATGCGCTCCAGCAGTTCGCGCAGGATGTGGCGCTGCTGGTGCGCACGTTCGAGCAGGTCGGTGATGGTGCGGGTGCGGCTGGAGTACTGGATGTCCTTCTGCCGCGACAGTACCTGGCCGAGATCCTTCGGCAGCGCGCCGCGCGCATTCCACAGGTCGACCTGGAACACCAGCGTGTGCTGCTTGGGGTGTCCGCCCAGCACCTGCATCAGCGGGGTGTTGGACACCAGCCCGCCGTCCCAGTACCAGTGCTTGCCCACCTGCACCGGCGGAAAGCCCGGCGGCAGCGCGCCGGAGGCCATGATGTGCTCGGGGCCGATGCGCGTGTCGCGGCTGTCGAAGACCTCGAAGTTGCCGCTCTCCACGTTCACCGCCGCCACGCTCAGACGCACCGGACCACGGTTGAGCAGGTCGAAATCGACCAGTTTCTCCAGCGTCCCGCGCAGCGGCGCGGTGTCGTAGAAGCTGGTGAAGTGCGGCGCGTGCAGCAGCAGGTCGGCACGCGGCTGGAAGAATCCGCGCTGACCCTCGACGATGGCGCGCAAACTCTCGAGATGACTCTGCCACTCGCGCAGCGGCGCCGGCCACTCCAGCACGTCCTCGGCCAGTTCCCAGGGCGAGGGCGGCAACAGCGGCTGCCTCGTCACCAGGCGCCAGAATTCGTGCAGCGCCGGCAGGCGCCGCTCGCGCGGGTTGCCGGCGATCAGCGCGGCGTTGATGGCGCCGATGGAGATGCCGGCGATGCGGTCGATGTGCACGCCGGCGGCATCCAGCGCCTCGTAGATGCCGCCCTGGTAGGCGCCCAGCGCGCCACCGCCCTGCAGCACCAGCGCGATCTCGCCGTAGTCGGCGAGGTGCGCGTGCAGACGGTCCGGCGCGTCGGGAGTCGCGGCGCTCGCGCCGTGCGCGGCCTGGTTCATGGCCGCGGCGGCGCGCGGCCGCGACGACGATGGGCTTACCGCTCTGGACTTGGCCATGATGTTCTCCGCGACCGCCGTCAGTTCATGCACCAGCCGTGGCTGGCGATGATCGACTGGCCGGTCAGCGCATTGCTCGGGAAAGCGGCGAGGAACAGCGCCAGGTTGGCGATGTCGGCGGTGGTGGTGAACTCGCCGTCGACGGTGTCCTTGAGCATGACGTTCCTGACCACGTCCTGTTCGCTGATGCCCAGTTCTTTCGCCTGCTCGGGGATCTGCTTTTCCACCAGCGGCGTGCGCACGAAGCCGGGGCAGATCACGTTGGCGCGCACGCCCCTGTCGCCGCCCTCCTTGGCCAGCACGCGCGCCAGGCCTAGCAGGCCGTGCTTAGCGGTGACGTAGGCGCTTTTCAGCTTGGAGGCTTCGTGCGAATGCACCGAACCCATGTAGATCACCACGCCGGACTTGCGCGCGTACATGCCCGGCAGCACCGCCCGGGTGGTGAGGAAGGCGCCGTCGAGATGGATGGCCAGCAGCTTCTTCCAGTCGGCGAAGCTGTATTTCTCGATCGGATTGACGATCTGGATACCGGCGTTGGACACCAGGATGTCCACCGGCCCGTAGGCCTTGGCCACCGCCGCGCAACCCTCGTTCACCTGCTGTTCGCTGGTAACGTCCATGGCCACGCCCATGGCGCTGCCGCCGGCCTGCGCGATGGCCGCAGCAGTGGCCCTGGCGGCATCCGGGTTGAGATCGGCGATGGCCACCCTGGCGCCGGCACGCGCATAGGTCTCGGCGATTTCCTTGCCGATGCCGCTGGCGGCGCCGGTGACCAGGGCGACCTGGTCCTTGAGGCTGAGCTGCATGTTCATGCGGAGGATCTCCTGTGCGGGATGCGGAGGACGCGCGCGGCGCGTCGCGCGCGGGTTCATTTGCCGCGCGGCCGGGCCAGGTAGTCGTGCACCACGCGGCCCAGGCCCAGGGTGAGGTCGGTCATCAGGTGCACGGCGGAAACCACTTCCAGCACCGGCAGTTCGGCCACCGGCGCCAGTGCGTGCGCGTGCAGCTCCAGCGCGGCCGGACCGCTCCAGGCGCCTTGGACGACGAGATCCTCGAGGTCGTATTCGACCAGCTCGCACACGCGCGGCGTGCAGTCGACGTGCGGGATGATCTTCAGCAGGTAGTTGGGCACCGCCAGACTCTTGCGCACCGCATCCACATCGAGCGTGCGGTGCTTGTAGCCCATGGTGCCGGTGGCCACGCGCACCGGACCGTAGTCGAGTGTGCCGAGCAGCGTGTCCTTCTCCACGCGCAACGTCGGCCGGCCCATGGTCTTGGGAAAGCCCCAGATTTCGCGGCCGCCGGCCAGCGGCGCCTCGTCGTCGAGGAACATGGCGATCTGGTAGGTGCCCGGCTTGCCCCTGTACGTCACCGGCACCACCTGGCCCGACTCGTGGTAACGGCCGAAACCGGTGGAATCCGGCATGGCGATGAACTCGAACTTGACGGTGTCGTCCAGCGGCTGCAGCGGTGCGGGCACCAGCTTGCGCAACCGGGCCGGATCGGTGCGGTAGGTGATGACGAAGAACTCGCGATGGACGAAACGGTACGGCCCGCGCGGATAGGCGGGATGCGCCAGCGGCATGGCAAAGGCCTGGCGGGCGACGTCCTGGGCTTGCATGTACGGTCTCCTCGAAATCGGCGACGCCCTCGGCGCCGCGCCGGGTCGGCGCGCCACGCGACATGGCGCGCACCGCGGCAACGTGGGGACTCCGGCGGCCGCGTGTACCTGGGACACGCTGCGGCGCAACAAAGTTCCTGCGGGCGGCACAGCCGGGGCGGGTCGAACCACGGACCAGGAACGGCGACGAGGCCGCCCGCCGGCCGCCCCAGCATCGCGCGGCGGCCGCGGAATCCGTCCGCAGGCGTCGCCCCGCCGCCGCGCTCAGGGATACAGCAGCCGCTCGCGCCAGACGTCGGCGAAACGCTCCCAGCGCCGGCGTTCGTGCAGACGGAACTCGCGGCCGCGCCAGATCTCGACCATGTCCGGCAGCACGCGATAGCCGCCCCAATGCGGGGGCCGCGGTACCGGGCCGCCGGCGAACTGCCGTTCGTATCCGGCGACGCGCTCGTCGAATTCCTCACGCGATTCCAGTGTCTGCGACTGCAGCGAGGCCCAGGCACCGATCTGGCTGCCGCGCGGACGGGTGGCGAAGTAAGCATCGGATTCGTCGTCGCGCAGACGAGAGGCGCGGCCCTCGACGCGGAGCTGCACACCGCCGGCCTTCGCTTCTCCCAGCAGCTTCCAGTGCAGGCACAGCGCCACTTCGGCGTGTGCCTGCAGTTCCTCGCCCTTGGCGCTGAGGTAGTTGGCGTAGAAGCGCAGCCCGTCGGCCTCGATGCCTTTCAGCAATACGATGCGCGCGTGCGGCCGGCCGTCGCTGCCGACGGTGGCCAGGGTCATGGCAGCGGCGTCAGGATCGCCGGAGGCGCGCGCCTGTTCTAGCAGGTCGCGCAGCAGTTGCAGCAGATCGGGGCTCAAGATGGTGTCCTTGCGTGATTCGATGCGCCAGTCCGCGGCCTGCGGTCCACCCCGCGGGGGTGCGCGGCGGCGGGATGCTAGCACGCGCGCATGCGCGCTCGGCGCGCGGCTGTGGCCCGCGCTGGCGCACACATTGCACGGACGCAACGCGCCGCTGCTGGTGGGTCTCTCGGGGCTGCCGGGCAGCGGCAAAAGCACGCTCGCGGCAGCGCTGGTGGACGAGGCGCGTCGCCACGGTGTCGAGGCGCAGCGGCTCTCGCTGGACGATTTCTACCTGGGCCGTGCCACCCGCCGGCGCCTGGCGCGTGACGTGCACCCGCTGCTGCTGACGCGCGGCGTACCGGGCACGCACGACCTGCCGCTGCTGCGGGACACGCTGCGTGCGCTGGCCCGGGCCAGTGCGCGCAGGCCCGTGCGGCTGCCGCGATTCGACAAGGGCCGCGACACGCGCCAGCCGCCCTCGCGCTGGCCGCGGGTGACGCGGCCGCCGCGGCTGGTCATTCTCGAGGGCTGGTGCCTCGGCATGCCGCCGCAGACCACCGCGCAACTGCAGCGGCCGGTCAACGCGCTGGAGCGGCATGCGGATGCCGACGGCCGCTGGCGGCTCCACGTCAACGCGCAGCTGAGGCGCTACCAGCCGCTGTGGCAGGCGCCCGCGCTGCGCATCTGGCTGCACGCACCCGGCTTCGCATGCGCACGGCGCTGGCGCGCCGGAGCCGAGCGGACCCTGCGCCGGCGCGCGCTGCCGCAGGCCCTGTCGAGCCGCGCATTGGCAAGGTTTCTCGACCACTACCAGCGTCTCGGCACGCACGCGCAACGCACCCTGGATGCCTGGGCCGACCTGCGCGTGGATCTCGACGGCGCGCGCCGCGTGCGCGCGATCCGGCGGCTGCGGCCCTCTCAACCGGTCGGTTCGACCACGACCGCGGTGCCGTAGGCCAGCACTTCGGTGACGCCTTCGGCGACGTCGTTGGCGTCGTAGCGCATGGCCAGTACGGCGTTGGCGCCCATCGCGGCGGCGTGCTGGCACATCAGTTCGAACGCCTCCTCGCGCGCCTTCTCGCACAGTTCGGTGTACAGCGTGATGTTGCCCCCCACCAGGGTCTGCAGGGCCGCGCCGATGTTGCCGAGGACACTGCGCGAGCGCACGGTGATGCCGCGCACGATGCCGAGCGTGCGCGTGACGCGGAAGCCGTGCAGTTCGTTGGCGGTGGTCACCGCGGCATGGGAAATGCCCGTGTTCATGCCTGCTCCAGTCGGTAGCCGTGCTGGTAGACGGCGGTGAGCTTCCAGCCGTTTTCGCCGCTGAGCGCCAGCTTCTTGCGCAGACGGCTGATGTGGGTGTCCACCGTGCGCGTGGTCAGGCCCGGACTGAGGTTCCACACCTGCTCCAGCAGCGCTTCGCGGCTGACGATGCGGCCGTGGCGGCGGAACAGGTAGCTGGCCAGATCGAACTCGCGCTGGGTGAGATCGAAATCGTCACCGCCCAGACGCACGCGGCGCTTGGTGAAGTCGATGACGTACGGCGGCACTTCCAGCAATCCGTTGGCGTCGCCCTCGCCTGCGCCGCGCCGACGCAGCACCGCAGCCACCCGCGCCAGCAGTTCGGCCTGCTTGGGCGGCTTGACGACGTAGTCATCGGCGCCGGCCTCGAGGCCGCGCACGATGTCGCTCTCGGAAGCCCGCGCGGTGAGAAACACCACCGGCAGGTTGGGGTTGGCGGCACTGCGGATCCACTCCAGCACCTCCAGGCCGCTGGCGTTGGGCAGCATCCAGTCCAGCAGCAGTAGGTCGATGGCTTCGTGGCCCAGGCTGCGCCGGAATTCGGCCGGGTTGGCGTACAGCAGGGCTTCGTAGCCCGCCTTCTCGAGCCAGATCTGCACCAGCCCGGCCTGGTCGGGATCGTCCTCGAGCACGCCGACTACCCAGCGATGCTGCTTGCTGCTGCTCATCCGTGCGGTTCCTCGTTGCGGGTCATCGACCGGGGCCGCGCCGCGCACCGGCGGTTCCGGTACGGGTTGGCCGCAGAGTGTAACAAACCGTCAAGCGTCCGCCGCCGGCGCGGTATGGCCGGCACGCGCATCCGGCTACCGGGTCGCAACCGCAGGCGCGTGGGCAAGCGTTGTGCAGGCACCTGCTGCCGATGCCGGGTGCGGCCCCGGCCGCGGCGGGTGACGCCACGTTCAAAGGGTGTGGGTGGGCTTGTCCGAGGCCAGCCGGGCGCCCAGCAGCGCCTCGATGCGCTGGCGCGCCGCCTCGCCTTCCGGCGATTCGGCGAACTGCACGCCGATGCCCGCCACGCGGTTGCCCTGCGCGCCGGGCGGCGTGATCCAGACCACGGTGCCGGTGACCGGCAGGCGCTCCTTGTCTTCCAGCAGGTGGATCAGCAGGAACAGTTCGTCACCCATGCCGTAACGCTTGTTGCCGGTGGGAATGAACAGCCCGCCGCCCTTGAGGAACGGCATGTAGCTCTGGTAGAGCGTGGTCTCGTCCTTGATCGCCACCGGCAGAATGCTCTGGCGGGCACCGCCGACGGGCGGTTGGGTCGCAGCCATGACCGGCCTCGCGGATCAATCGTCGCTGCGCCCAGACTGGCCGAATCGCCGGCCGCGGTCAAGGCGCGGCAGCCACCTGCCGCCAGCCCCAGCGGTCGAAGATCCACATGCTGCGCCGGCGGCTGTGCAGCTTGACGAACAGCGGGCCCGGCGGCGGCGCGGACCATTCCAGAGAGGGCTGCGGCCGCAGTCGCAGCCGCAGGGGTCCGCTCTGCACGCCATCCTGCCAGGGCAATTGCCAGCACTGCGCACCCGCAACAACCAGCAGTGCGCAGGCGGCGGGGCCGGGCAGCACCGGATGCCACGGCAGGGCGATGCCGGCAGCGGAATCGCCCTGCAGTGGCGGCGGCGGCTGTATCTGGTAGAACTCGCCGGCATGCACCCGGCGCCGCCAGCGTCCGCCAGCCAGCGCCAACTGGCTGGTGTGGGCTTCGAGCGCGCGCAGCTTGGCCGCCCGTTCATGCGTGGCCAGCACCAGCGGCTGCGCGGCCGGCGCCGCGCCGTGCACGGCGAAGCCCCACAGCGGCGGCCGCGGCAGAGCGGACGCGGCCAGTGCCAACTCCACCAGCACGCGCGCGGCGCTGTGATCGGGATGGCGGTCGGCCAGCGCCGGCGCAACCACCAGGGTGGGCCGCAGCACCCCGAGCAGACCGCGCAGGCGCTCCAGGGTGTCCGGCAGATGGCGCTGGATACGTGCGGTGAGGCCCTGGTCGGGCCAGCCGAAGGCGTACAGATCGCCGGGATCGAGACCCAAACGGATCAACGCGGTCAGCGCCTCGGCGCGGCGGCGGCGGCCCCACGCGGCGCGTGCCGCGGCATCGATGCGCCAGCGCCGCTGCAGCCAGCGCTGCGGCCACGGGTTGTTGTCGCCATCGGTGAGCAGCAGCACCGACACGCGCGCGCCGGCCGCGCGCGCGCGCTGCAGCAGGCCGCCGGCGGCAAGGGTTTCGTCGTCGGGGTGCGGCGCCACCAGCACGATGCTGGCCTCCGGCTGCTGCAGCAGGGACTCCAGCAGGGCCGCCGGTGCGCTGCGCGAGGCCGCATGCATGGACCGCAGCGCCGCTGCGGCGGGAACCGGAGCCGGCATGCTCAATCCCCACGCAGGCTGAGAAAATCCAGCAGCGCGAGATCGGCACGCAGCGGCCCGCGCAGCAGTTCGCGCGTGCGCACCGCCTGCTCGTAACCGCGCATCAGCCGGCGCAGGTCACGGCCGCTGGCCAGCGGCCCGCGCTCGCCGGCGGCCTGCGCGCGCATCTCGCGGGCCAGCCACTGCGCCGCGAACAGCAGCCGCTGGCGCGGCTCGTCCTGCGCCCAGGACTGGGCCAGCGCCAGCGCGTCGGCGCGCCGCGCCAGCAACTGCGCCAGTTCGCTGCGCACCGCCTCGCGGCGCGCCAGCGCACCTTCGCGCAGATACCCGGCGGCCAGTCCCGGATTGCCGTCGGCGGCATCCAGGGCGTGTGCGCGATCGCCGGCGAGATCCTGCGCCTGCAGCCAGGCCACCGCCTCGGCCGCAGGCGGCAACCGGAACTGCACGCGCCGGCAGCGGCTGCGCACGGTGGCCGGCAGCCGCTGCGGATGGTCGGCCAGCAGGATCAACAGCGCGGCGGCCGGCGGCTCCTCCAGGGTTTTCAGCAGCGCGTTGGCGGCCGCCGCATTGAGCGCGTCGGCCGGATCCACCAGTGCCACGCGCCGCCCGCCCAGGGCGCTCGCCAGTTGCAACCGCTCGCACACTTCGCGGATCTGTTCGATCACGATCTCGCTGCGCGGCTTGCCTTCACGGTTCACGCCGAGACCTATGGCGTACGCGTCGGGATGCGTCTGCGCCAGGCGCAGCCGGCAACCGTGGCAGTGCCCACAGGCCTCGCCCTGCTGCGGCGCGGTGCACAGCAGCCGCGCCAGCAGACGTTGCGCGAAGACGCGCTTGCCCAGACCCGCAGGTCCGCACAGCAGCAGCGCGTGCGGCAGACGGTCGGCGTCGAGGGCGGCACGCAGGCGCTGCCAGTGCGGCGCGTGCCAGACGGGCGCCGCGCTCACGGCCTCCCCCGCAGCAGCGGCGCGATCTGCTCCAGCGCCTGCGCCAGTACCGCGGCGGCGGAAGCCTCGGCGCGCAGCACGCGGAAGCGCTGCGGCGCGGCTTCGACGCGTGCGCGGTAGGCGCCACGCACACGCTCGAAAAAGGTGTCGTCCTCGCGCTCGATGCGGTCGGGCGCCTCGCGTCCGGCGACGCGTGCGCGGCCGGCGGACACCGGCAGATCCAGCAGCAGCGTCAAGTCCGGCTGCAGATCCAGCGCAGCCCAGCGCTCCAGCTCGCGGATGCGCGCCTGCGGCTGGCCGCGGCCGCCGCCCTGGTAGGCGTAGCTGGCGTCGGTGAAACGGTCGGCCAGCACCCACCGTCCCGACGCCAGCGCCGGTTGCACCACCTTGCGCACCAGTTCGGCGCGCGCGGCGAACATCAGCAACAGTTCGGATTCGGCGCATACGGCGTCGCGTTCCGCGTCCAGCAGCAACGTGCGCAGGGCCTCGCCCAGCGGCGTGCCGCCCGGCTCGCGCGTGCGCAGCACGGGCACGCCCCGGCCCTGCAGCCACTGTTCGATGCCGGCCAGCAACGTACTCTTGCCGGCGCCTTCGCCGCCCTCGAGCGTGATCAAGCGTCCGCGGCTCATGGCTTGCGATGCAGGATGTAACGGTCGATGGCCGCGTCCTGCTGCCGGAGGGTCTCGGAAAACACGTGGGTGCCGTCGCCGCGGGCCACGAAGTACAGCGACTTGCCCGCAGCCGGGTGCAGCGCGGCGATCACCGCCGGCGCGCCGGGCATGCAGATCGGCGTGGGCGGCAGCCCGGCATGCACGTAGGTGTTCCAGGGCGTGTCGGTCTCGAGGTCCTTGCGGGTGATGACGCCGTGGTAGGCCGCGCCCATGCCGTAGATGACCGTGGGGTCGGTCTGCAGCTTCATGCCGCGTTCGAGCCGGCGCACGAACACGCCGGCGATGCGTGCGCGTTCGTCGGGCCGCGCGGTCTCCTTCTCGACGATCGAGGCCAGGATCAGTGCCTGGTACGGCGTGCGCAGCGGCAGGCCGGAAGCGCGCCGCGGCCACTGCGCGGCCAGCAGCCGCTGCATGGCGCGGTACGCGCGGCGCAGCACGTCGAGGTCGGAATCGCCCAGCACGTAGGCGTAGGTCTGCGGCAGCAGCCAGCCTTCCGGGCCGGGTGCCGGGATGCCCAGCGCGCGGGTCGCCTGTGCGTCGTCCATGTGCTGCAGCGTGTGCCGCAGCTCCGGCGCCCGCGCCAGCGCCGCGCGCACCTGCGCGAACGTCCAGCCGTCCACCAGCGTGAACATGTGCTGCACCACGCGACCGGCGGCCATGTCCTGCAGCAGCACCCGCGGCGTCATGCCGGGCGCCAGCGCGTATTCGCCCGCATGCAGGCGGCCGGTCACACCCATCCACGCCGCCAGCGCACGCCAGTACAGGGTCGGCGCGCGCGTGTAGCCCCGTCGTTCGAGCTGCGCGGCGATGGCCTTCAGCGCGCTGCCGCGCGCCACCACGATGCGCGCCGGCGCGGCCACGGACAGCGGCGCATCGGCAAAGGCACGCACGTCGCGGACCAGCCATGCGACGCCGCCCGCCGCCAGCAGCAGGGCCAGCAGGATCAGCAGTGCGGCCAGGCGTGTGCTTGGGTGCAGGCTCATGCATCCGCCCCGCCGATCCCCACCGCCGCGAACAGCTCCTGCAGCCGCCGCGCCCAGGGGCCGACCCGCAGCCGGTGGTCCTGCAGCCGCCGTACCGGCAACGCGCCGCGCACCGCGGAAACCAGGATCAGCTCGCTGGCCTGCGCCAGGACCGCGGCCGGCAGCGTGCGTTCCCGCGCTTCGGCCACGTCGCGCAGCACCAGCGCACGGCCGACGCCGGCGACGCCGGCACGGTCCACGCGCGGCGTCAGCAGCCGCCCGTCGAGCACGGCGAAGAGATTGGCCGCGGTGGCACCGATCACCAGGCCGGTCGTATCCAGCATCAGACCCTCCGCGATCGCGGGATCGCACCATTCGGCGCGCGCCAGCACCTGCTCCAGCCGGTTGAGGTGCTTGAGGCCCGCCAGCCGCGGCTGGCGTGCGACACGCAGGTCGCAGAAGCGTACCCGGATTCCCCGCCGGTACCAATGCGCCGGCACCCGTGGCGCCGGTGCCAGACCGAGGACGCCACGCGGATGCGCCGGCCGCGGCGGCGCGTAGCCGCGCGCACCGCTGCCGCGCGTCCAGGTGATGCGCAGGACTGCATCGGCCGCGCCGCGGATCAGCCGGTCGCGCTCGTCGGCCAGCCACCGTGGATCAGGCGTCGGCAGGTGCAGCCGCCGGCAACCCTCCTGCAGCCGCCGCAGATGCTCCCGCCACAGCGGGCAGCGGCCATGTCGCACGCGCAGGGTCTCGAACAGGCCGTCGCCGTAGAGCAGGCCACGGTCATCCGCCGCCAGCGTGGCGCAGGTCCGGCCATCGACGCGGACGCGGGTTTTCACGCCTGCCCCAGAGCGCGCAGCAGCCCGCGCGCCTTGTGCCGGGTCTCCTCCAGCTCGTTCGCGGGCTCGGAGTCGGCGACGATGCCGGCGCCGGCGCGCAGCCGGACGCGATCGCCGCACAGCAGCAGGGTACGGATGAGGATGTTCAGATCCAGGTCGCCGCTGCGGTCCAGGTATCCCAGCGCGCCGGTGTAGGGCCCGCGGCCGACGCCCTCCAGTTCGGCGATGATCTCCATGCAGCGCACCTTGGGGCAGCCGGTGATGGTACCGCCGGGGAACACCGCCGCGATCGCCTCGCCCGGCGTGATCCCGGCGCGCAGCCTGCCGCGCACGTTGGAAACGATGTGGTGCACGTGCGCATAGCTTTCCACGACCATCAGCTCGTCCACGCGCACCGATCCCGGCTCGCAGACGCGGCCCAGATCGTTGCGCTCCAGATCGATCAGCATGACATGCTCGGCCCGCTCCTTGGGGTGGCCCACCAGCTCGTGCACGCGCGCCGCGTCGGCGCCGCCGGCCATGCGCGGTCTCGTGCCGGCGATCGGACGCGTCTGCGCTTCGCGGCCGCGCACTTCGAGCAGCCGCTCGGGCGAGGAACTGGCCAGCGCCCAGCCCCCGGCCTGCAGCAGCCCGGCAAACGGTGCCGGATTGGCCTCGCGCAGGGCCGCGTACAGCGCCGACGGCACAGGCGCGCGCGTGAACCGCGCGCGCCATTCGCGCGACAGATTGACCTGAAAGGTGTCGCCGGCATGCAGGTAATCGCGGATGCGCGCCACGCCATCGAGGAAACGCTGCGGCGGATCTTCGTGCAGCCACGCCCGCGGCAGCGGCGGCATGGCCTGCGCCGTCGCCTCCAGGTCGGCCCGCAGCGTGTCCAGCAGCGCGGCATGGCCCTCCTCGGCCACCAGCACGGTGCGCCCGCCGGCATGATCCACCAGCGCGGCGGCCGGACAGCGCAGCGCCAGCGCGACCGGAACGCCGGACTCCGGGGCCGCCGGCAGGCGCAGGCGCGGCTCGATCTCGCCGGCCAGTTCGTAGCCGAGGTACAGCGCCCAGCCGCCGGTGAAGGGCAGCCCGCACGCCCGCGGCGGCCGTCGTTCGGCGCGCCAGGCCGCATCCAGCGCATCGAGAAAACGCACTGCGCGCGGCAGACCCCCGCCGTCGTGCACGCGACCGTCGGCTTCGAGGCGCAATGCATTCTGCGGAAAGGCGAACAGGATGTCCCAGCGCGCCTGCGCGGTACCGCACGCCACGCTCTGCAGCAGCAGCGGATAGCGCTGCGGAAATGCCGCGGCCGGAACCAGCAGATCGCTGCGGACCGGCAGGATGCGTGTGATCGCACCCATGCGGGCGACAGTCAGAGCGGGCGGAACGCCAGCGTGCCGTTGGTGCCGCCGAACCCGAACGAGTTGGAAAGCACGGCACGCAGGTGCGCCTGGCGCGCGCGGTTGGGCACGAAATCAAGGTCGCAGCCTTCGCCCGGCCGCTCGAGGTTGATGGTCGGCGGCACCACGCCGTCGCGCAGCGCCAGCACCGAGAAGATCGCCTCGACGCCGCCGGCGGCACCCAGCAGGTGTCCGGTCATCGATTTGGTGGAACTGACCATCAGCCTGCGCGCCTGCGCGCCGAACAGGCTCTTGATGCCCTGCACCTCGGCGAGGTCGCCGGCCGGCGTGGAGGTTCCGTGGGCGTTGATGTAATCCACGTCCTCGGGATTGAGCCCGGCATCGCGCATGGCGTTGGCCATGCAGCGCGCGCCGCCTTCGCCGTTGTCGCTGGGCGCGGTGATGTGGTAGGCGTCGCCGCTCATGCCGAAACCGGCCAATTCGCAATAGATGCGCGCGCCGCGCCGGCGCGCGTGCTCGTACTCCTCCAGCACCAGCACTCCGGCGCCGTTGGACAGCACGAAGCCGTCGCGGTCGGCGTCCCAGGGGCGGCTGGCGCGGGTGGGCTCGTCGTTGCGCGTGGACAGCGCGCGCGCCGCGCAGAAGCCGCCGACGGCGGTGCCGGTGGTGGCGTATTCGGAGCCGCCGGCGATCATCACGTCGGCATCGCCGTACTGGATCATGCGCATGGCCAGGCCCAGATTGTGCGTGGCCGTGGTGCAGGCGGTGACGCAGGCGATGTTGGGGCCCTTCAGGTCGAGCATGATCGACAGGTTGCCCGAGATCATGTTGATGATCGAACTGGGCACGAAGAACGGCGAGATCTTGCGCACGCCGGCCTCGTGGAAGGTGATGCTGGTGCGCTCGATGGTGGCGATGCCGCCGATGCCCGCGCCGATGGCCACGCCGATGCGCTCGGCGTCGTGCTCGTGCGGGTGCAGCCCGGCATCCTTCAGCGCGTCCACCGCGGCGGCGATGCCGTAGTGGATGAACGGGTCCATCTTCTTGACGTCCTTGGCCGGCACGTAGGCGGCCGGATCGAAATCGCGCACCTCCCCGGCGATGCGGGTGGGAAAGGTGGAGGCATCGAACTGGGTCAGCGGGCCGATGCCGCTGACGCCCTCGCGGATGGCGCGCCAGGCGCCGTCCAGGTCGTTGCCGACCGGCGACTTGATGCCCATGCCGGTGATGACGACGCGTCTCTTGCTCACGCTCTACCTACCCCGGGCGCGCCCGCCCGCGCTGTCTGCACGCCATACGCGCGCGCAGGGACCCTCAGAAAACGAAAGCTGCGCCTTACGACGCAGCTTCGCGGATGCAGCCCTGGCCATGCCGCGCATGGCGCGCCGGATTCAGGCCTTGACGTGCGCCTTGATGTAGTCGATGGCCTGCTGCACGGTGGTGATCTTCTCCGCTTCTTCGTCGGGAATCTCGCACTCGAACTCCTCCTCGAGCGCCATCACCAGCTCGACGGTGTCGAGCGAATCGGCACCCAGATCGTCCACGAACGAGGCCGTGGGGGTGACGTCCTCCTCCTTCACACCCAACTGCTCGACGACGATCTTCTTGACGCGCTCTTCGATGGTGCTCATGGGATCTCAAGACCTCGCGGGAAAAAAGCCGGCGCATTGTAGTGTGAAAGCGGGGGTGTCGCTACCGTCCGGCGCCGGCGCCGTCACGGCATGTACATGCCGCCGTTGACGTGCAACGTTTCGCCGGTGATGTAGCCGGCCGCAGGTGATGCCAGGAACAGCACCGCCTGGGCAATGTCCGCCGGCGCGCCCAGGCGGCCCAGTGCGATCTGCGCCTCCAGTGCCTTGCGCTGCTCCGCGCCCAGCGCGCGCGTCATGTCGGTATCGATGAAGCCGGGCGCCACCACGTTGACGGTGATCCCGCGCGAACCGATCTCGCGCGCCAGCGATTTGGAGAATGCGATGATGCCGGCCTTGGACGCGGCGTAGTTGGCCTGTCCCGGATTGCCGGTGACCCCGACCACCGAGGCGATGTTGACGATGCGCCCGCGGCGCGCCTTCATCATCGTGCGCAACGCCGCCTTGCAGGTGCGGTAGACCGAGCTGAGGTTGGTGTCGAGGATGGCCTGCCAGTCCTCGTCTTTCATGCGCAGCAGCAGCTGGTCGCGGGTGATCCCGGCGTTGTTGACCAGAATGGACAGCTTACCGTGCCGCCGCACGATGTCCTCGACCAGCGCCTCCACCGCGGCACCGTCGGTCACATCCAGCACGCAGCCTTCGCCGCCGCGCGCGGCCAGCCGCTGCGTGATCGCAGCGGCGCCCTCGCCGCGCGTAGCGGTGCCGACCACATGCGCGCCGGCGGCGGCCAGCACGTCGGCGATGGCGGCGCCGATGCCGCGGCTGGCGCCGGTCACCAGCGCGACTTCGCCTTCGGGAAGAGTCTGCATGGGATCTCCGGTTGCAGGGTGGGAACGATGGCCGCCGCGCGGCGCGTGGACTCGGGCTCTCAGGCCCAGGCCGCAAGCGCGGCTTCCAGATCCGCCGGCAGGCCCAGCGCACGCGCATCCAGCGCGCGGTCGATGCGCCGGGACAGCCCCGTCAGCACCTTGCCCGGGCCGCACTCGGCCACGCGCGTGATGCCCTGCGCGGCCATCGCCTGCACGGTGTCGGTCCAGCGTACCGGCATGTAGAGCTGGCGTTCCAGCGCCGCACGGATGTATTCGATCCCGCCGTAGGCGCGCGCCTCGACATTCTGCAGCACCGGCGTGTGCGGCGTGCGCCAGGTCACGCCGGCCATACGCTCGGCCAGGCGCGAGGCGGCATCGCGCATCAGCTCGCAGTGCGAGGGCACCGAGACCGGCAGGCGCACCGATTTGCGCACGCCGCGTTCGGCCAGTCGCGCCAGTACGCGCTCGACCGCCTCGACGCGGCCGGCGATCACGGTCTGCCCCGGGGCGTTGTAGTTGGCCGGCGTCACCACCTGGCCTTCGGCCACCTCGGCGCAGACTTCGGCGATCAGTTCGTCCTCGCCGCCCAGTACCGCGGCCATCGCGCCCTGCCCTTCGGGCACGGCGTCCTGCATCAGGCGTCCGCGCTCGGCCACCAGTGCGGCAGCCTCGCCCAGTTCCAGGGCACCGGCGGCGACCAGCGCGGTGTACTCGCCCAGGCTGTGTCCGGCCAGCAGCGCCGGCTGCGCGCCGCCGCGGGCCTGCCAGACCCGCCACACCGCCACCCCGGCCGCCAGCAGCGCCGGCTGGGTGTGCTCGGTGCGGTTGAGCTGCGCCTCGGGACCCCGCTGCGCCAGCGCCCACAGGTCCAGGCCCACGGCGGCCGAAGCCTCCGCGAACGCGCGCTCCACTGCCGGCTGCAGTGCGGCCAGCTCGCCCAGCATCCCCAGCGCCTGCGAGCCCTGGCCCGGAAAGACGAAGGCGAGACCCGGATCGACGCGCGTGCCGGGCCCACCGCCCGCGGACGGATCGTGGGACAAGAGCGTCGCGGAGGGGGTGATCTCGTTCATGTGCGGTCAGGCTGCGGCATCGGACCGGTGCGGAATGCGGCTGTGGGCATGGGCTGGGCTGACGGTCAAAGGGTCGCGCGCCGCATCCGGCGGCAGGCCGGCCCGTGCGCGCGGACTAGTAGCGAATCAGCGCCGAGGCCCAGGTGAAGCCGCCGCCGAAGGCCTCCAGCAGCAGGGTCTGGCCGCGCTGGACACGACCGCTGCGCACCGCCTCGTCCAGCGCCAGCGGCACCGAACCGGAGGAGGTGTTGCCGTGCCGGTCCACGGTGACGATCACGCGCTCCATCGGCAATCCCAGACGCCGTGCGGTGGCCTCGATGATGCGCAGGTTGGCCTGGTGCGGAATCAGCCAGTCGACCTGCGATTCGTGCATGCCGGCCGCTTCCAGCGTCTCGCCGACGATGCGATCGAGCGTACGCACCGCCACTTTGAACACCTCGTTGCCGCTCATGCGGATGCTGACGCCGGCATTTTCGGCGCCGGGCCTGAAACCGACCGATACGCCCACCGGGTTGTACAGCAGATTCTTGTAACCGCCGTCGGCGTGCAGCTTGGTGGTGAGGATGCCGGGCTCGTCGCCGGCCTCCAGCACCACCGCGCCGGCGCCGTCGCCGAACAGCACGCAGGTGGAACGGTCGCCCCAGTCGACCATGCGGGTCAGGGTTTCGGAACCCACCACCAGCGCCCTGCGCGCGCTGCCGGCACGGATGAAGCTGTCGGCCACACCCAGCGCGTAGACGAACCCGGAACACGCGGCGTTGACATCGAACGCGGCACAGCCGTTGGCGCCCAGGCGGTGCTGCAACAGACAGGCGGTGGAAGGAAAGACCAGGTCCGGCGTGGTGGTGCCCAGCACGATCAGGTCGATCTCGCCCGGCGCCACTCCGGCATCCTGCAGCGCGGCGGTGGCGGCATGGAAGGCCAGATCGCCGGTGGTCTCGCCCTCGGCGGCCTTACGCCGTTCGCGGATGCCGGTGCGGGTGCGGATCCACTCGTCGCTGGTGTCGACCAGGCGCTCGAGATCGGCGTTGGTCACGACATGGCTGGGCAGATAGCTGCCCGTGCCGGCAATGCGTGCGTACATCGGGCCTGCCCCCCGGAGCGTGGCGTTGCGGACGCTGGCGCGGCTGGAATCGGCCGCGGCAGAGCGGCCGGTTCAGTCTTCGTCGACCGCCGCGGCGACGTCCTGGATCACCTTCCTGCCGCGGTAGTAGCCATCCTTGGTGATGTGATGGCGGCGGTGCACTTCACCGCTGGTCGGGTCGGTGGACAGCTGGACGGGCGTGAGCGCGTCGTGCGCGCGGCGCATGCCGCGGCGGGAAGGCGTCTTGCGGCTTTTCTGGACTGCCATGGGGTATCTCCGGAGATCCTCAGTCGTGCTTCAGTTGTTGCAGTGCGGCGAAGGGCTTGGCCGATGCCTCTCCGGCCGGGCCCGCCGCCAGCCACGGCGCCAGCGCCGCCTCGCTGCCGGGGCGCACCGGTACCAGCGGCAGCGCCAGCAGCAGTTCGTCCTCGATCACCTCCGCCAACCGCAGCGGGCCCTGCACCAGCAGGGGCTCGTGCCGCGGCGGCAGGCCCGCTTCCTCGGCCTCGTCCGCAATCAGGCCCAGCCGCTGCGCCACCTGCAGCGTGGCGTCGAACGGCTCCAGCGTACGCTGGCACAGCAGCCGCACCGAAGCCGTGGCCTCCAGCGCAAGGTAGCGCGTGCCCAGCTCGTCAAGGCCAAACTCGAGCCGGTACGCCACACTTCCGCCATCGGTGGCCAGCAAACCCGCCAGCCGGGGCAGGCCAGCGACCGGCAGGGCACCGGTGAAGGAGCGCCGCGCCGCCACCATGCGCCAAGCGTCCACCGATTCGGGCAGATGCGCGGACATGAACGAGGCATGGTAGCAGCGCGGCGCAGCGAGTCAATCGCCCGTGCCCGCCGCCGGGGCACCGCCCTCCAGCTGGTCGAGGAAATCGACCGCGCGCCGCAGATGGGGGATGACGATCGAACCCCCGACCACCAGGCCCACCTGGAACGCTTCCATCATTTCCTCGCGGCCTACGCCGGCCTCCCGGCACTGCGCCACGTGGTAGCTGACGCAGTCGTCGCAGCGCAGCACCAGCGAGGCCACCAGTCCCAGCAGTTCCTTGGTGCGCACATCCAGCGCACCGTCGCGGTAGCACTGCGTGTCCAGCGCGAAGAAACGCCGCACCACCTGGTTGTCGTGTTCGAGGATGCGCGCGTTCATGCGCTGGCGGAACTCGGTGAACCGGCGCACACGGTCGCTCATGCGCCCTGCCCCGTGAGCCAGTCTGCCAGACGGCCGTCGCGGTCGGCGGCAGCCAGCTCGTCGAAGCCGCCCACGTGACGTGCGCCGATGAAGATCTGCGGTACCGTGCGGCGGCCGTGGCTGCGCGCGAGCATGGCCTCGCGCGCGGCGTGGTCGGTGTCCACGCGCGTTTCGCTATAGGCGAGGCCGCGCGCGGCCAGCAGATTCTTGGCGGCCACGCAGTAGGGGCAGACCGCAGTGGTGTAGATCTCGATGGACTGTTGCGACACGGGATGCTCCGGCCTGACGGGTCGAGACGGCTGCGCGGCAGGGTGCCGCGGCCGCAGCGCGTTCAGGATTGGGCCGCCGCGCCCAAAACGCAAGGCGACGCGGCATCCCGGCTGGCTGAACCACGGACGGCGTCGCGCTGGCCAGCCTGCGGGGCGCCGGCTAACGTAAGGATCCGCGGGCGTGCGCCACGGCCCGCGAACCGGGTCCGCCATGCGCCTCCGTCCGTTGCTGCTTTCGCTGTCGATCGCCCTGCTCACCGCCGCCTCCGGGGCCAAGGACACGGTGCGCCTGCCGCATCTGGGCAGCCGCGCGGACCAGGCCTTCACCCAGGCCGAGGCCCGCGCCTACGGCGCGTCCATGCTGCGGCAGATGCGGGCGCTGGGCCTGGTGGTGGACGACCCGCTGGCCAACCAGTACCTCAACGCGCTGGGCTACCGGCTGGTGGCGGCCAGCGAATCACCCGGCACCCGCTTCACGTTCTTCATTCCGCGCGAGCAGGTCATCAATGCGTTCGCCGCACCCGGCGGCTACGTGGGCATCAACGCCGGCCTGATCATCGCCACTCAAAGCGAGGACGAGCTGGCGGCGGTGATGGCGCACGAAATCAGCCACATCGAACAACATCATCTGCAGCGTGCCTTCGACGACGCGCGCAAGATGGGTCCGCTGTACGCGCTGGTGATGCTGGGGGCGCTGGCGGCGGCGGCCGGCAGCGGCAACGCCAACGCACCGATGGCCATCGCGGCGCTGGGACAGGGTGCCGCGATGCAGCACCAGATCAACTTCACGCGCAAGGACGAGGCCGAAGCCGATCGTGTGGGCATCCAGACGCTGGCCAACGCCGGATTCGACCCCGACGGCATGGCCGAGTTCTTCGGACGCATGCAGATGCTGCTGCGTGCCGACAGCGGCGGCTACGAGGTGCCGGCACTGCTGCAGGACCACCCGGTCACCAGCGTACGCATCGCCGAGGCCGAGGCGCGTGCGCACACGCTGAAGCTGGAAATGGCACGGCGCCGGCTGCCCGGTGGAACCGCACTGCACCTGCCGCGCTGGGAAACCGGCCTGCTGCCGCTGCCGCTGGCGCGCAACGGCGAGAGCCTGCTGCTGGATCGGGCGCAACGCACCGACGCGCCGGGCAGCGCGCAGGCGCATGCCTACTACCTGATGATGCGCGAGCGCGTGCGCGTGCTTTCCAGCAACGACCTCAGCGGCCTGCTGCGCTACTACGCCGCCAACCTGGCCGATGATCCTGCATTCGGCACCGCATCCAACCACTACGGGTATGCCCTGGTGCTCATGCGCAGCAACCGGGCCGCGGCGGCCATCGCACAGTTGCGGCCGCTGCTGGCCGCGCAGCCCGATAGCCTGCCGCTGCGGCTGGCGATGGCGCACGCCGAACTGCTGGACGGCCGGCGCAGCGATGCGCTGGCGCGCTATGCGCGCATCAGCCGCGACTGGCCGCGCAACACGGCAGTGGCGCTGGAATACGCACATGCGCTGATCCTGGGCGGCGACCGCCGCGACGGCAGCACCGCCGAGGCGCTGCTGCGGCCGTTGCTGGACGCCAGCGACGAGCCCGAGGTCTACCGCACCTACGGGCGCGCCGCGGAGCTGGCCGGGCTGAAAATCCGCGCCGCCGAGGCGTTCGCCGACGCTACCTTCCTCTCCGGACATGCGGCCGCGGCACTGGACCAGTTGACCCGTCTCGGCCAGCGCCCGGATCTGGACTATGCCCAGCGCGCGCGGATCGGCGCGCGCATCGCCTTTCTCACGCCGATCGTGCTGGAGCAGCAGCGGCAGCGCGACAGCGCCACCCGGCACGGCCCGTAAGGTCCATGCCACGGCCGCGGCGGCGCGGTGGCCGGGCCGCCGCCTGTCATCGGCCTGCAATAGCGGGTCGCTGTAATAATCCCGTCAAAACCACGGGGGTACGGCGTGCAGAAGCGCATCCTCATCGTCGAAGACGAAGCGTCGATCCGCGACATGGTCGCCTTCGCCCTGCGCAAGGCCGGCATGGAGCCGGTACCCGCCGCCGATGCGCGCGCGGCGCAACTGGCCATCGCCGAACAAGTGCCCGACCTGATCCTGATGGATTGGATGCTGCCCGGACTCAGCGGTCTGGAACTGGCGCGGCGGCTGCGCAGGGAACAGCTCTCGCGCGAGGTGCCCATCATCATGCTCACCGCGCGCGGCGAGGAGAGCGACCGGGTCAGCGGTCTGGAGGCCGGCGTCGACGACTACGTGGTCAAGCCATTCTCCTCGCGCGAGCTGGTGGCGCGCATCCGTGCCGTGCTGCGCCGCAGCCAGGGCGAGGACAGCGAAGGCGTGATCGTGGTCGGCCGGTTGCGCCTGGATACCGCCGCGCACCGCGTCACCGCCGACGGCCAGGCGGTACCCATCGGCCCCACCGAGTACCGCCTGCTGCACTTTTTCATGACCCACGTCGACCGGGTCTACTCGCGCCCGCAACTGCTGGACCACGTCTGGGGCGGCAGCGTGTACGTCGAGGAGCGCACCGTCGACGTGCACATCCGCCGCCTGCGCAAGACCCTGGAGCCGTTCGGCCTGGACGGCATGGTGCAGACCGTGCGCAGCGCTGGCTACCGCCTGTCCGTCGAGTCCTGAGGAATGCTGCGCACGAGCCGTCCGCGTGCGCTGGCGCTGCTGGCCGTGTGGCTGCTGGCCGCCACCGCCGCGGGGGCGTGGGCGGGCCACGCGCTGGCCGGATTCGCGCTGGCCTGTTTTGCCGCCCTGCTGCTGCTGGTGCTTCCGCGCCGGGGCCCGCCCCGCGGCGCCTCTCCCGCTGCGACCGGCATGCCGGTCCGCACCGCCGCACCGGCCGGCGATGTGCGCCGGATCCGCCGCCTGGCCACGCAATTCCGTGCGCTGCGCGACGCGGTGGCGGCACTGTCCGACGCGGTGGTGCTGCTGGATGCCGGGTACCGCGCGCTGTGGTTCAACGCCGCCGCCGGCCGGCTGCTGGGGCTGCAGCGTCCGCAGCATCTGCGCCAGGACCTGCGCACACTGCTGGCGGGCAGCAATCCCATCGGTCCCTGGCTGGCGCAGGATGGCCAGCCGCCGCTGGAGGATGCCCACGCGCCGGCCGATGCCAACGTGCACCTCAGCCTCACGCTGATCCCGGTCGGCAGCGGCCAGCGCCTGCTGCTGGCGCGCGACATCAGCGCGCTGGTGCGGCTGGAGCAGATGCGCCGCGACTTCGTGGCCAACGTCTCGCACGAACTGCGCACGCCGCTGACGGTCATCCACGGCTATCTCGAACTGCTCGACCCCGAGGACGTGCCGCAACTGGCGGGAGTGCTCGCCGACATGCGCGCGCAGTCCAAGCGCATGGCACAGATCGTCGAGGATCTGCTGACCCTCTCGCGCCTGGAGACGCAGAGCGGCTTCAGCGAGGAGCCGGTGGCGATGGCGCCGCTGCTGGCCACCCTGCGCCGCGAGGCGGAGGCACTCAGCCAAGGGCGCCATCGCATCGTGCTGGAAGCCGCCTGCCCGTCCGACCTGCTGGGCTCGCTGAAGGATCTGCACAGTGCGTTCTCCAACCTGGTCAGCAACGCGGTGCGCTACACGCCCAGCGGCGGCAGCATCAGCATCCGCTGGACGCGGCGCGAGGATGGGCGCGGCGCTTTCTCGGTCACCGACACCGGCTACGGCATCCCCGCCCACCACATCAGCCGCCTGACCGAGCGCTTCTACCGGGTGTCCTCCAGCCGTTCGCGCGAACTGGGCGGCACCGGTCTCGGCCTGTCCATCGTCAAACACGCGCTGGGCATGCACCAGGCGCAGATCGAGATCCGCAGCGAGCCCGGCCAGGGCTCGACCTTCACCGCGGTGTTTCCGCGCGAGCGCCTGCTGCCGGCGCCTGGAGGTGCCGCCCCGGCCACCGACTGAACCGCGCCGCAGCCCGCCTGCCGGCGGCCCTTGCCCGGCGGCGCAGCGAGCGCGATGCTGGCCGGCCGCACGGAACCGATCATGGACGCGCCGACCGATCTCACCCGCCCGGAGCTGTACCTCAACCGCGAGCTGGCCGCGCTGGAGTTCAACTTCCGCGTGCTCGCGCAGGCGCGCGACCCGCGCATGCCGCTGCTGGAACGCATGCGCTTCCTGTGCATCAGCTCCAGCAATCTCGACGAGTTCTTCGAGGTGCGCGTGGCTGTGCTGCGCCAGCACATCGCCTTCGGCGACGCCCGCCCCGGCTCCGACGGCATGCCGCCGCAGGATGTCCTGGCGCGCATCCGCGAGCGCGCGCTGGAACTGGTGTCCGGGCAGTACCGCGTATGGTCCGACGAACTGCAGCCGGCACTGGCCGAGGAGGGCGTGCGCTTCCTCACCCGCGACCGCTGGAACGCGCGCCAGCGGCGCTGGCTGCAGGGCTATTTCCGCAACGAGATCCTGCCGGTGCTCTCGCCGCTGGGCCTCGACCCGGCGCATCCGTTCCCGCGCATCCTCAACAAGAGCCTCAACATCGCCGTGGTGCTCGAGGGCCGCGACGCCTTCGGCCGCGCCGGACACATGGCACTGGTGCGTGCGCCGCGCTCGCTGCCGCGACTGATCCGGCTGCCGCCACAGGTCTCCGAAGCGCCCTTCGAGTTCGTATTCCTGGCCGGACTGCTGCAGCAGTTCGCCGACGAGATGTTCCCGGGCTTCAAGGTGCAGGGCTCGTACCAGTTCCGGGTCACCCGCAACAGCGAGCTCAGTGTCGAGGAGGAGGAAGTCGAGAACCTGGCCAGCGCGCTGTCGGCGGAGCTGGCCGTGCGCGGCTACGCGCGGCCGGTGCGGCTGGAGGTCGCCGAGAACTGCCCCCGCGGCATCACCGACCTGCTGATGGCCAACTTCGAGTTGAGCGAGCAGGACGTGTACCGCTGCGCGGGTCCGGTCAATCTCAGCCGCGTCGTGTCCATCTACGACCAGGTCGAACGCCCCGATCTGAAGTTCCGGCCGTTCACGCCGCGGCTGGACCCTGCGCTGGTGCAGGGCGGCAACGTGTTCGAGGTGATCGGCAAGCGCGACGTGCTGCTGCACCACCCCTACGAATCGTTCCAGTCGGTGATGGAGCTGCTGCGGCAGGCCGCCTCCGATCCCGACGTGCTGGCCATCAAACAGACGCTGTACCGCGTCGGCAGCGAGTCGCCGCTGGTCGAGCACCTGGTCGAAGCCGCGCGCGCCGGCAAGGACGTGACGGTGGTGGTGGAACTGCGCGCGAGATTCGACGAAGAGGCCAACATCCATCTGGCCAACCGCCTGCAGAGCGCCGGCGTGCAGGTGGTGTACGGCGTGGTCGGCTACAAGACTCACGCCAAGATGCTGCTGGTGGTGCGCCGCGAAGGCCGGCGCCTGCGCCGCTACGTTCACCTGTCCACCGGCAACTACCACCAGGTCACCTCGCTGCTGTACACCGACCTGGGGCTGATGACCGCACACGCCGAGATCGGCGAGGACGTGCACAAGGTGTTCCAGCAGCTCTCCGGGCTGGGCCCGGAAATCCGGTTGAAGCGTCTCCTGCAATCGCCGTTCACCCTCTATCGCGGACTGATGCAGCGCATCGAGCGCGAAATCACCCACGCGGCGTCCGGGCGGCCCGCGCGCATCGTGGCGCGCATCAACGCCCTCAACGAACCCAGCGTGGTCGAGGCGCTGTACCGCGCGTCCATGGCGGGGGTCGAGGTCGATCTCATCGTGCGCGGTGCCTGCACGCTGCGGCCGGGGATGCCCGGGGTGTCTGAGCGCATCCGCGTGCGTTCGGTGGTGGGGCGTTTCCTCGAGCACAGCCGTGTCTACTGGTTCGCCAACGACGGTCATCCGGAGCTGTTCTGTTCGAGTGCCGACTGGATGGAGCGCAACCTGATGCACCGCATCGAGGTGTGCTTTCCCATCCTCGATTCCCGGCTGGCCCAGCGTGTCCATGACGAGGCGCTGGCCAACTACCTGGCCGACAACACGCAAGCCTGGCTGCTGCAACCCGACGGGCGCTACACGCGCGTGCAGCGCGGCGAGGATCCGGCGCATTCGGCGCAGCGTACGCTGCTGGCCAAGCTCGCCGGCTGATCCGCGACCCGGCCGGAACGCGATGCGACCCGCGCCGGCGCGCTAGAATACGCGCCCCATCGCGCGCTCTGACGCGGCCGAGGCCGCCGGCGCGCTCCGCCCGTCCATCGCGCCGCCGTGCCGGCGCGCCACGCTCCGGAGCTCCCCCGCATGATCTTCGAAACCCTCGGCACCTACGGCCACGAACAGGTCGTGTTCTGCCACCAGAAGGACGTCGGCCTGAAGGCCATCATCGCCATCCACAACACCGTGCTGGGGCCCTCGCTGGGCGGTCTGCGCATGTGGGCCTACAAGACCGAGCAGGAAGCGCTGAACGACGTGTTGCGCCTCTCGCGCGGCATGACCTACAAGAACGCGGTGGCCGGCCTCAACCTGGGCGGCGGCAAGGCGGTGATCATCGGCGATCCGACCCGCGACAAGTCCGAGGCGCTGTTCCGCGCCTTCGGCCGCTTCGTGCAGTCGCTGGGCGGACGCTACATCACCGCCGAGGACGTCGGCATCGACGTCAACGACATGGAATACGTGTTCCGCGAAACCGAGTTCGTCACCGGCGTGCACCAGGTGCACGGCGGCTCCGGCGATCCCTCGCCCTTTACCGCGTACGGCACGCTGCAGGGCCTGATGGCCGCGCTCAACCACAGGTACGGCCACGAGGACGTGGGCAAGCTCAGCTACGCCGTGCAGGGCGTGGGCCATGTGGGCATGGAGTTCGTCAAGCTGCTGCGCGAGCAGGGGGCCAAGGTGTTCGTCACCGACATCAACAAAGCGGCCGTGCAGCGCTGCGTGGACGAGTACGGCTGCGAGGCGGTGGCGCTGGACGAGATCTACGACGTGGACGCCGAGGTCTACAGCCCGGCGGCACTGGGTGGCACCGTCAATGAGCAGACCCTGCCACGCCTCAGGTGCAAGATCATCTGCGGCCCCGCCAACAACCAGCTGGCCAGCGACGCCGTCGGCGACGAGGTCAGCAGGCGCGGCATCCTGTACGCACCCGACTACGCGGTGAACGCGGGCGGCGTGATGAACGTGTCGCTGGAGATCGACGGCTACAACCGCGAGCGCGCCATGCGCATGATGCGCACGATTTACTACAACGTCGGACGCATCTTCCAGATCGCCGAACGGGACAGCATCCCCACCTACAAGGCCGCCGACCGCATGGCCGAGGAACGCATCGCCACCATCGGCAAGATCAAGTTGGCGACCATGGGCAACGGTCCGCGTTTCCTGGGCCGCATGCGCGGGCAGTGACCAATGCGCGCGGTCGGGCATCCTGCCGCGACGTGCGCGATACGGGCGCGGAGCGGCCGCGCCCGGTCCGAGCCATCCGGAGCCAACCATGCGCCCTTTCTCCCTCGGTGACGACCTCGACCTGCTGCGCGAGACGGTGCACGCCTTCGCCGAGAAGGAGATTGCGCCGCGCGCCGACCGCATCGACCGCGAAAACGCCTTCCCCGCCGACCTCTGGCGCAAGCTCGGTGAACTGGGCCTGCTAGGCATCACCGTCGCGCCGGAGTACGGCGGCAGCGGAATGGGCTATCTGGCCCACCTGGTGGCCATGGAGGAGATCTCGCGCGCATCCGGCAGCGTGGGCCTCAGCTACGGCGCGCACAGCAATCTGTGCGTCAACAACATCTTCCTCAACGGCACGACGGAACAGAAACGGCGCCTGCTGCCCAAACTGTGCAGCGGCGAGTGGGTGGGTGCACTGGCGATGAGCGAACCGGGCTCGGGCTCGGACGTGGTCGGTTCGATGGCGTGCCGCGCCGAACGCAAGGGCGACGGCTGGATCGCCAACGGCTCGAAAATGTGGATCACCAACGGCCCCGACGCAGACGTGCTGCTGGTGTACATGCGCACCGCCGGGCGCGAGGCCGGCAGCCGCTGCCTGACCGCTTTCATCGTCGAGAAAAGCATGCCCGGCTTCCGCACCGCGCAGAAGCTGGACAAGCTGGGCATGCGCGGCTCCAACACCTGCGAACTGGTGTTCGAGAACTGCGAGATCGCCGATGCCAACCGCGTCGGTGAAGTCAACGAGGGCGTGCGCGTGCTGATGAGCGGGCTGGACAGCGAGCGCCTGGTGCTCTCCGGCGGCCCGATCGGCCTAATGCAGGCGGCGCTGGACCTGACCCTGCCCTACGTGCGCGAACGCAAGCAGTTCGGTGCGCCGATCGGCACCTTCGAACTGATGCAGGCCAAGATCGCGGACATGTACACCGCGCTGCAGTCCAGCCGCGGCTACGCCTACATGGTGGCGCGGCAGTTCGACGCCGGCCAGCGCTCGCGCATCGATCCGGCGTCATGCCTGCTGCTGGCCAGCGACAACGCCGTGCAGATCGCGCTGGAGGCCATCCAGGCGCTGGGCGGCAACGGCTACATCAACGACTACCCGGCCGGCCGCATCCTGCGCGATGCCAAGCTGTACGCCATCGGCGCGGGCACCAACGAAATCCGCCGCATGCTGATCGGCCGCGAGCTCTATCACGGCAAGTCCTGAGCGATCGCACCGCAGGTCGCGCCCGCCCATATTACGCAATCGTAACTTGCCGCATCCTCCCGCCGGCGCTGTGATGGCGCAACGGAGGGGGGCGCAAGCGATGCGCGGCATGGACACAGCCTTGATCGCCGGTTTCCTGGGTGCGACCACACTGCTGGCCGCAGGCTGCAGCGCACTGCCATTGCACGCAGCGCCCGAAAGCGCAGCACCCGACTACAGAGCAGAGACCGCCGCACCCGCGGTGCGCGTCGACGTGCGTACGCTGGGCGCGCTGCAGGCCGCACTCATCGTGCATCTGACTACCCGCTCACCGCTGGCCGAGGTGATCGTGTCGATCGACCAGCAGGGCACCGCATTGTCCGTGCAGCCCGCCGCATGCCGCTTCGCACCACTGCGGCCGCCCGTGGTCCGGCATGCCTCCGCGCCGCCCTATCCGCTGCCGGCCATCCCGCTGTGCAGCCTGGTGCTGAGCGCGCCGCGCGGCGGGCGTTATCCGGTCACCGTGCGCGTGACCGACGGTCACGGCCGTGATCTCGTCACCCCCATCCGCACCACCATCGTCATGCAAGGGGAATCACCGTGAAGGGAACCTCCTGGTGGGCCATGCTGGCCATCACCTGTCTGACCGCCGCAGCTGCGACGGCGCCCGCGCCGCGGCATGCCTCGGCGCGCGACCGTGCGCTGGCGGCCTACACCGCGCGCGCACTGTCCACGGCCTCGGGGCAGTACGCCGGCGCGCAATACCAGGCCGCACTGCGCGCCCGCGCGCGCATGCTGAGGAACGCGCAGGTGCAGACGCGCGCCCGGCCGCCGGGCGGCGCGGTGACGCGCGCCGGCACCGCGCCCTCGGTGATCAACTGGACCGAGATCGGGCCCGGCAACGTCGGCGGGCGCATCAACAGCATCTGGATCGACCCCGCCAATGCCCAGCATCTCATCGTCGGCGCCGCCGGCGGCGGTCTCTGGCAGAGCAGCGACGGCGGCGGCAGTTGGACGGCGGTGGCCGAGTTCCCCGGATCGCTGGCGGTCGGCGCGATCGCGCAACTGCCCAACGGCACCCTGCTGGCGGGCACCGGCGACGAGTTCAACGAGTTCCAGCCCGGCGACGGCCTGTTCCTGTCCACCGACGGCGGCAATACCTGGAGCCCGGTCGTCGATACCGCGCCGCAGTCGAACACCGACTTCTGGAGCGTGATCCTCTCCATCGCCACCAGCAGCAGCGGCGTGGCGCTGGCCTCGACCTGGGGCGGCATCGCGCGCAGCACCGACGGCGGCCAGACCTGGACGCAGGTGTGGCCCAGTGGCGGCGGCGTCAACGCCAGCGACCAGGTGGTGTTCGATCCCAACAACCCCAACAGCGCGGCAGCCGACAACGAGAACGGCGGCGTGGTCTATTCCACCGATGCCGGCGCCACCTGGAACGCAGCCACCGGCCTGCCCGGCACCGCCGGCGCGCGCACCGCGCTGGCCTTCGACCCCAGCGTCGCCGGCTCGGTGTACGCGCTGGTCGACAACAACAACGGCAGCAGTCCCAGCGGCGAGGTGTTCCATTCCACCGACGGCGGCAAGACCTGGACGCTGCTGGCCGGCACCAGCGCCTTCAACAACCCCGTGGGCGGCAGCGCCGTGGGCGCGCTGTGCGACAACTCCTTCAGCGGCAGCCCGGTGGAATGCCAGGGCGGCTACGACAACGCGATCCTGGTCGAGCCGCACGCCAGCGGCAACCCGCCCACCATCGTGGTGGGCGGTATCGACATTTTCACCTCCACCGATGGTGGCAGCACCTGGACCATGAACGGCGAGGCCTATGGACGCAGCGACCATCTGCACGCCGATCAGCACGCGTTCGCATACAGCAGCGCGACCAGCACGCTGTATGTAGGCAACGACGGCGGCTTCTACCGGCAGCTGCCGCTGGGCAACTGGCTGCAGCAGAACAGCGGCCTGGCCGATACGCAGTTCTACGCGATCTCGGGCCACGAGGGCGTCACCGCGGCCAAGAACACCGCGGGCGGCACCGCGATCACGCCGATCACCGCCGGCGCGCAGGACAACGGCACGCTGCTGTATCGCGGCTACAGCAGCGGCGGCGCGCCGCTGCCGGACGACTGGACGCCGATCTTCGGCGGCGACGGCGGGCAGACCCATGTCGACCCGGTCGATGGCGACTACCTGTACGGCGAGTACACCAACCTGTCGCTGTTCTACTCCGACACCGGTTCCACGGCACAGCAGTACGGCACCGAGCCGCCCGATACCGCCGGACAGAACGCCAATTTCATCGCGCCCTTCGCGCTGGTGCCGAGTGCCGGTGCCAGCGCCTCGCAGATGATCGCCGGCGGCGCATCGCTGTGGCTGGGCAGCAACATCCAGACGGCCAATCCGACCTGGACGGCGGTCAACGGCAGCGGCATGCCGGCCAACACCGCCAACAGCAACTATGTCAGCGCCATCGCCATCGATCCGGCCAACAGCAGCGATGCCTGGGTCGGTTACAACGACGGCGAGGTCTGGCACTCCACCAATGCATTGGGAGGCAGCCCGACCTGGACGCAGTGCGGCGCCGGCACCCTGCCCAGTGGCCGGCCGGTGGAGAGCTTCTGGATCGTGCCCGGTCGGTCGAACACCGTGTACGTGACCTATCTCGGCTTCAAGGCCACCGGCAGCGACGACAACGTATGGATGACCGGCGATGCCGGGTCGAGCTGGACCGGCATCGGCACCGGGCTGCCACCCGGCCCGGTCTATTCGCTGGTCACCCATCCGGCCTATCCGCAGATCCTCTACGCGGGCACCCTGACCGGCGTTTACACCAGCATCGACAGCGGCCAGAGCTGGTACGCCAGCAGCCAGGGGCCGGCCAACATCTCGGTGAACCGGCTCAGCTGGTTCGACACCAGTACGCCCAGCCAGCCCGTGCTGCTGGCCGCCACCGACGGCCGCGGCGCATGGATGGGCTCGCCTGCCTACAACCCCACACCGGTGCTGACCGGAGTCAGTCCCGACCAGGTGACGGTCGGCTCGCCGGCTACCGTGGTCATGCTCGACGGCAGCGGCTTCGTGGCGCACAGCACGGCCACGCTGGACGGCGCGCCGATCAGCGTCAGCTACCAATCGGCGACCCAGCTGCAGGCGACGGTGCCGGCCGCGACGCTGGCTACGCTGGGCACGCACAGTTTCGCGGTGAGCAACCCCATTCCCGGCGGCGGCGCGGCGGCGGCGGCCAGCCTCACCGTGGCCTACCCGGCACCGGCGATCAGCGGGCTGTCGCCGTCTGCGGCCATGATGGGTGACGCCGGCTTCACGCTCACCGTCGCGGGCAGCGGCTTCGAACCGGTTTCCGAGGTGCAATGGAACGGCAACGCGTTGGCCACGACCTACGTCTCGGCCTCGCAGCTCACCGCCAGCGTGCCGGCGGGCGATCTGGCCGGCGGCGGCAACGCCACGGTCACCGTGAGCACGCCCGCCCCCGGCGGCGGTACCGCCAGCGCCACGTTCGCCGTGGACTATCCGATGCCGACGCTGGTCTCGATCTCGCCGACCTCGGCACAGGCAGGCTCCGGGGCCGCCACGATCACCGCCTCGGGCGGCAACTTCGTGCCGGCCTCGACCCTCGACTGGAACGGCATGCCGCTGACCACCACCTTCGTCAGCGCCTCCCAGCTCACCGCCGGTGTGCCCGCCGGCGACCTGGCACAAGCCGGCAGCGCATCGGTGACGGCCGTCAATCCCGCACCCGGCGGTGGCCGCTCGACCGCCGTGACCTTCTCCGTGAATGCCGCACCGGGATCGGCCTCGGGCGGCGGCGGGGGCGGCGCGCTGGGCTGGCGGGCGCTGGCCGCGCTGGCCATGCTGGCGGCGGTTTCATGGTCCCGGCGCCGCCGTACCGTGTGAGGATGGTGCGCACGGCGCAGCGGGATGCTGTTTCCCGCCGGTTTGCCGCGTCGCAACAGACGGCGCGATAATCGCGGCTTTCCAGTCCGCGGCAGCCGTGCCGCCGGGAGTCAGCATGTCGGAGATCGTCATCGCCGGTGCCAAACGCACCGCCATCGGTTCCTTCCTCGGCCAGTTCACCGGCGTGCCGGCGCCCGCCCTGGGTGCGACCGCCATCCGCGCCGCGCTGGCGCAGAGCACGCTGGCCGCGGACCAGGTATCCGAGGTGATCATGGGCTGCGTACTGCCGGCCAACCTGGGGCAGGCGCCGGCACGGCAGGCCGCTTTGGCCGCGGATCTGCCCGCCGCCGCCGGCTGCACCACGATCAACAAGGTGTGCGGATCGGGCATGAAGGCGCTGATGCTGGCACACGATCTGATCCGCGCCGGCAGCGCCGATGTCGTCGTCGCCGGCGGCATGGAGTCGATGACCAACGCCCCGCACCTGGTGCAGGCGCGCGTGGGCATCCGCTACGGCGAGGCTACGCTGGTGGACCATATGGCCTGGGATGGTCTGACCAACCCCTACGACGGCAAGGCCATGGGCGTGTTCGGCGAGAGCTGTGCCGAGCAGTACCACTTCACCCGCGAGGCGCAGGATGCGTTCGCGGCCGAATCCGTGCGCCGCGCGCTGGCCGCGCAGCAAACCGGCGCCTTTGTCGGCGAAATCGCTGCGGTGAAGGTCGCCTCGCGCAAGGGCGAGGTGGAGATCGCCACGGACGAACAGCCCGGCCGTTGCGACATCGCCAGGATTCCCACGCTCAGGCCGGCTTTCCGCAAGGAAAACGGCACCATCACCGCAGCCAGTTCCTCCAGCATCTCCGACGGTGCCGCTGCGATGGTGGTGATGCGCGGCGAGGATGCGGCCAGGCGCGGCATCGAGCCGCTGGCGCGCGTCGTGGCGCATGCTACGCACTCGCAGGCACCCGAGTGGTTCACCACCGCGCCAGTAGGGGCCATCCGCAAGGTGCTGCAGAAGACCGGCTGGCGGGTGGAGGACGTGGACCTGTTCGAGGTCAACGAGGCCTTCGCCGTGGTGGCGATGGCGCCCATCCGCGAGCTGGGCATCCCGCACGAGCGGCTGAACGTGCACGGCGGCGCCTGCGCGCTGGGCCACCCCATCGGGGCCAGCGGCGCACGCATCGTGGTGACGCTGCTGCACGCACTGCAGCAGCGCGGTGGACGGCGTGGCGTGGCCGCGCTGTGCATCGGCGGCGGCGAGGCTACCGCGGTGGCCATCGAAAGGCCCTGACGCGCATCCATGAGAGCGGCCATGCGCACGACTGGCGCGCGGCGCCGGCTTGTCGTTTAATGCCTGCGCATGGACGGCCGGACCGGGGGCATGCAGATGGCCGCCCGCAGTCCGCAGCAGGTGCCGCATCGCAGGATTTCCGCCCGGCGTCAGGCCCGCGCCGGGCGGGATGAACCACCGATTTCCGGCCGGTGTCCGGTGACCGTCTCCACGGCGGCCACCACTGGCGCCCACGCTGGAGTCGCGTTTTAATATCGTGGCCATCCTTTGGCACTCACGGCATTTAGGAGAGACACACAATGAAGCTCACCCGCATCGTTTTTGCGGCTTCGCTGGTTGCCCTGCTGGCTGCGTGCAGCCACCAGAGTTCCAGCGAGCAGGCCCCGGCCGCCGCCAGCTCGGCTGCCGCACCGACCGAGGCCCCGGCCCCGGCCGTCACCGCGCCGGCTCCGGCCAGCACGGCAACCCCGGCTCCGGCCACGACCGCCACGGCTCCAGCGCATGCTGGTACCGCGACCCCGGCCGAGGCGGGCACCGCCCACGGCGGCTGACCGGCGTCCCTGCCGAGTACCGAAACCGGCCGCATCGCGCGGCCGGTTTTTTTTCCGCCCTGACGGATTCCGCATTTGCGGCTGCCGCCCGGCGCAGGCTTATCATTGCCATTCCGATTCCGGACCGGATGCATGAGCCTTCTGCCCACGCGCATCGATGCGCGCTCAGCCGAGTTCCTCGGCAACCGCCGGCATATGTGCGCCCTGGTGGAGGAACTGCGCCGGCGCATGCGGCAGGCTGCGGAAGGTGGCGACGCCCGCGCCCGCGAAAAGCACGGTTCGCGCGGCAAGCTGCTGCCGCGCGAACGCGTACGCGTACTGCTGGATGACGGCAGTCCGTTTCTGGAGATCGCACCGCTGGCCGCCCACGGGCTCTACGACGGCCAGGCACCCGCCGCGGGCCTGATCGCGGGTATCGGTCGCGTGCACGGCCTCGAGGTACTGGTGATCGCCAACGATGCCACCGTCAAGGGTGGCACCTACTTTCCGATCACCGTCAAGAAGCACCTGCGTGCGCAGCAGATTGCTCTGGAGAACCGCCTGCCCTGCGTGTACCTGGTCGATTCCGGAGGCGCCTTCCTGCCGCTGCAGGACGAGGTGTTCCCCGACCGCGAGCACTTCGGCCGCATCTTCTACAACCAGGCGCGCATGAGCGCGCTGGGCATCGCACAGATCGCCGTGGTGATGGGCTCGTGCACGGCCGGCGGCGCCTACGTGCCGGCGATGAGCGACGAGACCATCATCGTGCGCGGGCAGGGCACCATTTTCCTGGGTGGCCCGCCGCTGGTGAAGGCCGCTACCGGCGAGGTGGTGGACGCCGAGGCGCTGGGCGGCGCCGAGGTGCATACCGGCGTCTCCGGCGTGGCCGATCATCTGGCCGAAGACGACCGTCACGCCCTGCAGCTCGCGCGCGCGGCCGTCGCCCGGCTCAACCGCGCGCCTGCACCGCAGCCGCGACAGGCGCCGAGTCCTCCGCGCTACTCCGTCGAAGAGCTGTACGGCATCGTGCCGCCCGACACGCGCGTGCCCTATGAAGTGCGCGAGGTGATCGCCCGCATCGTCGACGACTCCGACTTCCACGAGTTCAAGGCGCGTTACGGCAAGACCCTGGTCACCGGCTTCGCCGCCATCGAGGGCTACCCGGTGGGCATCGTGGCCAACAACGGCATCCTGTTCTCCGAATCCGCGCTCAAGGGCGCGCACTTCATCGAACTGTGCGCGCAACGCGGCGTGCCGCTGGTGTTCCTGCAGAACATCACCGGCTTCATGGTGGGCAGGAAGTACGAGAACGGCGGCATCGCCCGCGACGGCGCCAAGATGGTCACCGCCGTGGCCTGCGCCGACGTACCCAAGTTCACCGTGGTGATCGGCGGCAGTTTCGGTGCCGGCAACTACGCCATGTGCGGCCGCGCCTATGGCGGCCGCTTCCTGTGGATGTGGCCCAACGCGCGCATCAGCGTGATGGGGGGCGAGCAGGCCGCCGGTGTGCTGGCCACGGTGCGCCGCGATGGCCTGGAAGCGCAAGGCAAGACGTGGAGCGCGGAAGAGGAAGAGGTCTTCAAGGCGCCCATCCGCGAACAGTACGAGCGTCAGGGCCATCCCTACTACGCCACCGCCCGGCTCTGGGACGATGGCGTCATCGATCCTGCCGACACGCGCCGGGTGCTGGCGCTGGCGCTGGCCGCCAGCGCCAACGCCCCGCTCGAACCGACGCGTTTCGGCGTGTTTCGCATGTGACGTCTGCGCTCCTGCGGGCGCTGCAGCCGCGGCGCAGTTCATTGCGCCGCGGCTCAGAAAAACTCGTATTCGAGCTGGAAACGGAGCGTCCGGTCCGGCGATCCGTTACGGGTGCCGAACAGCAGGGCGGCGTCGTACTTCAGGGCCCGGCCGGCACCCAGCAGGACGCGGCCGAAGAACGCCGGACCAAGCTTGTTCTCGGCCGCATGCAGATCGCCGATGCGGCCGAACGAGCCGAACCCCTGCAGTCCAGGCTCGAACGACGCAGTGCCGCGCCACTTCCACTGCCAGGCGTACTCGAACTCGGTGCCGGGCTCGCGGCCACGGGCGAGTCCGCGCTTGAACAGCAGGTTGAGGTTGACCAGAGCGCGGCCGAATTCCTTCTGGAACATCGGCCCCAGTTCCAGGTAGTTCTTCTTTTCCAGACGGTCATGGGCAAGTTCGGCGAACAGGCCGACGTCCATCCAGTGCTCGCCGATCTCGGTCAGCTGGAACACGTTCTCCCATTCGTAGCCTTCGACCTGCAGGGCTCGATCCGGCGTCTTCGCGTAGAACACCGCGAGTTCGGTGAACCATCGCGGCGCGATGCCGTAACCGATGTCGGTGACGTACTGCTGCGCACGATCGCCGGGCCGTCCGGGCCACTGCTGCGCGCCGCCGCGCAGTTCCAGTTCCCACTCGCCGTAGCTGACCTGCGGCATATAGACCTTCGAGGCCGGTCCGGCTAGGGCCGGACCCGGCACCCATGCCAGCAGCAGCAATACGAACGCACGTCGGAAGGGTCGCAGGGATCGGTCAGGACGCATCGGAGCATCTCCTCGGTCTGGATTCGGAGCAAACGGAACCCGCGCGCCGCGCAGGCACGGTCGAAGCGGAACGACAGGAAAGACTCAGCCGGTCATGACGCGCCGCGCCGTCGGCATCCGGCGGGACGACCTGCCCGCGATGCGCATGCCGGCGCCGAGCAGCAGTACCGTCACCAGCCATGCCAGCGCCTGGACCGGCGCGGGTCGCGCGGTGTAGCCCACCAGCACATGCAGAACCTGGCCTGGCAGCGACCGCTCGTCGAGCAGGGCCGCGGTATCCCAGAACGGTTCACCCAGCGCCGGCAGCAGATTCGCCTGTACCAGGAATGTCATGGCGTCGGCCGCAAGCCCTGCCGCCAGCAGGACCAGCAGTGCATTGGTGGCGCCGAAGAAATGCCGCATCGGAATGCGCAGCAGACCGAAGTACAGCAGCGCGCCGACTGCGGCGCCCGCAGCCAGACCCAGACCCAATCCCGTGCCTGGGTAACTGGCGCCACCGGCGAGCATGCCGTAGAGGAACAGCACGATCTCGGAGCCCTCGCGCAGCACCGCCAGCGCAACGACCGCGACCAGCACCGTCAGCGGACTCGTGCCGGCGCGCACCGCGTATCCCACGCCCTGCACGCGCGCGGACAGCTCGCGCGCATGCGACGACATCCAGATGACATGCCAGGCGATCATCAGCACCGCCGCCAGCAGCACCCCCGCGTTGAAGACCTCCTGGCCGGCTCCGCTGAACAGCGCGGCGATACGGTCGGCCCCCAGCGCCACCAGCCCGGCACCGAGCACGCCGGCACCGATGCCGGTCAGCAGTGCCGTTCCGCGATACGGCACGCCGCGCGTCGCCGCGGCCACGATCGAAACGATCAGCGCCGCCTCGAGCACTTCACGGAACACCAGCAGGGCAATCGCAAGCATGGCCTCACTCCACTCGCAGCACGCCCTGCGCCGTCGCAGGATTGAACTCGCCGAAGAAGCGGTACTGCCCTGCACGCAGCGGACCGACAAAGACCACGGCACTGCTGTTGGGCAGGATGATCTTTTCGCGGTTGAACTCGTTGCTCTCGAACTCCTCCGGGGTGGCGTCGCGGTTCTCGATCACCAGTCGCACTTTGGTATCGGCCGGAATCACCAGCGTGGCCGGCTCGAACCGGTGGTTCACGATCGCCAGCCGGAACGTCGGCGGGTCCGCGGCGCCGGCGACACGCGTCGCGGCGATGGCCGCAAACGCGAACACGGCGGGAAGCATGCGGATGGTGCGCGGCTGCATGACGGATCCTCCTGAAAGTTTGCTAATAATAACCATTCTCATTATATGATGCAAGCCCGCCAGGACCGGACGCTCCGGGCTGCCCGCTATCATTCCGCCCAGGCCGGGAGTCCGCATGTCCAGTCCGATCGAAATCCGCCGCACGGGGGCCGTCGCCACGCTGACCCTGGCACGTCCGCAGGTGCATAACGCCTTCGACGATGCCCTGATCGCACGGCTCACCGGGGCATTGCTCGAACTGGACCGGGACACGCGCGTACGCGCGCTGGTGCTGCGTGGCGCCGGCAGCACGTTCTCGGCCGGTGCCGACCTGCACTGGATGCGCGCTATGGCGGACGCCGGCCGCGAGGACAACGAGGCCGACGCCGTGCGCCTGGCGGCGCTGATGCGCGCACTGGACAGGCTGTCCAAACCCGTCCTGGCCTGTGTCAACGGCTCGGCCTACGGCGGCGGCGTGGGCCTGATCGCCTGTTGCGACATCGCCATCGGCGTCACCGGCGCCAAATTCGCATTGAGCGAGGTGAAGCTGGGCCTTGCCCCGGCGGTGATCTCGCCCTACGTGGTGGCCGCCATCGGCCTGCGCCAGGCGCGGCGGCTGTTCCTCAGCGGCGAGGTCATCGATGCCGCCGAGGCGCAGCACATCGGGCTGCTGCACACGGTGGTGCCGCCCGGCCAGCTGGAAGACGCCTGCGCGCGCCAGCTGCACCTGCTGGCCAAGGGCGGTCCCCAGGCGCAGGCGACCTGCAAGCGGCTGCTGCGGCAGATGCGCGATGCACCTACGTCCGCGGACGCGCAGGATGCCGACCATGCCGCGCTGATCGCGCGACTGCGGGTATCCGCCGAAGGACAGGAAGGCATGCGCGCCTTTCTCGACAAGCGCGCGCCGCACTGGGCGAACGGAGACGAACGGTGAGTTTCCCCTTCGACAGCGTGCTGATCGCCAACCGCGGCGAGATCGCCTGCCGCATCATCCGCACCCTGCGCCGGCTGGGATTGCGCAGCATCGCGGTGTACTCCGAGGCCGACCGCGATGCGCAGCATGTGCGTCTGGCGGACCTGGCGCTGCCCATCGGCGGGCCGCGTCCGCAGGACAGCTATCTGCGCATCGAAGCCATTCTCGACGCAGCCAGAACCGGTGATGCCGGAGCCGTGCACCCGGGCTACGGATTTCTCTCCGAGAATCCCGCCTTTGCCGAGGCGGTGGCCGCCGCCGGACTGGTATTCGTGGGGCCGACTGCGGCGAGCATGCGGCGCATGGGCTCCAAGGCCGGCGCCAAGCGGCTGATGGCCGCGCACGGCGTGCCGGTGGTACCCGGCTATACCGGCGAGGAGCAGGATCCGTCCCTGCTGGCGCGGGAGGCGGCACGCATCGGCTATCCGCTGATGATCAAGGCCGCGCACGGCGGCGGCGGCAAAGGCATGCGCATCGTGCACGCGGCGCAGCAGTTCGACGAGGCGCTGGCATCCTGTCGGCGCGAAGCGCAGGGCGCATTCGGCAACGCGCGCGTGCTGCTGGAGCGCTATATCGAGCAGCCGCGTCACATCGAATTCCAGATCATCGGGGATGCGCACGGACACCTCGTCCATCTCAACGAACGCGAGTGTTCGGTGCAGCGCCGCTACCAGAAGGTGCTGGAAGAAACCCCCTCGCCCTTCCTCACGCCCGCGCTGCGCGCACGCATGGGGGCTGCCGCCGTCGCCGTGGGCCGGGCGCTGGACTACCGCAACGCCGGCACCGTCGAGTTCATCGTGGCGCCGGACGGGGCGTTCTACTTCATGGAACTCAACGCGCGCCTGCAGGTCGAGCATGCGGTCACCGAGATGACGCTGGGGCTGGATCTGGTCGAGTTGCAACTGCGCATCGCGGGCGGCGAGCCACTGCCGGATGCGCTGCTCGCGGCCACGCCCGCGCAGCACGGTCATGCCATCGAGGCGCGCCTGTATGCCGAGGACCCGGCACAGGGTTTTCTGCCCGGTTCCGGGCGGCTCGAACATCTCAGGCTGCCGGTGCCATCGCCGCACGTGCGCGTGGATGCCGGCGTGATCGAGGGCGACACCGCCAGCATCCACTACGACCCGATGATCGCCAAGATCATCGCCTGGGACCGCGACCGCGACCGCGCGCTGGCACGCATGCGCGAGGCCCTGGCCGATTGCCACGTGCGCGGGCCGAAATCCAACGTCGCCTTTCTGGAGCGCCTGATCGCGCACCCGGCACTGCGCGAGGCGCGCATCGACACCGGTTACCTCGATCGCGCCCCCGGTGAATTCCTGCCGGCGCAGGATGCCGCGGAAGGCTGCGCCGCGATCGCCGCCGCGGTGGCGATACTGCTGGCGCAGGAATGGACCGCACGGGGCGACCGCTCGCCCTGGGCGCGCTGCGACGGCTGGCGCCTGCAGGATGCCGAGGCGCGCGAGCTGGTGCTGCAGGCCGGCGCGCGGCGCGTGAGCGTGCTGGCGACCGGCCGCGACGGTGACTACCGGCTGCAGATGGACGGATGCGCGCATCACGTCGAAGGCGCGCGTCGGGATGCGGATGCGCTCAGCCTGCGCCTGGACGGCCGGGCACTGCGCCTGCCGGTGCATGACATGGAGACAGCCATCGAGGTCCACATCGACGGACAGCGCCATGCGTTCGAGCGCAGCGCCGCCCGCCTCGCCACCACGCAGGCGGATGCCGATGCCGGCACGCTGCACGCGCCCATGCCCGGCCGGGTGGTGCTGGTGCAGGCGCAGCCCGGTGTGGCGGTCGACACGGAAAGCGTGCTGGTGGTGATGGAAGCCATGAAGATGGAGCTTGCGCTGCGCGCCCCGCGTGCCGGCATCGTGGCCGCGGTGCAGGTTGCGGCCGGCGAGTTCGTCGAAGCCGATGCCGTACTGGTGCGGCTCGATTGAACCTGCGACCCGCGCCGCATCACGCAATGATCGGACCATGACGACCGCAGTCCCGCCCCGGAGTCGCCCATGACGCGCGCGCTGTACGACCAGGACGCCTACCGCAGCGGTTGCCCCGCGCAGGTGGTGCGGGTACACGACGGCGACGTGGAACTCGACCAGACCGTTTTCTATCCGCTGGGTGGTGGCCAACCGGGCGACAGCGGCTGGATCGGGCGCGCCGACGGCACGCGCCTGCGCATCACGGACACCCGCCGCGACAAGGCCAGCGGCGCGATCCTGCATCGGCTCGATGCCGGCGTGCCGCCGCCCGCTGCGGGCAGCACCGTCACGCTTGAGCTGGACTGGGCGCGCCGCCACCGCCACATGCGCATGCACAGCGCATTGCACCTGCTCTCGGCGGTAATCCGCCACGGCGTCACCGGCGGCAATCTCACCCACGAGAGCGGTCGGCTGGACTTCGACACCGGCGGCGAAGCACTGGACGCCACACGCATCCAGCACAAGCTGGAGCGTCTGGTGCAGGTCGATCTGCCGGTGTCCATGCGCATGATCCGCGGCGAGGAACTGGCCGCGCAGCCCGAGCTGATCAGGACGCTCTCGGTGACCCCGCCCATGCACCTGCCGTGGATCCGCCTGGTCGAAATCGAAGGCGCCGATCTGCAGCCTTGCGGCGGTACCCACGTGCGCCGCACCGGCGAGATCGGCGCGCTGCGCGTGCTGAAGATCGAAAGCAAGGGCGCGCGCAACCGCCGCGTGGTGCTGGCTTTCGCGGAGGATGCATGAACGGATACGTGCGCGTGGTCGAGGTGAGCCCACGCGATGGTCTGCAGAACGAAAAGGCCATCGTGCCCACCGCGGTCAAGATCGAGCTGATCCGGCGCCTGGCCGATTGCGGCTGCAGCACGGTGGAAGCCACCAGCTTCGTCAGCCCGCAATGGGTGCCACAGCTGGCCGATGCCGAGGCGGTGATGGCGGGCCTGGTGCGCAAGCCCGGCGTGCGTTACCCGGTGCTGGTGCCCAACCTGCACGGCTACCGCCGCGCGCGCACCGCCGGTGTCGGCGAGGTCGCCGTGTTCACCGCCGCCTCCGAGGCCTTCAACCGCAAGAACGTCAACGCCTCGATCGACGCGTCGATCGCGCGCTTCGAACCGGTGCTGGCGCAGGCGCGCGCGGACGGCGTGACGGTGCGCGGCTATGTGTCCACCGTGCTGGGCTGCCCCTACCAGGGCGAGGTGCCGGTGGCCGACGTGGTACGCGTGGCGGCGCGCCTGTTCGAGCTGGGCTGTGCGGAAATCTCGCTGGGCGACACCATCGGCGTGGGCACGCCCGGCCGCGCGCGCGCCATGCTGCGCGCGGTGGCCGCGGCGGTACCGATGCCGGCGCTGGCGGTGCACTTCCACGACACCTACGGGCAGGCGCTGGCCAACATCCTGGCCTGCCTGGAAGAAGGCGTGCGCGTGGTGGACGCCGCGGTGGCCGGGACCGGCGGCTGTCCCTACGCACGCGGCGCCAGCGGCAACGTGGCCAGCGAAGACGTGGTGTACATGCTGCACGGGCTGGGCTTCGAGACCGGCATCGATCTCGACGCCCTGGTCGCCACCGGCCACTGGCTGGCGGCGCAACTGGGCCGCACCACCGGCAGCCGCGTCGGCCGCGCACGTACCCCGGAGACCGCATGAGCGCGGCGTTTTCGATCCGTCCCATCACGCCCGCCGATGACGCCGCCGTCGCCGGCATCATCCGCACCGTGATGCCCGAGTTCGGCGCCAGCGGTCCGGGCTTCGCCATCCACGATCCCGAAGTGGGCTTCATGAGCCACGCCTACGCCGCGCCGCGCAGCGTCTACTTCGTGGTCGAGCGTGACGGCGCGGTGCAGGGCGGCGGTGGCATCGCGCCGCTGGCCGGCGCCGCGGTCGACCTGTGCGAGCTACGCAAGATGTACTTCCTGCCCGGACTGCGCGGCGCAGGCGCAGGCGCCGCGCTGATGGCGCGCTGCCTGGAGGCCGCGCGCGGATTCGGCTTCCGCCGCTGCTACATCGAGACCCTCACCGGCATGGACGCGGCGCAGGCGCTGTATCTCAAGTCCGGCTTCGCGCGCATCGACGCGCCGCTGGGCGCCACCGGCCATCACGGCTGCAACCGTTTCTACCTGCGCGATCTGGACTGACCGGCAATCGGTGCGCCGCGGCGGCGGCTACAATCGCGGGCTGCACCGTCATCGGAGTTCATGATGCGACTCGACCAGGTCAAGGCCGTCATCAGCGGCGGCGCTTCCGGACTCGGGCGCGCCGTGGCCGAGCACCTGCTGCGCCACGGCGCGCGCGCGTGCCTGCTGGACGTGGACGCCGCGCGCGGCGAGCAGGCGGCCGCCGATCTGGGTAGCACGGCGTTCTTCCTGCGCACCGACGTGACTGACGAGGCGCAGGTCGCCGCCAGCCTCGCCGAGGCCACCGAGCGCATGGGCGGACTCAACGCCGCCATCGCCTGCGCCGGCATCCTGGGTGCCGGGCGCGTGTTGGGCAAGGGCGGGCCGATGCCGCTGGCCGGCTTCGCGCGCACCGTCGGCGTGAACCTGGTCGGCAGCTTCAACCTGGCCAAGGCCGCCGCCGACCTGATGCAGCACAACGCGCCGGGCACCGACAGCGAGCGCGGCGTCATCGTGTTCACCGCTTCGATCGCGGCGTTCGAGGGCCAGATCGGCCAGGCGGCCTATTCCGCCTCCAAGGGCGGTGTGGTGGGCATGACCCTGCCGATCGCGCGCGAGCTGGCGCGCATCGGCGTGCGCGTGATGACGCTGGCTCCCGGGGTGTTCCACACGCCGATGGTCGAAGGCATGCCGCCGCAGGTGTACGAGAGCCTGTGCGCGCAAGTGCCCTACCCCGCGCGCCTGGGCCAGCCGCAGGAGTTCGCCGACGCGGTGGCCTTCATCCTGGGCAATCGCTATCTCAACGGCAGCGTCATCCGCCTGGACGGCGCCATCCGTCTGCAGCCCAAGTGATCGGCGGGGCCACGATGAAAGCCTCCGAGACCAAACGCGGCATGGCCGTGGAGCACGCCGGCAAGACCTGGCAGGTGCGCGAGGTGGAGAAAAGCGCACCCACCGCGCGCGGCGGCAACACCACTTACCGCTTCGCGCTGTACGCCATACCCGGCGGACAGCGGCTGGATCTGACCCTGCGGGCCGACGACGACCTGCGCGAAGTCGGACTGGGCCGGCGCCAGGCGCACTACTCGTACCGGGACGCCGACGGCTACGTATTCATGGACGCCGAGGACTACACCCAGTATCTGCTGGGGGCCGATGCGCTGGGCGACGCCGCGGGCTACATCACCGAGGGCCTGGAAGGCTGCTACGTGCAGTTGATCGACGATCAGCCGGTCGGCCTGCAACTGCCGCCCAACGTGGCCCTGCGTGTCGTCGAGACGGCTCCGGAGCTGAAGGGCGCCACTGCTACCAAGCGGTCCAAGCCGGCTCGCCTGCAGACCGGACTCGAGATCCAGGTGCCCGACTACATCGGCAACGGCGATGTGGTGCTGGTCAGCACGGCGACCGGCGAGTTTGCGGGACGCGCCTGAAGGCGCGTCGCACGCACCGGAGCGCCGGTCGTGAACCCGCGCTGGCACCTGCTTGAAGCGATGCGCGAGACGCTGCGCATGCGGCGTCCGGACGTGCCGTGGCGAATCGCCGCACGCAACGCCGCCGGCGTCACCGTACCGCTGCTGGCCGGCTGGGCGCTCGGCCATCTCGGCGTCGGCATCTGGCTCGCGTTGGGCGCGCTGGTGGTGATGTTCTCCGACCAGCCCGGTCCCTACCGGCAGCGCCTCAGTCACATCGCACTGGCGGCAGCGGGTGCGGCGGCGGCGGGCTGGGCCGGATTCATGTTCGGTGCCCGCTACGAGGTGATGGTGGCGCTGGCGCTGCTGCTCGGCTTCGGCGGCGGTTTGCTGGTGCAGTTCGGCGTGGCGGCCTCGCGTATCGGCATGACCGCCATGATCCTGCTGGTGATCGCCGGCGCCACGCCGATGCCGCCGCTGGCGGCCGCGCAGCACGCCGCGCTGATCCTTGCCGGCGGCCTGCTGCAGGCGGTGCTGGCGGTGGCGGCCTGGCCGCTGGGCCGTTACCGGCCGGAACGCAATCTGCTGGCGGAGATCTACGCGCAGTTGGCGCGGCTGGCGAGACAGCGCCCCGAACCGGACAGCGCGCCGCCGCTGAGCGGGCGGCTGCTGGATGCACAGCGCATGCTGCTGGGAGGCTATCGCACGCGCGGCCGTGCCAGCGAGGCGTTCCTGGTGCTGCTGGACGCTGCCGAGACGCTGCGCCTGCACCTGCTGGCCGACCGCGTGCAGGCACCCTGGCGCGACAGCAGTGCGGCAACCGATGCGGTCGCCGCGGTGCTGGAAGCCGTCGCCGCCGCGCTGGCCGCCGGCCATGACAACGCCGATGCCGAGACCGCGCTGGTCGCGCTCAAGACACAATCCGCGCTGCTGCCCGCCGCACTGCAAGGCGCCCTGGCGCGCGCGGTGCGCAACTGCAATTGGGCCGGCAGCGCGGGCGAACTGCGAGCCGCTGCGGTCCAGCGCAGCCTACCGGCGACGCTGCGCGACGACGCGCCGCTAGCGCAACTGCGCGCCTCGCTCGATCTGCACTCGGCCGCGTTCCGCCACGCACTGCGCATGGGCGTCGCGCTGGCCGCGGGCGTCGCCGTCGAGCGCCATCTCGGCCTGGCGCACGGCTACTGGCTGCCGATGACGCTGGCCATCGTGCTGCGCGCCGACTTCGCCGCCACGCTGAGCTACGGCGTGCAGCGCACCCTGGGCACGGTGCTGGGCCTGCTGCTGACCACGCTGCTGCTGATGCTGGCACCGTCGCTGCCGGAGAAGATCCTGCTGCTGGGCGCGCTGTCCTTCCTGTTCCGCTGGCTGGCCAACGCCAGCTATACCGGCGCGGTGGCGGCGCTCACCGGGGCGGTGGTGATTCTGCTGGATCTGGCCGGCGAGCCTGCCGCGCAGTCCATGCATGACCGCCTGATCGCCACACTGCTGGCTTGCGCGGCGGCCCTGGTCGGCTATCTGCTCTGGCCCACCTGGGAGCGCGGGCGTATCCAGCCGGTATTGGCCGACATGCTCGCGGCCTACGCCGCCTACCTGCGTGCGCTGGCCGCGGCCGATCCGGACGAGCTGGCGCACCGGCGCGGCAGATCGCGGCGCGCACGCGTGGAGGCAATCGCCTCGCTGGAGCGCCTGCGCAACGAGCCGTTCGTGGAGGCCATGCTGCGCCTGCGCACCGAGCGCGTGTTCGCACACGCCAACCGCCTGATCCGCGGCGCCATGAATCTGGAGCTGCTGCCGCCTTCGGCGCGTGTCCACGGCGCACTGTCGGACGAGCTCGGGCAGTCCGCGCGCTGGCTGGACGACTGTGCCGCGGCGCTGCACCAGGGCCGGATGCCGCCCCGTGAGCCGCCGCCCGTCGCAGCCGACGCCACGCTGGACCGCCAGCGCCTGGCGGATGCGCTGCTCGCACTGGACGCGGTCCTGCGCGAAACCGCGGCTTCCGCGTGAAGCGGGTGCAGCGGCGCGCAGCCGATGCGCCCGCGGGCGGCATTACACTGGCATCCCCCCAGCACGAGCCGCGCCATGACCCGCATCACGCTGCCGACCGCTGTCCTGCTTGCCGGCGTACTGCTGGCGCCCGCCCTGGCCAGGGCCGCCCAGTACCAGCTGGCCGACGGCCGCGTGCGTTTCCAGGTACCGGACGCATGGCCGCAGATCATGGTGCAGGACAGCGGCAATCCGCAGTTCATGGCCTTCCAGGTGCCCGATCCCTCGCCGGTGGGCCGGCGCGTGCTGGCGCGCGTGACCGTGACCGTCGAACAGATGACCGATCTCGCCGCGTTCCGGCGCTGGGTCAGCCAGCGGCTGGCGCACAGCCAGCGTCTGCCCGGCTACCAGGCCGAGGCCGGTGGTCGCACCGACCCCAGCGCAGCGCGCTACAAGGCCATGGAGAGCGGCGTGCCGATGCGCTACAGCGAGCGCTACTACTTTCGTGCCGGCGAGGGCGTGCAGTTGCGTTGCCTGCGCCCCGCGCGCAGCGACGTGGATGCCGCCTGGGTGGTCCGTTTCGACCGCGGCTGCGATGCCATCGCGGCCAGTCTGCAGCGGGGCGGTTGAGCCCGATGCCGGACGCCGAAGAAGCGCGCGCGCTGGCGCTGGATGCCGCCGACCCGCTCAGCGCGCTGCGCGACGAGTTCCTGATCCCGCCGCACGGCGCCGACGAGCAGGCTTATTTCTGCGGCAATTCGCTGGGGCTGCAGCCGCGCGCTGCACGTGCCGCGCTGGAGGAGGAACTGGCCGTCTGGGCCACGCGCGCGGTCGATGGCCACTTCGAAGGCGTACGCCCCTGGCAGGATCTGCCGGAGCAGTTGGCCGCGCTGATGGCGCCGCTGGCGGGCGCCGCCGCGCGCGACGTGGTGGTGATGAACACGCTCAGCGTCAATCTGCACCTGCTGCTGGCCGCGTTCTACCGGCCGCGGGGTCCGCGCCGCGCCATTCTCATCGAGCGCGGCGCATTCCCCTCCGACCGCCATGTGGCGGTTTCCCACCTGGCCTGGCACGGACTGGGCGAGGATGCGCTCATCGAAGTGGAACCGGATGCACAGGGTTGCTACAGCGCGGAATCCTTCGCCGAAGCGTTCACCCGGCACCACGGACACATCGCGCTGGCGCTGCTGCCCGGGGTGCAGTACCGCAATGGACAGGTGCTCGATCTGGCGACACTGACCGCGCTGGCCCACCGTCATGACGCCGTCGCGTGCTTCGACCTGGCGCATGCCGTCGGCAACGTGCCGCTGCGGCTGGCCGCATGGGACGTGGACTGCGCCGTATGGTGCAGCTACAAATACCTCAACGGCGGTCCGGGTGCGCCGGGAGGCGTATACATCGCTCCGCGGCATCACCGCCGTCCGCATCTGGCCGGCTGGTGGGGACACGCCCGCACCACACGCTTCCGCATGGCGCCGGATTTCTCGCCCGAGGCCGGCGCCGCCGGCTGGCAGCTCTCCAACCCGCCGATACTGGCGCTGGCGCCGCTGCGCGCCAGCCTGGAGCCGTTCGCGCGCGCGGGCATGCCGGCGCTGCGCGTGCGCGCGCAGCGGCTCACCGGTCATCTCGATGCGCTGTTGCGTGCACACGCCGCGGAGACGATCGAAATCCTCACGCCTGCCGACCCCGAACAGCGCGGCTGCCAGCTCAGCCTGCGCGTGCGCGCGGGGCACGAGGCCGGGCGCGCGCTGTTCGCGTACCTGCTGGCGCGGGGCGTGGTCGGCGACTGGCGGGAACCGGACGTGATCCGCCTGGCGCCGGTACCGATGTACAACCGGCACACCGACAACCTGCGCGCGGTGCGCGCGATCGCCGCCTGGGCGGCGGGCGGCGACGTGGCCTGAAAACGGTGGGGCGGTGGAGCCCTGTCGGCGGGGCTGGACGGAGGCGGTCCGGCGCACCACCGAACGCGGTCAGTCGCCGATCTGCTTCTGCAGATGCTCGCGGCGTTCCTGCGCGTCCAGGCTCAGCGTGGCGATGGGGCGCGCTTCCAGGCGTTCTAGGCCGATTTCCTCGTCGGTCTCCTCGCAGTAGCCGTAGCGGCCTTCCTCGATGCGGCGTAGGGCCTTGTCGATCTTGGCAATCAGCTTGCGGTAGCGGTCGCGCGTGCGCAGCTCCAGCGAGTTCTCGGTTTCGCGCGTGGCGCGTTCGGCGTCGTCGCCGACGTCGCGCACTTCCTCGCGCAGATTGTCCATGGTCTGCCGCGACTCCTCCACCAGTTGCCCGCGCCATTCGCGCAGCTTGTTGCGGAAGTAGGCCAGGTGGCGGGGGTTCATGTACTCCTCGCTGGCCTTGGGCCGATACCCCCTGGGTAGTTCGATCACGGTGGTCGCAGGGAGGGCGTAACGGCCGTCGTCACGCGTGAGCGCGACGTCGTCGAGGGATTTGACCGGCGGTGGCTTGATGGCGGAGGTCACGGTGCTGCGGGTCTTTGCTGCGGTGGGAGGCGGAGTGGTGGAGACCGTCCGCGTGCCGGTCGGCACGCCGGACCGGGAGGCACCCGGGCGCGCAGCCGGCTTCGGGAGAGGCTTCGCAGCGGACCTGACGGCCGATTTGACCGCGGGTTTGGCCGCCGGCCTGGCCCGCCGCGCGGCGGTCGCGGCCCGCGCTGCCGTCCTGGCCGTCACGGCGGCGGACTTCCTGCCGCGCTGCGCCGGCGCTGCCCTCTTCGTGGAACGGATCGGCGTCTTCGCGGCCTTCCCGCCACGCGCGGACGCGGTCGATGGCAACGCCTTGGCTGCCTTGGCGAGCTTGACGGGCTTGACGGGCTTGACGGGCTTGACGGGCTTGACGGGCTTGACGGGCTTGACGGGCTTGACGGGCTTGACGGGCTTGACGGGCTTGACGGGCTTGGCCGGCCGCGCTGCGCGCGCAGCCTTGGCCGGTTTTGCCACTGGCTTTGCTGCCGGCTTGACGGCCTTGGCCGCCTTGACGGGCATGCGCCGCGCCTTTTTCTTGGCGGATGCGGGTGCGTGCTTGTTCATCCTCTCCTCCCAGATAACGTGCGGCGCATGCCGCGCGTGTACAGGTCCGGGCCATGCGGCCTCAACCCTCGACGGTTGAGGCTCGAAGGCGGCGTGTTATAGCCTACGCACCCTCCCCCGGCAACACGCGCGACGCCGCGTGCACGGGCCGATACCGGTGCTGCCCTGGCGTGACCCGCCTTCTGCTCGCCCTGCTGGCGTTGTACAAGCGCTGGATCAGTCCCCTGCTGGGGACGCGCTGCCGCTTCCATCCCAGCTGCTCCGACTACGCGCGCGCGGCCGTCCAACGCCACGGCGCGCTGCGCGGCGGCGTGCTGGCCGCATGGCGCATCCTGCGCTGCCAGCCGTTGTGCGGCGGCGGATTCGACCCGGTGCCCGAACGCTTCCACCTGTCCCGTTGCCATCCCAAGGATTCCAATCATGAGCGAACGCTGGCTGATCCGTGACGCCGAACTGGTCAACGAAGGCCGCCGCTTCCATGCCGATCTGCGGATCCGCGACGGCCGCATCGCGCGTATCGACCGGGCGCTCGCCGCCGAGCCGGGCGAGCGGGTGCTGGAGGCGCGCGGACGCTGGCTGCTGCCGGGGATGATCGACGACCAGGTGCACTTCCGCGAACCGGGGCTCACCGACAAGGCCGACATCGAGCACGAGTCGCGCGCCTGCCTCGCCGGCGGCATCACCAGCTTCATGGACATGCCCAACACGCGCCCGCCGGCGCTGGACGCCGAACGCCTGGAAGCCAAGTACGCTCGCGCCGCCGAGGTCAGCCGTGCCAACTACGGTTTCTACATGGGCGCCAGCAACGACAACCTCGAGCACATCAAGCGCCTCGACCCGCGCAGCGCGCCGGGGGTGAAGGTGTTCATGGGGTCGTCCACCGGCAACTTGCTGGTGGACGACCCGCACACGCTCGAGGGCATTTTCGCTCATGCGCCCACGCCGGTGATCACCCACTGCGAGGACACGCCCACCATCGAGGCCAACCTGGCGGCGGCGCGCGCGCGCTGGGGCGCGGACATCCCCGTCGAGCAGCACCCGCTGATCCGCTCGCGCGAGGCCTGCATCAAATCCACGCGCCTGGCGATCGGACTGGCCGCGCGGCATGGCACGCGCCTGCACGTGCTGCACATCTCCACCGCCGACGAACTGGAGCTGTTCACACCCGGGCCGGTGCAGGGCAAGCCGGTCACCGCCGAGACCTGCATGCACTACCTGCATTTCTGCGATGCCGATTACGTGCGCCTGGGCAACCGCATCAAGTGCAACCCGGCGATCAAGACTGCGGCCGACCGTGACGCCATCGTCCGTGCCGTGGCCGGGGGCCGCATCGACGTGCTGGCCACCGACCACGCGCCGCATCTGGAAAGCGAGAAGGCGCAGGATTACGGGCACGCCCCGTCCGGCCTGCCGCTGGTGCAGTTCGCGCTGCAGCTCGCGCTGGAGCGCGTGTTCGACGGGCTGCTCACGCTCGAGCGCGTGGTGGAGGCGGCCTGCCATGCGCCGGCGTTGCGCTTCGATATCGCCGAACGCGGCTTCCTGCGCGAGGGCTTTCGGGCCGACCTCGTGCTGGTCGATCCCGCCCGGCCGCACACCGTCACCCGCGGCGAGGTGCTGTCCAAATGCGGCTGGTCGCCGTTCGAGGGGGAAACGCTGCGCAGTTCCATCGCGGCAACGTTCCTCAACGGCCAGCTTGCCTGGGATGGTGAGCGGGTGATCGACGGCGTGCGCGGGCAACGCCTGGCGTTCGCACGCTAGGTCCGGCATGCAGACGATGGATCCACGACCCACCGCGTCGCGCAGCATCGTCCAGGCGCTGGCCGCGGCCGCGCTGTTCGGCATCAGCACGCCGCTGGCCAAGCTGCTGGTCGGCACGGTCCCGCCGGTCTTTCTGGCCGGCCTGCTGTATGCGGGTTCCGGCGCCGGGCTGTCGCTGTGGCTGCTGCTGCGCCGGCTGCGGCGCGTGCCTGCGCCAGAAGCGCCGCTGCGGCGGCAGGATCTGCCGTGGCTGGCGGGGGCGATCCTCTCCGGCGGCTTGCTGGGCCCGGTGCTGCTGCTGTTCGGACTGGTGCACACCCCGGCATCGACCGCCTCGCTGCTGCTCAATCTCGAAGTGGTGTTCACCGCCCTGCTGGCATGGCTGGTTTTCAGGGAGAACGCCGGACGGCGCGTGCTGGCCGGCATGGCGGCCATCGTCGGGGCCGGCCTGATCCTGTCCTGGCGCGGATCCTGGAGTGGCGGGATACCGTGGAGCGCGCTCGCCATCGCCGGCGCATGCCTGTGCTGGGCGATCGACAACAATCTCACGCGCGTCATCGCCGGCGCCGATCCGGTACACATCGCGGCACTCAAGGGCGGTGTGGCCGGCGCGGTCAATATCGCCATCGCCATCGGCATGGGCAACCCCGTCCCCGCGGTCCTGCCCGTTCTGGCCACCGCCGCGCTGGGCTGTGCGGGCTACGGCATCAGCCTCGTGCTGTTCGTGCTGGCGCTGCGCGGCCTCGGCACCGCACGCACCAGCGCCTACTTCGCCACCGCGCCCTTCCTGGGCACCGGTGTTTCGCTGCTGATCTTCCTGCAGCATCCGGACGCCTCGTTCTGGGCCGCCGGTGCGCTGATGGCGCTCGGCGTCTGGCTGCATCTCGGCGAACGCCACACCCACTGGCACGTGCACGAGGCGCTGGTCCACGAACACCCCCACCGTCACGATGCGCACCACCGGCATGCGCATGATTTTCCGTGGGACGGATCGGAACCGCACACGCACCCGCACGCGCATGAGCGGCTGGAGCACTGCCACGCACACGTGCCGGACCTGCACCATCGTCATCGGCACCGCTGAATCGCGGGCCGTTGCCGTCCACGGCGCCCGCGCCGGTCCTAGAATTGCGGCTTTTCGCCGAAGGTGTCCCCCTCGATGTTGAACGCTCCGCCGCTGCCGGCCGATGCGCGCCAGTGGCGTCGCTGGGTGCGCCCGCCCGGCGCCGGGCTGGCGCTGGCCCTCTGCGAAGCGGCGCGGGCCGCCGACGCTCCGCTGGTGGTGGTGACCGCCGACAGCGCCGGCGCACTGGCGCTGGAGCAGGACCTGGCCGTCTTCGCCGGCGATCTGCCGCTGCTGGCGCTGCCCGACTGGGAAACCCTGCCCTACGAGCTGTTCTCGCCGCACGGCGAAATCGTCGCGCAGCGCATCGGCACACTGAACCGCCTGCCGGGACTGAAGCGGGGTGTGCTGGTGCTGCCGGCGGCGACCCTGATGCAACGGCTGGCACCGCGCGAGTACCTCGCGCGATCGGCTCTGCAACTGGCGCGCGGCCAAAAACTCGACCTGGATGCGGAAACGCGCCGTCTGGAGGCAGGCGGCTACCGGCGCGTGCCCCAGGTGGGTGACCCCGGCGAATTCGCGGTGCGCGGCGCCGTGCTGGACATCTATCCCAGCGGCGCGGCGCAGCCCTACCGCATCGAGCTGCTGGACGAGGTCATCGAGTCGCTGCGCAGCTTCGATGCCGACACGCAGCGCTCGCTGCAGACGCTCGATCGCATCGACCTGCTGCCGGCGCGCGAGTTTCCGCTGACCGACGAGGCCATCCGCGCATTCCGCACGCGCCTGCGCGAGCGTTTCCCCATCGACGTACGCCACTGCCCGGTCTACCAGGATCTGCGCGAAGGTGTCACCCCGGCCGGCATCGAGTACTACCTGCCGTTGTTCTTCGCAGCCACCGAAACGCTGTTCGACTACCTCGACGCACGCACGGTGTTCGTGCTGGATGGTGCGGCACTCGATGCCGCCGGGCGCTTCTGGCAGCAGACCGGCGAGCGCTACGAGCAGCGTGCGCACGATCTTGCCCGTCCGATCCTCCAGCCGGCCGAGCTGTACCTGGCGCCGGACGTGCTGCGCGAAACGCTCAACCGCAGCCGGCGGGTCGAACTGGTCGCCGCCGGCGCCGAACATGCACATGCGCTGGGCATCGTCGCGCCGCCCGCCGCCGCGTCCGCGGCGCACGCCACGCCGGCCCAGTTGCTGGCGGCACAGTTGGATGCCTGCACCGGCACCGTGCTGCTGGCCGCGGACTCGCCCGGCCGCCGCGAAATGCTGCGCGAACTGCTGGCCGCCGCCGGCCATTCCGCGACGAATGTCGAGGACTGGGCGGGGCTGCTGGTGCTGCGCACCGCGACAGCGGCCGACGCCCGGCCGATCGCGCTGGCGCTGACGGTCGCTCCGCTCAGCGCCGGTTTCGCCGTGCCCGCGGCCGGCATCACCGTGCTCAGCGAGCAGGAACTGGCCGGCGAACGCGTGCGCCAGGAACGCCGCAGGCGCGGCGCCACGCGCGATCCGGAAACGGTGCTACGCGACCTCACCGAGCTGTCCATCGGCGCGCCCATCGTGCACGTGGACCACGGCGTCGGCCGCTATCTCGGCCTGGCGGCCCTGGACGTGGGCGGCAGCGCCGGCGAATTCCTGGCCATCGAGTACGCCAAGGGCGACAAGCTCTACGTGCCGGTGGCGCAACTGGGCCTGATCAGCCGCTACAGCGGCGCCGCACCCGAACTGGCGCCGCTGCACAGCCTGGGCGGCGACGCCTGGGAGCGCGCCAAACGCAAGGCCGCCGAGAAAGTGCGCGATGCCGCCGCCGAGCTGCTGGCCATCCACGCCGAACGCGCCGCGCGCGGCGGCGTGGAATTGCGCGCGGACCCGGCGCTGTACGCGCAGTTCGTTGCCGCATTCCGCTTCGAGGAGACGCCCGACCAGCAGGCCGCCATCGACGCCGTGCTGGCCGACCTGGCGGCCCCCAGGCCGATGGACCGCGTGATCTGCGGCGATGTCGGCTTCGGCAAGACCGAGGTGGCGCTGCGCGCGGCCTTCGTGGCCGCGCTGGCCGGCCGCCAGATCGCGGTGCTGGTACCGACCACGCTGCTCGCGCAGCAGCACTGGCAGAACTTCCGCGACCGCATGGCCGATTGGCCGATCCGCATCGAGGCGCTGACGCGCTTCCAGTCGCGCGGTGACGCCGCGGACGTGTTGGCACGCTTGGCCAAGGGCGAGACCGACATTGTCATCGGCACTCACCGTCTACTGCAGAGCGACGTCAAATTCGCGCGTCTGGGCCTGGTGATCGTGGACGAGGAACACCGCTTCGGCGTGCGCCACAAGGAACAGCTCAAGCGCCTGCGCGCCGAGGTCGACCTGCTGACCCTCACCGCCACGCCCATCCCGCGCACGCTGAACATGGCGATGATGGGCATGCGCGATCTGTCCATCATCGCCACGCCGCCGTCACAGCGGCTGGCGGTGAAGACCGTGATTACGCCCTGGGACGCGGCGCTGGTCCGCGAGGCGTTCCAGCGCGAGCTGGCGCGCGGCGGCCAGATTTATTTTTTGCACAACGAAGTCGACAGCATCGAGCGCATCGCGCGCGAACTGGGTGCGCTGGTGCCCGCGGCGCGCATCCGCATCGCCCACGGCCAGATGCCGGAGCGCGAGCTGGAAAGCGTGATGCTGGATTTCCATCGCCAGCGCTTCAACACATTGGTGTGCACCACCATCATCGAATCCGGCATCGACATTCCCACCGCCAATACCATCCTGGTCAACCGCGCCGATCGCTTCGGCCTGGCGCAGCTGCACCAGCTGCGCGGCCGCGTCGGCCGCTCGCACCACCGCGCCTACGCCTATCTGATCGTGCCCGAACAGGCGGCCCTGACCGGCGACGCCGAAAAGCGCCTCGACGCGCTGGCCTCGCTGGAAGAGCTGGGCGCCGGCTTCACCCTGGCCACGCACGACATGGAGATCCGCGGCGCGGGCGAACTGCTGGGCGAGGAGCAGTCCGGCCAGATCGAGGCCATCGGCTTCACGCTGTACGCCGAACTGCTGGAGCGCGCCGTGCGCGCGCTGCGGCAGGGCGAGGTGCCCGACTACACGCTCGGCACCGGACACGAGGCCGAAATCGAACTGCACGCTCCGCTGCTGATCCCGGACGACTACCTGCCGGACGTGCACGCGCGGCTCACGCTGTACAAGCGCATCGCCAGCGCGCCCACGCCGGCCGCGCTGCGCGAGCTGCAGGTGGAGATGATCGACCGCTTCGGCCTGCTGCCGCAGCCGGCGCGCGATCTGATCGCCGCGGCCGAACTGAAGCTGGCCGCCAACGCGCTCGGCATCCGCAAGCTGGAGCTGGGCGAGTCGGGCGGACGCGTGCGGTTCCGCGCGCAGCCGGCGGTCGATCCTCTGGGCGTGATCCGCATGATCCAGCGTGAACCGCACGTGTACCGGCTCGACGGTCCGGACAAGCTGCGCATCAGCCAGGCACTGCCCGATGCCGCGGCGCGCATCGACTTCGCGCGCCGGCTGCTGGAGCGGCTGGGTCCGCCTGCGACGCAATCGTCCGGTCCGCCCGGCTGAACCGCATCCGCACCGGCGCGGTGCGGGCATGTTGCTTTGCAGCGCAACTTGTGCTTGCAGCACGCGGCGATGCCGGCGTAGCGTTGCGCCTGCGGCGCATTGCCGCAGGCCTGCCGGATCCACGGCGGGTTCCGCCTGAAAACGGGAGTGGATGATGACGGTGAAGTTGCAACGCGCAGTACGGATTTCGGGCGCGGTTCTCGCAGCACTCGCACTGGGTCTCTGCATGCCGCGCCAGGTCGCGGCGCAAGGCACGTCCGCCTCGCCGGAAGCACAGTGCCGCACGCTCTCGCAGCAGATGCTCGATGCGTTGACGCGTGGCGACAGCCGGGCCGCGTCCAGCGCCTTCGATGCCGACATGCGCAGCGCCCTGCCCCCGGACAAGCTGGCGGAACTGTGGCGTCAGGTCCAGCAGAACTACGGCAACCTGAAGGCCCGCGGCACCGTACAGTCGCTGCAGGTCAACGGCCTCGATGTGGTGATCATCCCCATGCGTTTCAGCCGGACCACTCTGGATGCGCAGGTCGCCTGCAACCCGCAGCAGCAGATCGCCGGGTTCTTCCTGCGGCCGGTTTCGGCCTGAGCTTCGGGCGCGCAAGCCATCTGGTCCGTGCCGGGCGCGCCGCGCGATGATGGGCGCATGCCCCGCCCGACGCCACCCAGCACTTCCGGCCCCGCCGCGCGCGCACGCGCCATGGCCGCTGCACGCGAACTGGGCGTGCCGCCGCACTACGGCCGCGAACGGCACCTGCGCCCGCAGCGCGAACCGGCGCGGCTGGTCTGCATCGGGCCGGACCTGCAGCAGCGCCCGGCCTGGCTGCGACCGCGCGCGGCGGCGGCTTTCCAGCGCATGCGGCGCAGCGCGGCGCGTGCGGGGATCGAACTGCAGGTAGCCTCGGCCTGGCGCTCCTTCGGGTACCAACTAGGCATCCTGTGCGGCAAGCGCGAGCGCGGCCTGGCGATGGAAGCCATCCTCGCGGTCAGCGCGGCGCCCGGCTACAGCGAGCATCACAGCGGACGCGCCCTCGATCTGGCCACGCCCGGCTACGCGGTGCTGGAGGAGGATTTCGAGCGCTCGCCGGCCTTCGCCTGGCTGCAGCGGCACGCGCAGCGCCATGGTTTCAGCCTGTCCTATCCGCGCGGCAACCGCCACGGCATCGCCTACGAGCCCTGGCACTGGTGCTGGCATGCCGCCCTGGCGCGGCGGGCGCGGGCGCTCAACGGCGGCCGGCCGCCGCCCGGTGCACGCGACGCGCGAAGGCATCGTCCAGCCACACGCGCATGAACTGGTAGGCGCGCCGGGCCACCGGTGGGTCATAGGCGCAGTTGGGAGCCGGCTTCTGCGCCGCCTCGGTGAAACAGTGCTCGGCACCACCGAAATCCACCAGCGCCCAGCGCTTGACATGGCCCCGGCGCATCTCCTGCTCGAACGCCGCGCGCGCCGCCGGCGGCACCGCCTGGTCGGCGTCGCCGGTCAGCACCAGCACGTCGGCCTTGATGTTGCGCGCCAGCGCCGGATCATCGGTGGAGAGGATGCCGTGGAAGGTCACCACCGCGGCGACGTCGGCTCCGGCGCGCGCCAGGTCCAGTACCGCCGAGCCGCCGAAGCAGAAGCCGATGGCGGCGATGCGTGCCGGGTCGATGGGTGCATGGCCCTCCTGCGCGCGCAGTTCGGCCAGCGCCTTGAGCATGCGCGCCCGCAGCAGCGCGCGGTCGGCGTACAGCGGCTTGACCGCGGCCTGCGCCTGTTCGGTGTTCGCCGGGCGCACGCCTGCGCCGTACAGGTCGGTCAGCAGGATCACGTAGCGATGGCCAGCGATCATCCTGGCCTTGGCGATGGCATCGGCGTTGACGCCGTACCAGTTGGGCACCATCAGCAGCCCGGGGCGCAACGTGCGCGAGGCGCCGTCGTAGACCAGGTAGCTCCGGTAGCGCGTGCCATCCAGCGTCCACGCCACCGGCCTCACCACCATGGCGGCGTGGACGGCGGCGGTCCCCAGCAGCAGGATCCAGGCAAGCATGATGCGGCGCATGGCGGTCCTCCCCTTCCGGGTGGCGCGCCCAGCTTAGCGCGCCGGCGCGGCGTGCACCGCGTCCGCGACCGCCCCGGCGCGCGGATCCGCCGGCCTATAATCGCGCTTCGCATCCGCCGGAGCCTTCCATGCCGCAGACCATGCGCGCGCTGGTCAAGCGCGAGCCCGCCAAGGGCATCTGGATGGAGCAGGTGCCCATCCCCGCCATCGGCCCCAACGAGGTGCTGATCAAGCTGGAGAAGACCGCCATCTGCGGTACCGACCTGCACATCTACAAGTGGGACGAGTGGTCGCAGCGCACCATCAAGCCGGGGCTGGTGATCGGCCACGAGTTCGTCGGACGCATCGTCGAAACGGGTGCGGGCGTCAGGGGCTATGCGCCCGGACAGCGCGTCAGCGCCGAGGGCCACATCGTGTGCGGCATGTGCCGCAACTGCCGCGCCGGGCGCCAGCACCTGTGCCCCAACACCGTCGGCATCGGCGTCAACCGCAACGGCGCATTCGCCGAGTACATCGCCATGCCGGCATCCAATCTGTGGCCGATTCCGGACCCGATCCCCTCCGAGCTGGCAGCGTTCTTCGACCCCTACGGCAACGCCGCGCACTGCGCGCTGGAATTCGACCTGATCGGCGAGGATGTGCTGATCACCGGCGCCGGCCCCATCGGCGTCATCGCCGCCGGCATCGCCAAGCACGTGGGCGCGCGCAACGTGGTGGTCACCGACGTCAACGACTACCGCCTCAAGCTGGCCGCCGACATGGGCGCCACGCGCGTGGTCAACGTCGCCAACCAGTCGCTGCGCGAGGTGGTGAAAGACCTGCACATGGAAGGTTTCGACGTGGGCCTGGAGATGAGCGGCAACCCGCGCGCCTTCAACGACATGCTGGACGTGATGTACCACGGCGGCAAGATCGCGCTGCTGGGCATCCTGCCCAAGGGGGCCGGCGTCGACTGGGACAGGATCATCTTCAAGGGTCTCACCGTGCAGGGCATCTACGGCCGACGCATGTACGAGACCTGGTACAAGATGACGCAGATGCTGCTCACCGGCTTCCCGCTGCAGAAGGTGCTCACCCATCAGGTGGCCATCGACGACTTCCAGCGCGGCTTCGAGCTGATGGAAGCCGGCAACTGCGGCAAGGTGGTGTGCTCGTGGAGCTGAGCGCCGCACCGATGAGGACACCCGCATGACCTACACCGCCAAGGCGCGCTACGCCGCCGAACTCGCGGCGATCGAGCAGCAGGGTCTGTTCAAGCGCGAGCGCGTCATCACCTCGCCGCAGTCGGCCGAGATCACCCTGGCCGACGGGCGCCGGGTGCTGAACTTCTGCGCCAACAACTACCTGGGCCTGGCCGACCATCCCGAGGTGATCGCCGCGGCCAAGGCCGCGCTGGACACGCACGGCTTCGGCATGGCCAGCGTGCGCTTCATCTGCGGCACGCAGGATCTGCACAAGGAACTGGAGCGGCGCATCGCGCGCTTCTTCGGCACCGAGGACGCCATCCTCTACGCCGCCTGCTTCGACGCCAACGGCGGTCTGTACGAGCCGCTGCTGGGCGAGGACGATGCCGTCATCTCCGATGCCTTGAACCACGCCTCGATCATCGACGGCATCCGCCTGTGCAAGGCCAGACGCTTCCGCTATGCCAACTGCGACATGGCGGATCTGGAGAGGCAGTTGCAGGCGGCCGATGCCGCCGGCTGCCGCACCCGGTTGATCACCAGTGACGGCGCGTTCTCGATGGACGGCTTCATCGCGCCGCTGGATCGCATCACCGCGCTGGCCGGGCGCTACGGTGCGATGGTGCACATCGACGAATGCCATTGCACCGGCTTTCTCGGTGCCAGCGGCCGCGGCTCGGCGGAAGTGCACGGCGTGATGGACCGGATCGACCTGTTCACCGGCACCCTGGGCAAGGCACTGGGCGGCGCGCTGGGCGGCTTCACCACCGGCCGCGGCGAGGCCATCGAACTGCTGCGCCAGCGCTCGCGACCGTACCTGTTCTCGAACTCGCTGCCGCCGCACGTGGTCGCCGCCGGCATCAAGGTGCTCGATATGCTCGAAAGCGCCGTCGCGCTGCGCGAGACGCTGCATGCGAACACGCGCTATTTCCGCGAACGCATGGGCGCCGCCGGTTTCGAGATCAGGCCCGGCACGCACCCGATCGTGCCGGTGATGATCCACGACGCGCCCAGGGCGCAGGCCATGGCCGCGCGCCTGCTGGACGAGGGCATCTACGTGACCGGATTCTTCTACCCGGTGGTGCCGCAGGGCCAGGCGCGCATCCGCACGCAGATGAGCGCGGCGCACACGCGCGCCCATCTGGACCGCGCCATCGATGCCTTCACCCGTGTCGGCCGTGCGCTGGGTGTGCTGAAAGACTGATGCGCACCGACAGCGTCCGCCTGTTCCAGACCCTGCCGCAGGCCTGCGGTTACTGGTCCGGGCGGACCGCGGTGAACCTGGTGCTCGATCCGGCGCATCCCGCGCTGGATGCGTTGTACGCACAGGCGCTGGCGCACGGTTTCCGCCGCGCCGGCAGCCACGTGTACCGGCCGCGCTGCCCGCGTTGCAATGCCTGCGTCGCCTGCCGCATCGCACTGGCGCGCTTCCGTCCGGACCGCAGCCAGCGCCGCTGCCTGGTGCGCAATGCCGGCGTCGAACTGCTGGACGCCGAACCCGGTTTCACCCCCGAACGCTGGGCGCTGTACCAGCGCTACCAGAAGCTGCGGCATCCCGGCGGTGGCATGGACGAGGGCACGGCCGAGGATTTCCGCGAGTTTCTCAGTGCCGGCTGGAGCCGCACGCGGCTTCTCGAACTGCGCGAAGGCGGGCGCCTGCTCGCGGTGGCCGCGACCGACCTCGCCGGCGAGGCGCTTTCGGCGGTGTACACCTGGTACGACCCGGACTGTGCGCAGCGCGGGCTGGGCACGCTGGCCATCCTGCGGCAGATCGGCTATGGCCGCGCGCTGGGGCTGAACTATCTGTACCTGGGGTACTGGATCGCGCGACACCCCAGGATGGACTACAAGCGCCGCTTCCGGCCGGAGGCGCTGGACGGCGGCAACTGGGTGCCGCTGGCGGAAACGGAAAAGCGGCCAGCGGCCGGCACTCAGCCGCGGTAACGGTCGGTGGCGCGCACCAGCGCGTCGATGTTGCCCGGTTCGAATGCCGAATGCCCCGCGTCCGCCACGACCTGCAAGTCGGCTTCGGGCCAGGCGCGATGCAGATCCCAGGCCGAACGCAGCGGACAGACCACGTCGTAACGTCCCTGCACGATGGTGGCGGGGATGTGGCGGATGCGGTGCACGTCCTCCAGCAACTGGCCGTCGCCGCGCATGAAACCGCCATGCACGAAGTAGTGGCACTCGATGCGTGCAAAGGCCAGCGCGAAAGCATCCGCCCCGCTGGACTCGATGTGTGCCGGATCCTGGAACAGGAAACTGGTGCTGCCCTCCCACACCGCCCAGGCGCGCGCGGCGGCCAGGCGCACGGCGTCGTCTTCGCCGGTGAGGCGGCGGTGGTAGGCGCTGATGAGATCGCCGCGCTCGGCCGGCGGGATGGGGTCGAGGTAGCCTTCCCAGGCATCCGGGAACAGCGCATCGCAACCCTGCTGATAGAACCATTCCAGCTCCCAGCGGCGCAGCAGGAAAATGCCGCGCAGCACCAGTTCGCTGACGTGCTGCGGATGGGTTTCGGCATAAGCCAGCGCCAGGGTCGATCCCCAGGAGCCGCCGAACACCTGCCACTGCCCGATCTCCAGGTGCGCGCGCAGACGTTCGATGTCGGCGACCAGATCCCAGGTCGTGTTCTCGCGCAGTTCGGCATGCGGCGTGCTGCGGCCGCAACCGCGCTGGTCGAACAGCACGATGCGGTAGGCGGAGGGATCGAAGAACTGCCGGCAGCGTGCGTTGCAGCCGCCTCCGGGACCGCCGTGCAGGAACACCACCGGCTTGCCCTGCGGATTGCCGCACTGCTCGTAGTACAGCGTATGCAGCGCCGACACCTGCAGGCGGCCGCTGTCGTAGGGCTCGATCTCCCCATACAGGCTGCGGCGCGGATTCGGCGGGCTCGTCATCGGCGGGATCTCGCGGGCTGGAACGCGCGCCATCGCGGGCGGTGCGCCCCGGAAACGCGCGCGGCGCCTGCGGGCGCCGCGGAATGGCTGGAAACTGGTCGGGGCGGCGAGATTCGAACTCGCGACCCCCACAACCCCATTGTGGTGCGCTACCAGGCTGCGCTACGCCCCGACACGGCTCCAGAACGGCGGATTGTAACAGCGGCGGCGCGCCGAACAGAAGCGAGGTCTCAACGCAGCAGGGCCAGCAGTTCCTCCAGTTCGACGCGCAACTGCCGTGCCACCTGCCCTGAATAGCTGGCCTCGACCTTGGCCTGGCTGCCCTCCAGACGCTGGCGGGCGCCGGTGATGGTGAAACCCTGTTCGTACAGCAGCGCACGGATCTGGCGGATCATCAGCACGTCGTGGCGCTGGTAGTAGCGGCGGTTGCCGCGGCGCTTGACCGGGTTGAGTCCGCTGAACTCCTGCTCCCAGTAGCGCAGCACGTGCGGCTTCACCCCGCACAACTCGCTGACCTCACCGATGGTGAAGTAGCGCTTGGCGGGGATCGGCGGCAGCTCGTTGTTGCTACCTGGGTCCAGCATAGGCTTCCACCCGCTGCTTCAGGCGCTGGCCGGCGCGGAAAGTCACCACGCGTCGCGCCGAAATGGGGATTTCCTCGCCGGTCTTGGGATTGCGGCCCGGCCGCTGGTTCTTGCTGCGCAGTTCGAAGTTGCCGAAACCCGAGAGCTTGACCTGCTCGCCACGCTCCAGCGCCGTGCGGATGGTCTCGAAAAACGCATCCACGAATTCCTTGGCTTCGCGCTTGTTCAGCCCGACTTCGGCAAACAGGTGCTCGGCCATCTCCGCTTTGGTCAGTGCCACGTTACCCCCTGATGCGCGCCGCGCAGGATTGCTGCAGGGCCTGCACGACGGCCTCGACGCAGGCATCCGCGTCGCTGTCCGTTAGCGTGCGTGAATGGTCTTGCAAAATCAAGCCCATGGCGAAGCTTTTGTGCCCCGTATCGAGGCTGGCGCCGCGGTAGACGTCGAACAGGCGCAGTTCCACCAGCAGCGCCCCGGCCGCCGCGCGGGCACAGGCGTCCACCTGCGCCCACGGCACCGCCTCGGCCACCACGACGGCCAGGTCGCGCCGCACCCAGGGAAAGCGCGGCAGCGGCGCCGGCCGCGACGGCGCGGCCTCGAGCAGCGCCTCCAGGTCGAATTCGGCCACATAGACCGGTGCATCCAGCCCCAGGGCCCGCTCGAGCTGCGGATGCAGCGCACCGAACCAGCCGATGTCCGCGCCAGCGGTCGTCACACAGGCCGCGCGCCCGGGGTGCAGCCAGGCAGGCAGGCCATCCGTGTGGAAACGCGCGGCGGCGGCCGCCGGACCGCGCAGGGCCAGCAGCGCTTCGACCTCACCCTTGAGATCGTGGAAGTCGATGGTGCGCACGGGCTCGCCCCACTGCTCGCGCGCCACGCTGCCGCAGGCGGCCAGTGCCAGGCGCTCGACCTCGCGCCGTGGTGCCGGCGGGGCGTGGAAACTGCGGCCGATCTCGAACAGGCGCACGCGCGTCTGCTGGCGGTTGCGGTTGGCACGCAGCGCCGCGGTCAGACCCGGCAGCAGTGACGGCCGCATGCGCGCGAGGTCGGCCGACAGCGGGTTGCTCAGCGCCGGGGCACTGTCCAGCAGACCCCACGGCGCAAGCTGTGCCGCCCCCACCAGCGACAGGCAGACCGCCTCGTGCCAGTCGCGGGCCGCCAGCGCGCCGCGCAGGCCCGTCAGCGGCACGCGGTCATCCGGTGCTGCCTCCACCCCGGCGGCGGCGGCCGGCAGCAGGCCGGGCACACGCGCGTAACCGTGGATGCGCGCGACTTCCTCGATCAGATCCTCCTCGCGCGAAAGATCGAAACGGCGGGTTGGCGGCACCGCCAGCCAGCCGTCCGGCTCGCGCGCCAGGCGGATGTCCAGCGCCAGCAGGATGCGCTCGACCTCCGCATCTTCCACGGCGATGCCCAGCACGCGCGCCAGGCGCGCGCGACGCAGGCGGATGGCCTGGCGCGACGGTGCCCAGCCGGGGCGATCGCTCTTCAACACCTGCCCGGGGCGGCCGCCGCACACTGCCAGCATCAGGGCAGTGGCGCGCTCCAGCGCGCGCGGCGGCAGGTCCGGATCGACGCCGCGCTCGAAACGGTGCGCCGCGTCCGAGTGCAGGCCGAAACGCCGAGCCACGCCCATGATGGCGGCGGGCTCGAAGTACGCGCTTTCCAGGAACACGCGCCGGGTGTGCGCACCCACCGCGCTGTCGGCCCCGCCCATCACCCCGGCCAGCGCCCGCGCCCCTCGTGCATCGGCGATCACCAACTCGCCGTGATCCAGCACGACGGTGCTGCCGTCGAGCAGGCGCAACCGCTCGCCGGGAACCGCGGCACGTACCACGATCACGCCTTCCAGCAAGGCATCGTCGAAGGCATGCAGCGGCTGGCCCAGCTCCAGCATCACGTAGTTGGCCACATCGACGATGGCGCTGACCGGGCGCAGCCCGGCGCGGCGCAGACGCTCGGCCATCCACAGCGGTGTCGGCACGGACGCATCGAGCCCCTCGATCACGCGCCCGCAATAACGCGGACATGCGGCGCCGTCGTCCAGGCGCACGTCGCGGCGTGCGTCGTGCCGTGCGGCCACCGGCGCGCAATCGGGCAGGCGCGTGGCGCCGCCGAACAGCGCGGCGACGTCGTGCGCCAGGCCCACCATGCCGAAACAGTCGGCACGGTTGGGTGTGAGTTTCAGCTCGATGCTGGCATCCGGCAAGCCGAGATAATCGGCCAGCGCGTGGCCGACCGGCGCATCCCCGGGCAGTTCCATCAGCCCGGAAGCGTCGGCATCCAGCTCCAGTTCCCGCGCCGAGCACAGCATGCCCTGCGAGCGGACGCCGCGCAGTTCGGCGGCACGGATCTCCACGCCTCCTGGCAGCCGCGCGCCTTCCAGCGCCAGCGGCGCCTTCAGTCCCGCGCGCGCATTCGGCGCACCGCACACGACCTGCAGGCGCTGCTCCGCGCCCGCTGCCACCGTGCAGACGCGCAGGCGGTCGGCGCGCGGGTGCGGCCGGCAGTCCAGGATCTCGCCCACCACCACGTGTTCGAGGCCATCGCCCAGCGCCTGCACCGACTCCACTTCCAGTCCGGACAGCGTCAGGCCCTCGACCAGCGCCGCGCGATCAGCCTCGACGCCCACCAGCGCACGCAACCAGCGTTCACTGAACTTCATCGCAGGCCCTCAGCCGAACTGCGCCAGGAAACGCACGTCGTTCTCGAAGAACGCGCGCAAGTCGTCCACGCCATGGCGCAGCATGGTGAAACGCTCGACGCCCAGACCGAAGGCAAAACCAGTGTAGCGCTCGGGATCGATGCCGCCGTTTTCCAGCACCACCGGATGCACCATGCCGCAGCCCAGCACCTCGAGCCAGCGCTCCTTGCCGGCGGCATCGGTCCAGCGGATGTCCACCTCGGCCGAGGGTTCGGTGAAGGGAAAATAGCTGGGCCGGAAGCGCATCTCGAAGCGGCGCCCGAAAAAGGCGGTGACGAAGGCCTCCAGCGTGCCCTTGAGGTCGGCGAAGCTGACGCCCTCGGCCACCATCAGACCTTCGACCTGGTGGAACATGGGCGAGTGCGTCTGGTCCGAATCGCTGCGGTAGACGCGCCCGGGGGCGATGATGCGCAGCGGCGGTGTCCGGCCCCGCATGGCGCGCAACTGCACCGGCGAGGTATGCGTCCGCAGCAGTTCGCCGTTTTCGAAATAGAACGTGTCGTGCATCGCGCGCGCCGGGTGGTGCGGCGGAAAATTCAGCGCTTCGAAGTTGTGCCAGTCGTCCTCGATCTCCGGGCCCTGCTCGCGGCGGTAGCCCATGCGTTCGAAGATCGCGCAGATGCGCTCCATCGCCTGCATCACCGGATGCAGGCTGCCCGGCATGGCGCCGCGCCCCGGCAGGCTGACGTCGACGGTCTCGCGGGCCAGCCGCGCCAGCGCTGCGTCCTGTTCTAGCTGCGCCCGGCGCGCCTCCAGCGCGGCCGACAGCTCGGCCTTGAGCACGTTCAGTTCTGCACCGCGCTGCTGGCGCTGTCCGGCCGGGAGCGTGCCCAGTTCCTTCAGCGCCGCGGTCAGCAGTCCGCTCTTGCCCAGCAGCGAAACGCGCAGGCGCTCCCATTCATCGAGGCTGCCGGCGCCGGCGACGGCTGCGCGCGCGGCTGCGATACGTTTCGACAAAGACTCCATCGACACTCCCCGGGCTTCGCCCCGCGCGTCCTGGCGGCGGGGCGATCGGAAAACAAATGGGGAGCGAGCCCAGGCCCGCTCCCCACTGTAGGCGCTGCGCCGGCCCGCAGGCCGACGCGCAATGGCGCTCAGGCGGCGAGTGCGGCCTTGGCCTTCCCGGCAATCACGCCGAAGGCCTTGATGTCGTGAACGGCGAGATCCGCCAGCACCTTGCGGTCCACCGTGATGCCGGCCTTAGTCAGGCCGTTGATCAGGCGGCTGTAGGACAGGCCATACACGCGCGCGCCGGCATTGATGCGCACGATCCACAGCGCGCGGAACTGGCGCTTCTTCTGCTTGCGGCCGATGTAGGCGTACTGCGCGGCGCGCGTGACCGCCTGCTTGGCGACGCGGAAGACCTTGCGGCGGGCGTTGTAGTAGCCCTTGGCCTGGCCGATGATTTTCTTGTGGCGGCGGCGCGCGATGACGCCACGCTTGACACGTGCCATGGGTCAGTCTCCTCAGAGGTAGGGCAGCATGCGCGCGACGTGGCCTGCATCGCAGGCGCGCACATGGTTGGGTCCGCGCAGGTTGCGTTTGCGCTTGGTGGACTTCTTGGTGAGGATGTGACTCTTGAAGGCGTGCCCGGCCTTGAACTTGCCGCTCGCCGTCTTGCGGAAGCGCTTGGCCGCCGCACGGTTGGTCTTGATCTTGGGCATGGAATGCTCCATCGGTTTTATTGACTGACCCCGGCGGCGGCGATCGCCGCGCTTGCCATCCGTGCCGGAACCCGCGTATGCCGGTCCAACCGCGGACCGGGCCGGCAAGTGTATACGCACCAGCCCGGACCCGCCAAGCGCTTGCGCGCCGGCGCCCGCGGGGCCGGGCCGGTGGCGGTAGCGCGGGTTATTTCTTCTTGGGCGCGATCATCATGATCATCTGGCGCCCTTCGAGCTTGGGAAACTGCTCGATCACGCCCTGCTCGACCACGTCGGTCTGGATCTTCTTAGCCAGCTCGTACCCCAGTTCCTGGTGCGACATCTCGCGCCCGCGGAAGCGGATATTGACCTTGACGCGGTCGCCCTCGTCCAGAAAGCGCAGCAGATTGCGCAGCTTGATCTGGTAATCGCCGACATCGGTGGTGGGCCGGAACTTCAGTTCCTTGATCTCGACCTGTTTCTGCTTTTTCTTGGCCGCCTGGGCCTTTTTCTGCTGCTCGAAGCGGAACTTGCCGAAATCCATGATGCGGCACACCGGCGGATCGGCAGTGGGCTGGATTTCGACCAGATCCATCTCGACTTCCTGTGCCAGACGCAACGCCTCGTCGCGGCCGAGGATTCCAAGCTGCTGGCCTTCGGCGTCGATCACGCGCACACGCGGCACGCGGATCTCGAGATTGCGACGATGGGACTTGTTTTCGGTGGGCGTAGCGATCGTGATGTCTCCGTGGATCAATGAACCCGGAACCGGTCAGGCCGGTTTGTTCTCCGAGGCCAGGCGTGCGGCAAATCCGACCTGCGGCATGCTGCCGAGGTCCGCGCCGCTCAGCGCGCGCACGGCAACCGCGCCCGTTTCCTTCTCGCGGTCGCCGACCACCAGCAGATAGGGCACGCGCTGCAACGTGTGTTCGCGAATCTTATAGCCCACTTTTTCGTTGCGCAAATCGGCTTCGACGCGGAAACCTTGCCGGACAAGCGCTTGCGCCACCTCGGCGGCATAGGCCGCGTGCGCATCGGTGATGTTCATCACCACCGCCTGCACGGGGGCCAGCCAGACCGGAAAGGCGCCGGCATGGTGCTCGATCAGGATGCCGATGAAACGTTCCATCGAACCGACGATGGCCCGGTGCAGCATCACCGGATGGCGGCGCTGGCTGTGCTCGTCCACGTATTCGGCGCCGAGGCGGCCCGGCATCATGAAATCGACCTGCATGGTGCCGAGCTGCCAGGTGCGGCCGATGGCGTCCTTGAGGTGGTACTCGACCTTGGGGCCGTAGAAGGCGCCCTCGCCCGGCAGTTCCTGCCATTCCACGCCGGCGCCGCGCAGCGCGCCGCGCAGCGCGTGCTCGGCCTTGTCCCAGGTGGCGTCGTCGCCCAGGCGCTTGTCCGGGCGCAGCGCGATCTTGACCTGGATGTCGCTGAAGCCGAAATCGGCGTAGACCTCGAGCGCCTGGCGGTGAAATGCGGCCACCTCGGACTCGATCTGGGCCTCGGTGCAGAAGATGTGGCCGTCGTCCTGGGTGAAGCCGCGCACGCGCAGGATGCCGTGCAGCGCCCCCGAGGGCTCGTTGCGGTGGCAGGCGCCGAACTCGCCGTAGCGGATCGGCAGATCGCGATAGCTATGCAGCGTCTGGTTGAACACCTGCACGTGGCCCGGGCAGTTCATGGGCTTGACCGCGTAGGTGCGCTTTTCCGATTCGGTGAAAAACATGTTCTCCTGGTAATTGTCCCAGTGACCGGACTTCTGCCACAGCGACACATCGAGAATCTGCGGACAGCGCACCTCGCCATAGCCGGTGTCGCGATACACCCTGCGCATGTACTGCTCGACCACCTGCCAGATCGACCAGCCCCTGGGGTGCCAGAACACCAGTCCCGGGCCTTCTTCCTGCAGATGGAACAGGTCCAGCGCCTTGCCGATCTTGCGGTGGTCGCGCTTTTCGGCTTCCTCGATCCGGTGCAGGTAGGCCTTGAGGTCTTTCTCGCTGAGAAACGCCGTGCCGTAGATGCGGCTGAGCATCGGATTACTGCTGTCGCCACGCCAGTAGGCACCGGCCACCTTGAGCAGCTTGAACGCCTTCAGCCGGCCGGTGTCCGGCACATGCGGGCCGCGGCACAGATCGGTGAACTCGCCCTGGGTATACAGCGAGAGTTCCTCGTGCGCGGGGATGGCGCGGATGATCTCGGCCTTGTAGTGCTCGCCGATTCCCTCGAAGAAAGCCACCGCGTCGTCGCGCGATTTCACCGCGCGGTCCAGCGGAATCGCCGCGGCGGCGATCCTGCGCATCTCGTCCTCGATGCGCGGCAGATCCTCGGGCGTGAACGGCCGCTGGTACGCGAAGTCGTAATAGAAACCGTTGTCGATGACCGGACCGATGGTCACCTGCGCGCCGGGAAACAGGCGCTGCACGGCCTGCGCCAGCAGGTGCGCGGTGGAGTGGCGGATGATCTCCAGCGCCTCGGGGCTTTTCTCGGTGATGATTTCGAGCCTGGCATCGTGCTCGATGGCGCGGCCGAGATCGACCAGCTTGCCGTCGACGCGGCCGGCCAGCGCCGCCTTGGCCAGGCCGGGGCCGATCGATGCCGCCACCTCGCGCACGCTGGGCGCATGGTCGTAGCCGCGCTGGCTGCCGTCGGGGAGGGCGATCTGGATCATGGCGGTGCGTTCCAAAGCAAATTGCGGGCGATAAAAAAGGGCGTCGAACGCCCCTGGCCGGCGCGACGCGTGACGGATGGGATCAGAACGTAGTGCTCATGTCGCACGCTCGGCGCACGGTTGCCCGCACGCCACCTGGATCGCGGAAACACTGCTTCACGCTAGCCAGCGGCCCGCGCGCTGTCAACGGCGGCGCGAGGCACGGCGCTGATAGACTTTGCGCATTTCCCAGGCCGCTACCACATGCGCATTCTGGTCACCGGCGCGGCCGGGTTCATCGGTGCGGCGCTGATCGAGCGCCTGCTGGCGCGCGGCGAGCGCGTGCTGGGCGTCGACAACCACAACGACTATTACGACCCGGCGCTGAAGCAGGCGCGGCTGGACCGGTTCGCCGCGCATCCGGGCTACCGGCACGCGCGCCTCGACATCGCCGATGGCGCCGCAGTGCGCGAGGCCTTCGCGCAGTTCCGCCCGGAACGCGTGGTGCATCTGGCTGCGCAGGCCGGCGTGCGCCATTCGCTGACCAACCCCGGCGCCTACGTGCAAAGCAACCTGGTGGGCTTTGGCAACATGCTCGAAGCCTGCCGCCACGGTGCGGTACAGCACCTGGTGTTCGCCTCGTCCAGCTCGGTGTACGGCGCCAACCGCAAGCTGCCTTTCAGCGAAGCCGACGCGGTGGACCATCCGGTGAGCCTGTACGCGGCCACCAAGAAATCCAACGAGCTGATGGCGCACGCCTACAGCCATCTGTACCGACTGCCGGCCACTGGCTTGCGTTTTTTCACCGTGTACGGGCCGTGGGGCCGGCCGGACATGTCGCCGATCCTGTTCGCCCGGCGCATCCAGCGCGGCGAGCCGCTGCAAGTGTTCAACCACGGCCGGCACCAGCGCGACTTCACCTACATCGACGACATCGTCGAGGGCGTGCTGGCCGTGCTGGACCGGCCGGCCGCGCCCGATCCCGCCTACGACCCGCTGCACCCGCATCCGGCGCGCTCGGACGCGCCGTTCCGCATCTACAACATCGGCGGCGATGCGCCGGTGGAACTGCTGCGCTTCATCGAACTGCTCGAACGGGCGCTGGGCCGTACGGTGGAAAAACATCTGCTGCCCATGCAGCCGGGCGATGTCGAGGCCACCTGGGCCGATGTCTCGGCGCTGCGCGCGGCCACCGGCTGGCAGCCGCGCGTGGGCATCGAGGACGGCATCGCCCGCTTCGTGCGCTGGTTCAGCGGCTACTACGGCGCGTGAATGCGGCGCGGCCCTATCATCTGTCACCTGATTGAAAGACCGGAGCCCTCCGCATGTGTGGCATCGTCGGTGCCGTCGCCCAGCGTGACGTCGCCCCCATCCTGATCGCCGGCCTGAAGGCGCTCGAATACCGCGGCTACGACTCGGCGGGACTGGCGGTGCTGACACCCGGCGGCCTGTGCCGCCTGCGCGCCAAGGGCAAAGTGCGCGAGCTGGAGCAGCGCTATCTGGCCGATCCGCTGCCCGGCCACACCGGCATCGCGCACACGCGCTGGGCCACGCACGGCGCGCCCAGCGAGGGCAACGCCCACCCGCACCTGGCCGGGCGCGTGACGGTGGTGCACAACGGCATCATCGAGAACCACGCCGTGCTGCGCAGCGAGATGCAGGCGCAGGGGCGCGTGTTCGAATCGGAAACCGACACCGAGGTCATCGCGCACCTGATCGATGCGGAACTGGTACGAGGAGTCGATCTGCGCACGGCCACGCTGCGCACCATCGCGCGGCTGGAGGGCGCCTACGCCATCGCGGTGATGGACACGCGCGATACCGACCACGTCGTCGGCGCGCGCCTGGGCAGCCCGCTGGTGCTGGGCCTGGGCATCGGCGAGCACTTTCTGGCCTCCGACATCCAGGCGCTGGTGCAGGTGACGCGGCAGGTGATCTACCTGGAAGAAGGCGACGTGGCCGAGATCCGCCGCGACGGCTATGCCATCTTCGACCGCAGCGGCGCACCGGTGCAGCGCGCGGTGCACGAAAGCGATCTGAACAGCGATGCCATCGACAAGGGCGAGTTCCGCCATTTCATGCTCAAGGAAATCTGCGAGCAGCCGCGCGCCGTGGCCGACACGCTGGAAGGCCGCCTGGGCGCGCACGGCCCACTGCCGAACATTTTCGGACCGGGGGGCAGCGAACTGCTGGCGCGCGCCGCGGGGCTGCACATCGTGGCCTGCGGCACCAGCTACCACGCCGGCCTGGTGGCGAAAATCTGGGTCGAGGCGCTGGCGCGCATCCCGGTCAGCGTCGAGGTGGCCAGCGAGTATCGCTACCGCGAGGTGGTGGTGCCGCCCGGCACGCTGTTCGTGGCGATTTCGCAATCCGGCGAAACCGCCGACACGCTGTCGGCGCTGCGCGAAACGCGCGCGCGCGGCTACCTGGGCACGCTGGCGATCTGCAACGTGCCGGAGTCCTCGCTGGTGCGCGAGGCCGACCTCAAGCTGATGACGCGCGCCGGCCCCGAGATCGGCGTGGCCTCCACCAAAG
>JAJYTG010000065.1:0-2101 GCA_021793195.1 Pseudomonadota bacterium
TACATCAGCGCGATCTACTTCCAAGCGTGCACGATCGCACGGTAATGGCGCGGCCGGCGTGCACGCGAGCCGGAAAGGAACAGATGCAGCCTGCGCAGCGCATGATGGATCCACGACCGGTGCGGCGGGCCCTGCCTGATCTCGACCCGACTGAATCCCGCAGCGAGGCACATCGCCTCCAGCGCCTTGAGATTGGGCCCCCACCAGTTCGATACGTCACCATCCAGTTCGCCGTGCGGGTAGAACTCGCACAAGGCGCGATGTTCAAAGGCCGGCACCGCAACCGCATGCGTTTCGATGATGGCGACACCCTTGGTGAATTCGGCAAGGCGTCGCAGCGACGCCATCGGGTTCTCCATGTGATAAAGCACGCCAAGGAAAAGCACCACGTCGAATGTTCCGATCTGCGCCGGATCAAGCGTCATGAAATCACCGTAAACGGATTCGACCCGGCTGCCCAATGCGGCGCGGGCGGTGTCGAACCCTCGCTTGCCGGGCTTCTTGTCGGGTTGCCAGCACGGCGTCTGCTCGATCGGCGGCGCCATCATCGGGGCACGCGCGTACCGGGCATGGTAGGCATCAGCCAGTGACCGGTCGATCGACCAGACGTAATGGTCGAGGGCAACCACGCGCCGGGCACCGAGTCGTTCGGCGGCAAAACTGTAGAACCCGTCCCAGGCGCCGATGTCGAGCACGGTTTTGCCGGCCAGCGGCGGCAACGACAAGGCATCCAGCTCGCGGTCGAGCCATGCGGCGGTCTTCTTGCCGGGGGTGACGACGCCCTGCCCCAGATCGATGCTGTGCCACCAGAAGTCGATGGCGCCGCACGCTTGCTGGAGCTGTTCCCTGCCGAGCTGACGGGCGGATAAGGATGCGCTGGGGTCGGGCATGGTCTTCAGCGGTTCGCACGTCCGCGTGCGCAGAAGCGGATTGTCGTCGAGTGTCGGATTGCGCACAAATCACGCCTGCTTTGCACCCGGTCGGCGCGGCACAACTGCGCAACATAAAGCGTCACCGGCACATGGATTTGCGTCAGGCCCTGCGTGCGCGCTTCAACCGGATCAGCGCCGAAATGTCGTCGTCGGCATGGCCGCGCGCCATCAGTTCGGCGTAGTCGGCCAGCGATTTCTCGATCATGCTGCGGTCGGTGCCGGCGCGCTCGGCGATGCCGCGCACGATGGTCAGGTCCTTGTGCAGCAGACCGAGCTTGAAGCCGACGCCATACTCGCCGCGCAGCATGGTCGCGCCGCGCTTGTCGAGAAACCAGTTGCCGGCCGCACCGGCGGCCAGCGTCGGCAGCAGTTGCTCGGGCGCCAATCCCAGCGCTTCGCCCAGTGCCAGGCCCTCGCATACCGCCTGCGCGATGCCGGCGACCAGCACCTGGTTGACCGCCTTGGTCGCCTGCCCGCTGCCGACCGCGCCCATATGGGTGACGCGCGCGGCGTAGGCTTCGAACACCGGACGCGCGCGCTCCAGTGCGGCGACATCGCCGCCGACCATCACCGACAACTTGCCGTTGCGCGCGCCTTCGACGCCGCCCGACACCGGCGCGTCGAGGAACTGCGCGCCGACGGCGGCCAGCAACGCGGCCGCCTGGCGCGCCGTCTCCGGCGCCACGGTCGAGTGGTCGATGACGATCGCGCCGGGCTGCAGGCCGGGCAGCAGCGCATGCACCGTGGTCAGCACATCGGCATCGGCAGTGATGCACAGCGCGATCACGTCGCACTGCGCGGCCAACGCCGCGGGCGTGGGCGGCGCGCTCACACCCAGCTCGGCGGCCAGCGTCTCGGCCTTGGCGCGGGTGCGATTGCCGACCGCGGCCAGCAGCCCGCGCGCGTGCAGGTGACGGGCCATGGGGAGCCCCATCGCGCCCAGGCCGATGAATCCGGTTTTCGGTGTGCTCATGCCGCGTGACTCCGTTTGCGTTTTCGGGGACCGGCGAACCGTCCCTGGTGCGTGACTCCGGCCCGGCCGTCCTGGCCGGGCGTTCGCCGGCGCGAGATGCGATTCAACGCATCTCGCGTCACATCCCGGCTACGCGGTGTTCGTGTCTTGATCGCGAACGGGCATCAGACCAGCAGACGCAGCAGGCGCAATCCGC
>JAJYTG010000065.1:2201-9467 GCA_021793195.1 Pseudomonadota bacterium
TCCTGGCCGGGCGTTCGCCGGCGCGAGATGCGATTCAACGCATCTCGCGTCACATCCCGGCTACGCGGTGTTCGTGTCTTGATCGCGAACGGGCATCAGACCAGCAGACGCAGCAGGCGCAATCCGCGGCGCAGCGCCCGCACACCGCCGCGGCCGAATCCGCGCAACGGAGCGGCGATCAGGCGCGCGGCGATGAAGCCGGCAGCCAACGCCACAGCAGTCGCCAGTACCGGATGCGCGGCCAGCCGCGCGCGCAATGGCGCCGTGGCCGGTGCGATGGCAGCACGCGCCTGCGCAGCGCCCGCGCGCGCTGTCTGCACCGTCGCGCGATCGCCGAGCAGGCTCATGGCGCGTCGCGTTTGCCGGTCAGACTCTGCAGTGCCGCGCGCGCCTCGGCACGCGTGGCGGGCAGGCTCAGCCAGTGCAGGCCGAGCCGCAGCAGCGCCCGCGCACCGAGCAGGGCCAGCAGCAGCGCCAGCGCCGTCAGCGCCAACCCTGCACCCAGCGATCCGGTGGCGTGCAGCAGCAGCCAGACCAGCAGGATCACCAGCGTCAGCAACAAAAACAACAACAGCAGCACGGTCGCCAGCAGCGCCCACGCCGCCAGCCGCACGCCGCGCCAGGCCAGCCGCAACTCGGCGCGCGCCAGTCGCCCCAGCGCCCCCAGCAGGGTGCCGGCGGCGGCGGCCGCGGTGGCCAGATCGTCCAGCACTGCGGCGACGGGTGCGGGCGCAGATGCGTCCGCGGAGCCCGGCGCCGCAGCGTCCGTGCGCTCGTTCTCCGTGGCCATGCGTCAGCGCCGGCTGAGCCGGCCCAGCAGCCAGCCGGCAGCGACCGCGATCAGCACCGCCTGGGTCGGCTTCTCGCGCACATAGTCGCGCGCCTGGTCCATCCAGTCGCCGGCATGCTCCAGGGCCTGATCGAGCGCCTCGCGGCCCTTTTCCTTCGCGCGCGCGGCACCATCGGCAGCCTTGGCGGCCGCGTCGGCGGTGGCGTCGGTGGCGCGATGCAGGCCCTGCTCGATGCGCTCGGCGGCGGCGTCCAGCGCTTCGCGCGCCTGTTTGACGGCGGCGGATTCGGCGCGCTTGGCGCGTTCGGCGGTATCGCGAAAACCGTCGTCGCGCGCGCTCGGTGCGGGATTCGTCTCGGGAATGGTCTTGCTCATGATCGGTACTCCTTGACCGCGTGGCCGAAACAGCCACGAGCGTCTAGTGTGGACCTGCGCACGCGCGCCTGCAGCGGCGACGGCTGCGACTCAGGAGCGCAGGGCCGGATTCATGCTGTAGGTGCCGGTCAGCACCGCCTCGGCCAGCACATGACCGCGCAGCGCCGGCTCGGCCTCGGCCCAGGTGAAGCGTCCGGACAGGCCCAGGCTGGGCACGTCCAGCGCAAGCAGGCGAAAGTGGTAGTGATGCAGCAGGGTGTCGTTCCAGGGCGGGCAGGGGCCGTCGTAGCCGTAGTAGTCGCCGCTCATGGCGGGATCATGAGCGAACCAGCCGGTGTAGTCGTTGAGGCCCTGGCGACTGCCGGCGGGGCCGGGCGGATTGCGTTTGCCGCGTGCGGTGATGCCGTCGCTGACGCTGCCGGCGGCGATCTCGCGCTGATCGGCGGGGATGTCGATCAGCAGCCAGTGCACGAAGGCCACCCGCGGCAGGTCGGCGGGCACCACGCGGTCCGGCTGATTGACATCGTCGCCGCGGCTGGGAACGTCATTATCGATGCAGGCCAGCACGAAACTGCGCGTGCCCGGCGGCACGCCGTCCCAGGCCAGCTGCGGATTGCGATTGGGCGCGAGCGCGAACGGACCGTCCGTGCCGGGCTGGCCGAAGGCGAATTCGGCCGGGATGGCCTGATCGGGCGCGAAGCTGCGACTGCGAAGCTGCATGGCGTGATCCTCGGACGGCGACGGTGCTTCCAGCGTGGGGCCGCGGCGGCGCGAGTCAAGCGTTGCCCGCGTTCGCCCGTTGTCACAACTCGGCCAGCGCAGCCGCGAGCAGCCCGCGGTAAGGATCGAGATGGCCGCGCGCAAAGCGCGTGGGCAACCCCAGCGCGCGCCCGGCGGCCATCGTCTGCGGCCCGTCCCCGAGGCGCTCGCGACCCAGCCACTGCGCCAGCGCGACGCGACTGCCGGCATCGCCCTCGAACAGCGCGTCCATGTCCAGCGCATGCGTCGGCAGCACGCGCGCGGCGAAATCGAGCTGGCTCTGCGCGGCGCGCAACCAGCGCGCCAGCTGCTGCGGATCGTCGTCGGCATAACCGCGGCGATAGCCGAACGCCAGCCAGTCCAGCAGGCAGGCGGCCGGATCGCGCGCGGCGATCAGCAGGCGCACGCCGGGCAGCACGCGCTTGAGCACCGGCAGCACGCGCGCATCGAGATGCGGCAGCCAGTCCACCACCAGCATGTCGGCTGATGCACCGAGGCGCTCGTGGCCGCGCGCATAGCGTCGCGCCAGCACATCGAGTTCGCCGCCCGCGAGCGGGCCGAGCAGGCGCGGATCGGCCGCATCCGCGAGAAAGTCGCTGCCGCCATCCAGATGATCGCGGCGCAGACGAACTTGCGGCTGATCCGCCAGCAGTGCCGCGAGCCGGTCGACGCCGGCGCCGGGCAGGCCGACCAGCAATAGCGGCGGCGCGTGGCGCGCGCGCGCCGAGCCCGGCAATGCCGCCAGCGTCTGCAGCGTCTCGCCATAGACCGCGAGGTCCGGCAGCGCCGGCAGCGGAGCGGCATCGATGCGCTGCTGTTCGCGAAACGCCAGCAGCGCCTCGGCGTAGCGGCCGGCGCCATCATGGGCCAGGCCCAGCAGATGGAATCGCTGTCGCGTCTGGCGATCGGTGAGGCGCTCGCGGTCGAGCACGGCCAGGCGGTCGCGGGCGACGTTGTACGCGCCGGCCCGCAGCGCGGCACGGGCGCGCAGCAGGGTCAGCGGCGTCCAGCGCCCGCGCGCGGCGGCGTGCTCGGCCTCGCTGTCGGCGGCATCGAAATCACCGCTGCGTTCCAGCGCCAGCGCCAGATCGCCGCGCAGCGAGCCGATCTCGGGATAGCGGGCGACGCCGTCGCGCCACAGCGCCAGTGCCTCAGCGACCTGGCCGCGTCCCTGCAGCAACTCGGCCAGCAGGGAGCGCGCGGCATGCGCGTCGGGATGGGCCGCCACGAACGCGGCAAGGCCGTCGCAGGCCGGCTCGGGAAAACCCTGCGCGTTGAAGCTGCGCGCGCGACCCAGCGCGGCACGCTCGGCGGACGAGTCGCGCGCCAGGGCGCGCTCGAACCAGGTTCGCGCTTCGGTCGCCGCGGCGCGTGCCAGCGCCACGTCGCCGCGCCCCGCCAGCGCCGTCGCCGCGAACTGCGGATGTTCGAGCAGGGCATCGAAGGCTTGCGTCGCCGCCTCGTAGCGCCGACGCAACAGCTCGGTTTCACCCAGCAGCAGGCGCGCATAGGCGTACTCCGGCTGGCGCGCCAGCGCATTCTCGAACGCGCGCGCGGCGAAGTCGTAGTGGCCTTGCGCCAGCAAGGTCAGGCCGAGGCTGACCTGCGCCGTCGGCTCGTCGGGCAGCAGTTCGATCGCGGCGCCGAAGCAACGGCCGGCGGCGGCCAGATCGCCCTTCAGCGCCAGCACCTGGCCCAGCCCCAGCAGCGCGTGCGGGTCGTCGCCGTCGGCGCGCAGCGCGGTGCGATAGCCGCTTTCGGCGATGGCCAGATCGCCCGCGCCCAGCGCCAGCGCGGCCAACCCCGCGTGCGCGCCGGCAAGATTGGGGTCGAGCGCGCGCGCCTGCTCGAACGCGGCGCGCGCTTGCACGCTGTCGCCACTGGCCAGTGCGGCGCGGCCGCGGGTCAGCTGCGCGCCCGGCGCCTGCGGCGCCAGCGCCACGGCCGCCGTGGCCTCGACCAGCGCCGCCGCGGCATCGCCGCCGCGCAGCAGGGCCAGCGCATACAGATGTCGTGCTTCGGCGTCCTGCGGCGCCGACTGCGCCCAGGCGCGCGCGCGCGCCGTGGCCTCTTCGAGGCGACCGTTGCGTTCCAGTTCGAGGATTTCGTCGCGCATGCCGTGCTCCGGGTCAGCCGGCGATTATGCCAGCGCGGCGGCGCGCTTCAGGGCGCCAGGCGATCAAGACGGGCGCTGATGTAATCCTCGGCGAAACTGTGCAGGCGCCAGCCGGCGAGAAACCCGCAGTGGCCGCCGTGCTCGGCGATATCCAGCTCGACGCCGGCCGGCAGGCGCAGCGCCTCGAAGTCGCTCACCGGGATCACCGGATCGTCGCGCGCGGTGAGGAGGGTCGCCGGCACCTGCAGCCCGGCGAGGCGATCCCCGGCGATCGAATAGCCGTCGAGGTAGTTCTCCAGCGTGCCGTAGTCGGTGTGCTTCTCGACCATGCTGCGGGTCAGGCCGCTCATGTTCTGGCGCAGCTCGCCGGGCTCGAAGTAGCGGCGATCGGGAAACGCCGCCTGCTTGCGCCTGAGCGAATCACGCCATTTCAGCATGAAATAGGCGTGGTAGATCCACAGCGCGCGCTCGATCCGCGCCAGCCCGTTGCGCGGACTGATCACCGGGCACACCGCCAGCGCGTAATCGAGCGGGATGCCCGCCGCCGGCGCGCGCAGAGCCACGCGCAGCGCGAAGTTGCCGCCCAGCGAGTAGCCGACCACGGCCAGCTTCGGCGCCGGATGCGCGCGCGCGGCGGCACCGACCGCGGCCACCACCTCGTCGATGCGGCAGGAATGAAACAGGCCGGGATTGAGGTGGTGGGTGGCGCCGTGATCACGGAAGTTGAGGCGAAAGATGTCCCAGCCCTCCGACAGCAGCCGCGCGCCGGTGGCCAGCACGTAATTGGACTGCGCGCTGCCTTCCCAGCCGTGCAGCAGCACGACCATCCCGCGTGCCTGCGGGCGCGCGCGCTGTGCCGTGTGATAACCCGCCAGACGCGCGGCGCCGACGTCGAGAATCTCGACCACCGCGTGCGTCTCCAGCGCGATCGCCCGGCGCTGGGTCAGCCAGCGCCGCAGCGGACTGGAGCCCAGCAGCGACTGCAGGTGGCGATTGCGCAGCCAGCGCGGCGGCTTGAAGTCAGCAGCACGCGGCAGGCTCATGGATGCTGCTCCAGATGCGTCGCGATGGCGTCGCGGGCGGCTTCGGCCAGACGCCGGCGACCGTCGCCGCTGGCGACGACCGGCGCCAGGAAGGTCACTTCGGCCTGCAGTCCCGACTCTCCCAGCAGGCGCATGAAATTGCCGAGAAAGCTCTCGCCGGGCAGAAAGGTCGCGCCCTCCCAGAGCGCGCCATCGCGGCGATAGGCCAGTGCCACCGGCTGCACCGGCACCGGCGCATCGAGCGCGGCCTGGAAGATGCGCGCATGAAAGGTGCGAACGCGATAGGCGCTGCTGACGTGATCGATGCCGCCCTCGGGAAATACCGCCACCGCACGGCCCTGGCGCAGCCGCGCGACCATCACCGCCATCACCGTGCCCAGCGAGTGCGTGCTGCCGCGCCGGTGGAAGAGGGTGCCGGCGCGTGCCGCCAGCCAGCCGACCAGCGGCCAGCCGGCGATCTCGGCCTTGGCCACGAAACAGGCGGCGCGCTGCGTGTGCAGCAGTTCGATGTCCAGCCACGAAACATGGTTGGCGACGAACAGCACCGGATCGGCCAGCGGCTCGCCGGCGCACCGCACGCGCATGCCGAAAATGCGCAACAGCCGCGCCGACCACCAGCGCACGAGACGGTGCGCCAGCGGTTCGTGGCCGGCATCGCGGGCGCTGTGCGCCGGCAGCAGCGCCACGACGACCGCCAGCAGCGGCGCGATCAGGATGTGCAGCAGAAGCAGCGGCACCCGCACGAGGTAGCGCAGCGGGCGACGGCGGTCGCGGGCGGCGGATAGGGCGACTGGGCTTGCATGCATGGCTCACGCAACTTTAACAGCAGGGCGTGGTTCAACCGTGGATACCCGGCGGCGCCGGACGCCTCGCGTTCAGCGGCCTGCGGACAGCCGGTCGCTGCGGGTGCCCTCACGCTTTCACGGGCAACCCGCGCAGCGGCTTGACCGTGCGCAACACGAAACTCGAATTGACGTCGGCCACACCGGCGTCGTTGAGCAGGCGGTCGAGCAGGAAGCGCGAGAAGTGCTCGAGGTCGGCGACCACCACGTGCAGCAGATAGTCCATGTCGCCGGTCAGCGCGTGACAGGCGATCACCTCGTCCCAGTCAGCGACCTGGCGCGCGAAACGCTCGACGCTGTCGCGGTCGTGGCGGGCCAGCTGCACGCGCACAAAGGCGGTGAGGTCGAGGTCCAGCGCCGCGGCGTCGAGTTCGGCGCGATAGCCCGCGATCACGCCGGTCTGTTCCAGCCGCTGCACCCGGCGCAGACAGGCCGAGGGCGACAGCTGCACGCGGGCCGCCAGCTCGGCATTGCTGATGCGGCCTTCGGCCTGCAGCACGGTCAGCAGGCGGCGGTCGGTGCGATCGAGGGCAGTTCCGGTCATATATTGCGTCACATGCTCATATTGCTACGTAATATTGTGCCTTAACGCCACTCGCCCACAACAAAGGCGCCAACGTGCGCCCGTGCCGCGCTAGGATCAAAGTCCCCAAGCCGCGCAGCCTGTCCGGCCGCGAGGAAGCGATCCGATGAATGCCGCCAGCACGCCCCGCCGCGTCGAAAACCTCGCCACCGACCGCGGCGTGATCCCGCAGTACGCCACCGGCGTGGTCGAGCAGCCCTGGGGCAACTACTCGCGCAGCGATCACGAGGTCTGGGCGACATTGTTCCGCCGTCAGTGCGAGCTGCTGCCCGACCACGCCTGCACCACGTTCCTCGCCAACCAGCAGGCGCTGGCGATGAGCGAGGACGCCATCCCGCGCTTCGACCAGCTCAACCGGCACCTGCGCGCCGCCACCGGCTGGGAGCTGGTCGGCGTCGAGGGCCTGCTGCCCGAAGCGGTGTTCTTCGAGCATCTCGCGCAGCGGCGCTTTCCGGTCACCTGGTGGATCCGCCGCCCCGACCAGCTCGACTACATCGCCGAACCGGACCTGTTCCATGACCTGTACGGCCACGTGCCGCTGCTGATGAACCCGGTGTTCGCCGACTACATGCAGGCCTACGGCGCGGGCGGCCTGCGCGCGCAGCGCGAGTTCGGCGACGAGGCCCTGCTGAATCTCACGCGCCTGTACTGGTACACGGTCGAGTTCGGCCTGATCCGCGAGCCCGCGGGCCTGCGCATCTACGGCGCCGGCATCGTCAGCTCCAAGGGCGAGTCGATCTACAGCCTGGAATCGCCTG
>JAJYTG010000066.1 GCA_021793195.1 Pseudomonadota bacterium
CGGCGTTGGGACCCCAGGCGTGGCCCAGCACCGCCACCAGCACGTGATTGGCGTCGTGCGGATCGACCACGATGCGCGCGATCTGGCCGGCGTCCTTGAAGCCGACGCGGCGGAAGCTCTTGCCGGCGTCGGTGGACAGGTACAGCCCGGCGCCGTCGAGCACGTCGTTGCGGATGTTGGCCTCGCCGGTGCCCACCCAGAGGATGCTGGGATTGGACGGCGCCAGCGCCATCGCGCCGATCGAGGCGGTGGCCTCGTGGGCGAAGATCGCCTTCCACGACAGGCCGCCGTCGGTGGTCTTCCAGACGCCGCCGCCGGCGGCGCCGACGTAGTACACCTTCGGGTTGCCGGGGATGCCCAGCACCGAGGTCACGCGACCGCCCGCGACCGCGGGACCCAGATCGCGGAACGCCATGTGCTCGAACGGGCTCTTCGGTGCCGCGGCGGGCGACCTGGTTGCGGCCAGCGCCGTCGTCGGCGGCAGCAGCAGTGCCAGCGCCAGCGCGGCGGCCAGCGGGGCAAGACGGAAACGGACCTGCATGGGGAACCTCCCGAAATGGTGCGGTTGGGAATCGTGATCCGACCGCAGCCTGCGGCCTCGGGTTGCCCGGCCCGCCCTGCCGGAAGTCATGCTCCGCATCCGCAAGCGCGTTTCGTATGCGAGCCGTAAGGTCATCGCGCCGGGCTTTGTTCTTTCTCTCGCAACCGCGTCGGGGGGAGAGAAGCCGCGCCTCGCCCGCGGTCTGCCGAACCTCGCGCTGGGTCTGCGCGGCGAAGTATCGGATGTTTGCGGTGTCATCGGCACGGCGCCTTGACCCGCATGGCTGCCGCGACCAACTTCGAAGCAAAGCTTCCACTCGCCTGCGGCGAGCGTGTTCCTTTCTTTGTCCCGCCAAAGAAAGGAACCAAAGAAAGGCGGCCCCCCGCGCGGCGCCCGCTGCGCGGGTGCGTGCGACGCCGGCCGGTGCCGCGACGGTGCATCCCTGCACCGGCGCGGCAGGGGCGCGATCCCTCGCGCCCCTCCTGCGGACCTTGCGGCCGGCGCCGCACCGCCGCGAGGGGTGAATGGGCGCCAGCCCGTGAACGCCCGGCCATGGAAGGCCGGGCCGGACATGCCGTCCCAGGGACAGATGGATGGTTCCGACACGCTGCTCTTGATCTTCCGCGCCCGTGGGCGACGCCGAGCAGCGCAGACGGGCGCGAGAACAAGGCGCGCATGTTCGAGCCCAGGGATGGGCGAGTTCGCGCCGGCTCGCGGCCGGCAAGCCGCGCAGGGCAGCCGCCGTGCTCCTGCACGGCGGCCGTCGCCTCGGGCGCTCATGGCTTTGGTTACTTTCCCCGTAAGGAAAGTAACCCGCTCGCCGCAGGCGAGGGGAAGCTTTGCTCTGGAGATGGTCGCCACAGGCGAGTGGAAGCTCTTGAAAGCATCGGCGGCAGCCGAGCGGAACCGGGCGGTGTGCCGCAGCCGCTGTCGCAGCCCGATGCCTCGCTGCGCAGACCCTTCGCTGTGCTCAGGGTGACAACAAAGACAGGTGCGGCAGGCAAGCGGAGACAGCACACGGGTGCTCTTGGCGCATCCGCCTCAGTCGAGAGTCGGCGCGCTCTCGTTGCGCGCCAGCAGCGCATAGACCACCGGTACCATCAGCAGCACCAGCGGCATCTGCACCATCAGGCCGGCGATGATGGCGATCGCCAGCGGCTGCTGCATCGACGAACCCTGGCCGATGCCCAGCGCCAGCGGCGCCAGCGCCAGCATCGCTGCCAGCGTGGTCATCGCGATCGGGCGCAGGCGGTTCTCGCCGGCCCGGATCAGCGCCTCGCCGAAGGCCACGCCCTCGCCGCGCAGCAGGGCCAGCTCGGAAAAATAGAACACGCCGACCTCGGTGACGATGCCGATGATCATGGTCAGGCCCATCAGCGCGGTGATGTTGAGGGTCTGGCCGGTGATCCACAGTCCGAAGAACACCGCGCTGGCGGCCAGCAGCGGCGCGGTCATGATCGCCAGCGCGACGCGGAAGCGCTCGTACAGGAACAGCAACGCCAGGAACACCAGCGCGATGGCGGCGGCGAACACCATGGCCAGTCCGCGGAACGCGATCTGCTGCTGCTTGTACAGCCCGCCCAGCGTGTAATAGACGCCCGGCGGCAGCAGGCCCGGTTGCGCCAGCACGCGCTTGACGTCGGCCAGCGTGGTGCCGAAACCGCGGCCCTCGATGCGCGCCGAGACCGCGACCATCGGCTTGAGATCGTAGCGCGTGATCTGCGGCTGGCCGGTGATCAGCTGCAGCGTGGCGATGCGCGCCAGCGGCACCAGATGGCCGTCGGGCGCGGCGAGGCGCAGCGCGCGCAGACGCGCCAGCGAGTCGCGCTCGCGCGGCGCCACCCAGACACGCACGCCGTAGACGACCTGACCCTGAAGCACGTGCGTGGTGACGCTGCCGGCGAGGTAGGTGTCGAGCTGCGCGGTGACCTCGGAGGGTGTCATGCCCTCGAGCGCGGCCTTGACCCGGTCGACCTTGATCTCGATGGCGTCGCCGGCGATGTTCAGGCCGTTCTGGATCTCGGCCAGGCCGCGCACCTTGCCGATCGCGGCGGCGACCTTCGGCGCCAGCGTCACCAGCTGTTTCCAGTCGTCGCCGAACAGGCGGATCACCACCGGCCGCGGCGAGCCGGTGAGGTCGCCGATCAGGTCCTGCATCGGCTGCGGGGTGTCGAGGATGTCGAAGCCGGGCACGTCGTTCCGGATGCGGTCGACGACCTGCTGCATCAGCGCGGCCTGGCCGCTGGGGGTTTTCAGGCGCACGAAAAAGTCGCCCTCGTTGGCCTCGGTGATGCCGCCGCCCAGCTGCGCGCCGGTGCGTCGCGACCAGGTGTCGACGCCCGGCGTGGTGGCGAGGATGTGCTCGACCTGCGCGATCAGGCGGTCGCTCTCGGTCAGCGAGGTGCCCGGCACGGTGCGGTAGTCGAGCACGAAGCCGCCTTCCTGCATTTCCGGCATGAAGCCGGTCGGCACCCTGAAGTAGCCCAGCGCGCCGACCACCAGCAACGGCAGCAGGCCGACCAGCAGCAGCGGCGGTCGTGCCAGCAGGCGTGTCATCAGCCGGCGGTAGCCGCTCTGCACGGCGTGGGTGATGCGCCCGCCGTGCTCGATCGCGGCGTCCTTCTCGCCGAGCAGGTGGTCGGCGATCAGCGGCAGCGCCAGCCAGGCGAAGAAGAAGCTGATCACCAGGCTGGCGCCCATGGTCAGCGACAGCGACTTGAAGAACGCGCCGGTGACGCCGCCGAGAAACGCCAGCGGCACGAAGATGATCACCGTCGCCGTCGACGAGCCGGCCAGCGGCTGGGTGAACTCGCGCGCCGCCTCGAGCAGGGTGCGCGTACCGTGTCCGCGCACGGCGACGCGGCGCACCAGGTGCTCGAGCATCACGATCACGTCGTCGATGATCAGGCCGACCGCGGCGGCCATGCCGCCCAGGGTCATGATGTTGAAGCTCATGCCCAGCGCGTGCAGCAGCAGGCTGGTCGCGGCCAGCACCGCCGGCACCACCGTCGCCGCGATCAGGGTCAGCTTCCAGTTGCGCAGGAACAGGTACAGCACCAGGGTCGCGAACAGCACGCCGAGGATGATCGCGTCGCGCACCGAGCCGGCCGACGCCACGATCAGCCCGCTCTGGTCGTACCACTGGTGGATGGTCACGTCGCGCGGCAGCTTGTCGTGAAATGCGGCGAGTGTGCTGGCGATGTCGCGGCTGATCGCCACCGTGTTGCCGCCCAGCTGCTGGTAGACGTTGATCAGCACCGCCGGCTTGCCGTCGGCGGTCTCGGTCTGCCAGCGCGGCACCGCCGCGGTGCTGACCGTGGCGACGTCGGCCAGATCGACCACGCCGTCGGCGCCGGTACGCAGCACCACGTGGCGGATCGCGTCGAGCCCGGTGAAGCGGGTGTCCGACAGCAGCAGATAGAGGCGGTCGTCGCGCTCGATGCGGCCCACCGCCCGGACCACGTTGGCGGCCGACAGCGCGTCCTCGACGTTCTTCAGCGTCAGCCCGAGCGCGGCCAGGCGTGCCGGATCGACGGTGACCCGATACTCGGGCTGCTCGCCGCCCTGGATCTGCACCTCGCGCACGCCGGCCACGCTCGAGATCAGCGGCAGCAGCTGATACTGCGCGATCTCGCGCAGCTTGACCGGGCTCTCGGTCGGCGAGGTGAGGCTGTAGGCGACCACCGGAAACTTGGTCGGGTCCATCGGCCGCACGTTGAAGCGCGTGCCGGCCGGCAGTTGCGGCAGCACCTGGTTGAGCGCGGCCTCGACCTGCAGCGCCGACTGGATGATGTCGGTGCCCCAGCCGAAGCGCAGGTCGATGTCGGTGCTGCCGCGGCTGGAGGTGGACTCGATCGCCTGCACGTTGGGCACGCCGCGCAGGGCCTGCTCGGCCGGGCGCGTGACCTCGACCGTCATCTGGCTGGCCGGGCGATCGCCGGCGTCGATGCTGACGCGCACGCGCGGAAACTGGATCGCCGGAAACAGCGACACCGGCATGTTCAGCGCCGCGATCACGCCGCCGGCCGCGAGCACGCCCATCAGGAACAGCAGCGAACGGCGGTGGCGCTGCAGCCAGACGGCCAGGCCCTCGCTCATCGCGCCGCCTCCGCGGCGATGCGCACCGCCATGCCGTCGCCGAGCTCGTAGTTGCCGGCGGTGACCACGGCGTCACCCGCCGCGAGCTGGCCGCTGACCGCGATCATGCCGTCCGATTCGATGCCGGTGTGGACCGCGACGCGGCGCGCGCGGTTGCCGGCGATCACGAACACGTAGCTGCCCGCGCGGTCGCCCAGCACCGCGCTGCGCGGCACCGCCAGCGTGCGCCGGGTCTGCAGCCGGATCGCGCCGCGCATCCAGTTGCCCGGCACCATGCCGCTGGCGGCGTCGCCCTCCAGCCGCACCACGGCATCGACCAGATGCGTGGCCGGATTGACCACCGCGTGCACCTGGGCGATCCGCGCATCGATGGCGGCGCCGCCGAACACCGGCTGCAGGCGCACCGGCATGCCGGCATGCACGCGTGCCACCTCCTCGGGTTCGAGACCCAGGCGGACCCAGACGTGGCGCTGCGCGCCCAGCATCAGCAGCGGCTGCCCGGCCTGCACCTGCGCGCCGGGCGCGACGTCGAGCTGGGTGACGACGGCCGCTTCCGGCGCGCGCAGCACGTCGCTGGAGCGACCGGCGCCCTGGCGCGCGAGCGCCTTCAGCTCGGCCTCGGCATTGGCCAGCGCCTGCCGCGCATTGGCCAGGTCGCCGCGGGTGGAGAGCTGCTGCCTGAACAGATCCTCATTCTGCTGCAGCTGGATCCGGGCGCTGGCGACCTTGCCCTGCGCCTGCGCGTAGGCCATGCGCGCCTGCGGCGCGGTGGCGATCTCGAGCAGGCGCTGGCCGGCGGCGACGCGCTGGCCGAGGCCGACCCAGAGCCGGGTGATCTCGCCGGGACGCAGCGTGGTCAGCGCGCGCAGGCGTTCGGGATCCGGCTCGACCTTGCCGTAGACGGTGATGTCCTCGTTCAGTGTGCGCAGCATCGCCGGTGCCGTGGTGACCAGCACGCGCGGGGCGGGCGCGCCGGCGGCCGCGGCGGTCAGCGGCAGCAGGCAGGCGGCGAGGGCGGCAAGACGACGGAGCGTGCAGTTCATCGGGATTCTCCGGAAGCGGCGGCGGGCAGCGCGGCGGCGCCCGGCGGCACGCGGCCGAGCAGCGCGGCCAGCGCGACCTGGCCCTCGGCGAGGGTGGCGGTGAGGTCGAGCGCCTCCAGCTCGCGCGCCAGCAGGCTCTGCCGGATCGCGGACCAGGCGCTGCCGGCGAGGTTGCCGGCGGCGAACGCGGTATCGGCGCGCGCGGCCAGCGTGCGCAGTTGCGGCAGGCGCCGTTGCAACCGGGCGCGCTGGTTGGCCACCTCGATCAGTTGCGCGGCCAGCGCGCGCGCCTCGGCGTCGGCCTGATCCAGTCGCGCCTGATAGTCGGCGTGCAGGCGCGCGCGCGTCGCCTCGGCGATGCGCGCCCGCGCCTGCGCGCCGCCGAAGATCGGCAGATTCAGGCTGATGCTGAGTCCGCTGCTCTGCACGCGGCTGGTGTCGGAGGCGCGGCTGACGCCGACGCTGAGGCCGGGAAACTGCGCCAGCACGGCGGCGCGGAAGTCGGCGTCGGCGGCGCCGTAGCCGGCCGCCAGCGCCAGCAGGTCGGGGCGCGTGCGCGGCAGCGCGGTCAACGCCGCATCCAGCGCGGCGCGGTCCGGCAGCGGCGGCGTCTGCGGCGTATCCAGCGCGTAGCGGGTGGCCGGGGCGAGCCCGAGCAGGGCATTGAGCTGCGCCTGCGCCGCGACCTGCGCCTGGCGTGCCGCGGCCAGTTGCGCCTCGGCGTCGCTCAGGGTCACCAGGCTGGCCGCCGCGCTCTCCAGGGTGACGTCGCCATTGCCGAGCGCGCGCGCGAACGCGGCGTCACGCTCGCGCGCCATCTGCACCTGGCGCGTCAGCAGCGCGCTGCGACGTTCGGCCGTCCACAGATCGACGTAGGTGGCGGCGGCGCCCTGCGCCAGCGCCCAGCCCTGCCAGGCCAGCTGCAGCCGCGTCGCGGTCAGCTGCGCACGTGCGGCGTCCAGCCGCGCACCGCGCGTCAGCAACGCAGACAGATCCTCGCTGAGACCGAGGTTCCAGGCCTGGCTGTAACCCGGTGTACTCGGATGATCGACGCTGGCGCCGAGCTGCGGATCCGGCAGCAGACCCGCCGCGCGCAGCTGCAGCGTGCTGATGCGGGCGTCGATCAGCGCCGCGCGGTAGCCGGGGTTGGCGCGCAGCGCCAGCGCCGCGGCCTGGGTCAGGTCGAGCCGCTGCAGCGCATGCCCGGCGGCGTCGGTGGGTGCCGTCGCCCAGCGTGGCGCCGGCGGCAGTGGCCGCGGCCGGTAGCTGACGCAGCCGGCCAGCGCCAGCGCGATCGCCAGCGTCGCCAGTCGCGGCGTGCGCAGGCGCTCAGCGCGTGATGGCGTGCCACAGATCATGCAGATTGCCTCCGTGAACCAGAAAGGCGCCGACCAGCGCACCCGATGCGAGATGCACCACCGCCCAGACCACGGCAGCGAGCAGATCGGCGATCAGGAATCGCGCCAGCGACAGTTCGGACATGCCCGCCAGCAGCGGCATCAGCGCGCGCAGCGGCGGCAGCAGGCGACCGGCGAACACCGCCAGATCCCCGCGCCGTGCCAGCAAGGCACGCGCGCGCGCGGTCCACTGCGGGCGGTAGGCGAACGGTCGCATCGCCAGCAGCCGCGAACCGTGGCGCAGGCCCAGCGCGTACGACAGCGTGTCGCCGATCACCGCGCCGGCCACCGCCCAGACGATCAGTGGTCCGATCGGCAGGTGCGCCGCGCCGGCGCCGGTGCCGACGATCACCAGGATGGTCGAGCCGGGCACGAACGAGCCGATCACGGCGATGGCCTCGACCATGGCCACCAGCGCCACCAGCGGCCCGGCCCAGAACGCGTGCACGATGATGAACTGACCGATGCTGTGGATCACGTGGCGTCCTCGGCGGGAAAGTCCAGTCGTACGCGCAGCCCGGGGTGGTTGTCCTCGAAGGCCAGCGCGATGCCGTGCAGATCGGCCACCGCCGCCACCAGCGCCAGGCCGAGACCGCTGCCCGGGGTGCTGCGCGCGGCGTCGAGGCGCACGAAGCGCCCCAGCACGCGCGCGTGCTCGGCCGGCGGGATGCCGGGTCCGCTGTCGGCCACGCTCAGGGTCGGCCCGCCGCTGCCGGTCCCGAGGCTCAATGCGATCGGCGTGCCGGCCGGCGTGTGCCGCAGCGCGTTCTCGATCAGGTTGACCAGCAGTTGCGTCAGCAGCGCGCGGTCGCCGTGCGTGCGCAGGCCCGGCGCGATCACGACGTCGAAGCGGCGCCCGAGATCCTCCAGCACCGGACGGTAGTCATCGGCCAGCGTGTTCAGCAGCGCCGACAAGTCGACCGCGGCGAAGCCGGCGCGGCGCTGGCGGCTCTCGATCTGGGCGATGCGCAGCAGCGCGGCGAAGGTCGCCAGCACGCCGTCGACGTCGGCCAGCGCGCGCTCGACGGCATTGCGGAAGGCGTCCACGCTGCCGGCTTCGCGGGTGGCGGCCTCCAGCCGCTGGCGCAGGTGCGCCAGCGGCGTGCGCAGGTCGTGCGCGATGTCATTGGACACCTGGCGCATGCCCTCCATCAGGCCCTGGATGCGCGCCAGCATCGCGTTCAGCGCCTCGGCCAGCAGATCGAACTCGTCGCCGCGACCGCTGCGCGGAACGCGCGCGCCGAGATCTCCGGCGACGATGCGCGCGGCGCTCGCCGCCACCACCTGCATGCGCGCCATGTAGCTGCGCGCGGCCAGCGCGCCGCCCAGCAGCGCCAGCAGCACCGCCGCCGCGCCGGCCCAGAGGAAGGCGCCCTGCAGCAGGTCGTTGAGTGCGTCGGCGCTGCGGCGGTCGCGGCCGACCACCAGCGTGTCGCCGTTGCCCATGCGCCGGCTGAGCGCGAGCACCTCGCTGCGCCCGTCGTGATCACGCGCCAGGGCGCGCACCTGCAGCGCCACCCAGCCGGGCGCCGGCGCCGGTGCCGGCAGATCGCCGCTGCGCAGCCGGCCGTCGGCGCCAAAGTAGGCGTAGTAGAACGGGCCCTGCGGAGTTGCCGCGACCTGACGCGCGACTTCGCCGGCGATCTTCGCCGGCGCCAGCGCCGCCATCTCGCCGGCCTCGTCGGTGATCGCGTTGCGCAGCTGGCCCTCGGCGTAGCCGCGCACCGCCCACCAGGTCACCGCGAACAGCACCAGCGCGGTCAGCGCGAACAGCGCCGCCTGCAGCGCGCCGAGCCGGAACGCCGCGCTGCGCAGCAACGGTGCCGCCGGGGTGCCGCGCGTCGTGCGCATGCTCAGCGACCGCCGCCCGGCGCGCGCAGGCTGTAGCCGGCGCCGCGCACGGTGTGCAGCAGCTCGCAGTCGAAGCCGCGGTCGATCTTGCCGCGCAGGCGGCTGATGTGGGTTTCCACGACGCTGGTCTGCGGGTCGAAGTGGTATTCCCACACCTGCTCCAGCAGCATCGTGCGTGTCACCACCTCGCCGGCATGGCGCAGCAGATACTCCAGCAGGCGGAACTCGCGCGGTTGCAGATCGATCACGCGGCCGGCGCGGCGCACTTCGCGCCGCAGCAGGTCCATCTCCAGATCGGCCAGGCGCAGGGTCGTGGCGGCGCCCTCGACCAGCGGCGGCCGTCGCCCCAGCGCGCCGACGCGCGCCGCCAGTTCGGCGAACGCGAACGGCTTGCCCAGATAATCGTCGGCACCGGCCTCGATGCCCTCGACGCGCGCGTCCACCTCGCCCAGCGCGGTCAGCATCAGCACCGGCGTGCGCACGCCGGCGGCGCGCAGCGCGCGCAGCAGGCCGAGGCCGTCGAG
>JAJYTG010000007.1 GCA_021793195.1 Pseudomonadota bacterium
GTCGCGAAATCGCCTGGTGCATGCCGAGGGGGCAGCTTTCCTCGTTAATCCAGCCGCAAACATTCAGACGCCAACGACGACGTCTACGCTCTGGCCGCTTAAGGCCTAAGCCCCGAACCCACTTGTGTCCGTGCTCGTGGATGTAGGGTCATCATCACGGGATCGCCCGCGCCGCTGCCTGTCGGCGCGGGTCAAATCAAAACAGGCTGGTCCTGCGGTGTGCTTCGCCCACCGTGTTGCCGCAGGGCGAGACCAAACGGTGAGCTAAGCATGTAGGGCCGGGGATGGAGTGCCTTCGGACGCGGGTTCGACTCCCGCCACCTCCACCAATATTGAAACCCCAACCGTTCTCGGTTGGGGTTTTTTCTTGGCCGTTCCCCGCGTGTTTGCTGCGTTTGCGGGCATCGCCCTTCGGACGCGGGCGTGGCCGGTTCGTGCCGTCAGGCTTTCTGACGACTCTCTCTTCTCTGTTTTTCTCTGGCGTCCGTGGAGTGCTCCAAGGGTCTTCGTATTTCGTCTCGCGACCGCTTCAGGCAGTCTTATTCACGATCTCGACATACCCGATCAACTCCGCCGAATAACTGCCATCACCGTTCGCGGCCCCCTTGTGCTTCAGCTCCCGCTGCAAGGTCGGCTCGACGGCTTGGGCGAACAGCTTGCTTCGCTGCTCGGGCCGGAACATCGGCGTGGTGGTCGGGGCTTGCAGGTACTGATCGCACAGACGTTCGACGGTCGGGACGCGCGTGCCGTCCTGCTTGACGGCGATGGGCTGTACCACTACGCGGCGCTCGCCGTTACCGACTGACGCCTCGACCATCCACAGCGACAACAGCACCGGCTCGTCCACGTCGCCCGACACCGCGATGCCGATGTCCTCCGGCGGCACGCTGCGCCAACGCCCCAACTCCTCTTGCACCAGCGGGTGATCCAAGCCCATCAGTTGCAGCGCATCCTGATTCATCGCCGCTTCGCGGCTCAAGGTGAAGCGGGCGCGGCGCGTGCCCTCGGCGGTGACGAGGTCGTAGGTCGCATCGTCCACCTTGACCAGCTTCTGCTGGCGATCCGCGACCGCCGCCGAGAGGAAGCGCACCAGCCGATCCAGACTGGAGGACACGTCCGAGAAGGGCTTGTAGTCGTCGAGGCTGAAGCCATCGAGGTCTTGGAACAGATCGAACACCACCTGCCGCGCCTCGCGCGAGTTCGACAACGCCGCTTCCAGTTCCACCTGCGTGCGCTTCAGCTCCGGGTCCGACAAGGCTTCCTGATACAGGCGGTCGTAGTTCAAGCGTTCGGACAACTGGCCAAGAATCTGTGAGCGCAGGTCTTCGGCCACGTTGCCTTGTTCATCCACCTTGCCCACCGTGCGCGCGATCTCGGTCAGCTTCTCGTCGAGCAGCAGAAAGATGCGACCTTCGATGGTGTCCGACAGCACAAGGTTGTAGACCTGCGCGGTGTGGGCCTGGCCGTAGCGGTGGATGCGTCCGATGCGCTGCTCCATGTCCATCGGATTCCACGGCAGGTCGAAATTGAACAGGATGCGCGCGAACTGCAGGTTGATGCCCTCGCGCCCGGCCGCCGTACAGACCAGCACACGCGGGCCATCCTTCAGGCGGAAGCGCCGTTCCGCCGCCACCTTCGCGCCGTGGTCGCCGCCGCGCAGCACCACCACGCCCTGGCCGGGGAAGGTCTGCTCGATCTCTCGGGCGATCATGTCCACCGTGCCGAGGTAGGTGGCAAAGATCACGATCTTCTCGTTCGAGTTCTGCCGCCACAGCGTGCCCAAACCATCGAGCAGCTTCTGCATCTTGGTCTCGCGCTCCGCAGGGAACACGCGCAGCAGGTCGCCGATGCGCAAGCGCTCCTCGGGCAGATGCAGGTTTACCACCGCCGACGCGGCTTCCTCGGCGTGCGAGGACGAGTATTCGCTGGCGTAAGGGTCGGAGGCCATCTCCAGCGCCTCTTCGTCCAGCTTCTTGACCAGCCGGTACTTCAGATCGGCCAGCACGCGATCCACCTCGCTGCGCCCGACGCTGTCGCGCGACAGGTTGAACTCCTGGTGGATCAGCTCGCGCGCCTCCTCGGTCAGGCGCTCGCGGCCTTCGATGTCCAGTTCCTTGTCGTGCAGAAACGCCTCGTGCAGCGTCAGCATCAGCAAGCGGCGTTTCATCGTTCGCCGCACAGCGGCGAAGCTCGACGCAGCAATCTTCTGGAAGATGGCCATCAAGAAGCCGAGGGCACGCCCCTGGCCGCCCTGGCGACGCGCAAGGTCGAAGCCATCCTCCAGGTACTCGCGCAGCTTCTCGTAGAAGAGGCGCTCCTCCGGGCCCATCAGGAAGGACTCGGTATGCACCCAGCGTCGTGCAAACAACGGCGAGCCATCTGGCTGACAGGCGTCCGCCTTCGTGCGACGGAACATCACCGTGTTCAGGCGGTGCCGGTGTTCCAGCATTTCCTCGGGGCTGCCGAATAGCGTTGGGTTCAGCAGTTGCGCCAGCATCCAGAACTGAAAGTGATTGCCCTGGTGCGGCGTGGCCGAGAGCAGCATCAAGTCGCGCGAATGGTCTTTCAGCGCCTCAGCCAGCTTGTAGTTCTCGGTCTTCCTGACCTTGCCGCCGTTGCGGTATGCGGTGAGGTGATGCGCTTCGTCGAACACCACCAGATCCCAACGCGGCGCATCCAGCAGGCGCTTGATGCGCGCCGGGCGCTTCAGGGTGTCGATGCTGGCGATCAGTCGGTCGTGCTTGGCGAAGGCGTTGGTTTTGCGGTCGGTGATGTCGCCCTCTGAGCCGAACACCTCGAAGTCGAGGTTGAACACTTCGTTCAGCTCGCGGTGCCAGTTGTTCACCAGACCCGCAGGCACCACCATCAGCGCCCGGGTCAGTTCGCCCCGGCTGGCCAGCTCCCGAAGAATGAGTGCCGTCTCGATGGTCTTGCCCAGCCCGACCTCGTCGGCGATGAGGTAGCGCCGGGGCGATGCGGTGGCGATGCGGTGCGTCAGCACCACCTGATGGGGCAGCAGGTCGATCCTGGCTGAGGTCAGCGCCGACGCGCTTTCCATCACCGGCAGTGCGTGCGCCTCGTAGGAGAGCCACGCCTTGCGTGCGCGGTCGGCATTGCCGTCGACCGCACGCAGGATGCGCTCGGTGCGGGAGAGCTGGCGGCGAACCGAGCCAACCGGCACACGGCGCTCACCAACGCCGAAGAACGCGCGCAGGTAGCCGTCGCGCGCCGGATCAAGAACGACGCCCTGGCCGAATTCGTGATGAGTGATCCGTTCGCCGGGTTGGAGCTGAGTCTCTACTTCCACGCTCCGACCTCAGGTGATCCGCAAATGGAACAGGCCAGCAGGCTTGCTGCCTTCGCGGAGCAGGATCTCCTGCGGGTATTCGTTGGCCTCGCCCCACAGAATGCGGCCGAACGCGATCAGGCGTTCGCTATGCGGCGCAGCGCAGCGCCACTCAACCGAGTCGGTGGCGGGATGAAACTTGATCCGTCCGAGGCCTGATGGCAGCCAAAAGATCAAGGACGCTTCACCCTCGTAGTAGGACTGAAACGACAGGATCGCATCCTTGACCCCATCGCCCAGCCACGTCTCGGCGTCCTCGGGCGTCAGCAGATCCAGGCCGCCTTCCAGCCCGGCAACGACGAGTGTGTTGTTGCCATTGCTCGGCAGGTCGTCGGGCCAATGGCCCGACGCCTGCAGGAATTGGCGCAGGCTCCAGACCTCGCTGGCCGCGCACACCTGATTGCGTGCCTCTTCGTCCCAAACCCAGCTGGTGCCGCGCCGCTGCCACACCGTATCGAGCAGTTGCTTCATAGCTCGTACTCCTCAAACAGCGTGCCCTGCGTCGGCTTGACCGCCTGAGTCGCCGCCCAGCCGTTGTAGATCGAGACCGCACGCGAGGCCGCATTGCGACTGGCCTGATCGGGGCCGTTCTTGTGCAGCCATTCCAGCAAAGGCTTGAGCGCCACGTGGGGCTTGAAGTTTTCGTTCTTCAGCGTGTCGGAAGCGTTGATACCGCTGCCATCGAAGCACGCACCAATAAGCACCAGCGCCTGATCCAAATCGGACGTCAATCTGCGCTTGTGCTTGCCAGACCAGTCGCGGGCAAAATCCAGCGGGTTCACCCGCGTCACGACCTTGCTTTTCTCCGAGCACCAGCCACGTTGCTCAAACTCGTCGGGCGTGGTGATCGAGCCCTTCAAGAACTTCTGCAGCTGGTCACGCTTCATTTCGGTGACATTGCCGAAAGTGCGCAGGAATTGACGGGTCATCGGCTCGGCATTGACCGGCGGCGGTTCTTTGCCCTTGTCCGCGTCCTCGTCGATGAGCTGGTTGATACCGACCAACGCTTCTTTGACGGAGATTGCGCGCCCCTCGTCTACGAAGACCTTGCCGTAGTGGCGCGAGAAGTATTCCAGCGCCTTGCCACGCCGGATGACCTGAATGTCCGCGGCAGGCAGGCCTTCCTTGGCGTGGTTCTCCAGCATTCCTTGCAATTGCCGCACGTCGGCCATGACTTCACGACGCATCCGGCCCCAGCTGACGGGCTTGGGTTCTTCGGTGCGCTTACGGCAAACGTGGATGATGTCGTACTCGATGGTCTTGGAGCCGAATTCGCCTTCGCCCTTGGTCTCGTCGGAGCGAATCGGGTACGTCGCTTCGAGGTAGTACCCCGCATCGAAAAGCGATTCCAACACGGCTACCCATGGCTCGTCCTCGCTGTGGTGGAAGGTGAACGCAAGGATGCCGCCTGGCTTGAGTATTCGGTGCGTCTCGCGCCAGCACTGGGTGAGCAGTCGCTGGTAGAAACCATCCGGATCTTCCGGCTCTCGGGCGCGGTTGGCCACGGCCTCCAGCGATTTGGGCGTGTATTCGGAGCCGAAGATCGCTGGGTATTTGTTTTTAAGCGCCAGGCGCAGCCAGACGTAGAAGAAATCGGACAGCTCCGAGTAGTGCAGCAGGCCACCGAATGGAGGGTCGGTGATGACCAAATCGAGGCTGCCGGTTTCAAGCTGCGCAAGATCGGTAGACGAGCCCTGATACACGGCCACATCCAGCACCGGATCACCGGGGAAGACCTTTTCGCTTTTGCCGCTCAGTTGGTTAGCTAGCGCGGGGTCTCGGCGCTTCAGCGCCTCAATACTCAACGAGTCCCACGGCTGAGTTGCCCATTCTCGGCCTTCGATGATTCCCTCGACACAAGAAGCCCAGTTACCGCGGCCCAGCAAAGGAAACACGCAGTTCTCGACGACATTGTTTTTCGGGTGATAGTTGTTATTGCTTAGATGGGGAGCAAGGCAGTCTCTACTGATGTCCCAGAAGCAGAACATGTTCTGGTTGCGCAAGTACTGCTGATAGGCACCAAGAACATACTCCCGCACCTGCCAGTCGTATGTGCCAACCTCTACTACTGCCTTGAGCAATTGGGCTTGCACCAGCAATTGGCGATGATTAAACATCGTCCACCAGTGCGTGAAGCCGTGGTTCGGAACGCCGCCTTGCAGGTGATGGGTCATGAAGCCGTAGGGAAGCTCCGAGCGAGGCCAGTAATCCTTTAGGTCGGCATCCTTGCGCGCCGCCCATTCCGCCAACGCCGCATCGTGTTGTTGCGCGTGTGCTGTGTTGAAGGCGGCAAAGAAGCGACCGCTGTAAGGCTTGCCAGCTGCATCGCGCTTGGGCGCGTAGCCCTGAACGGCGTAAGCAGCCATCGGCCCGGTCTTGCCTGTGGCCTTGATGGTGGTCAGGACATCCTGCACCGTGCCGCAGGCCGAACAAGCGTAGTGTGACTTCTTCGGTACGGTGCCTTTCTCGGGCGCGAAGGTGACGCCCGTTTCCGGATCAGCCACTTCATCCGGCAGCGTGCCGCGCACTTCCAGCAAGCGAATATTTGCAGCGCGTGCCGCATCCCAACGTGTGGTCGCGGCCACATCGTCTTGTGCCGAGCCACCGTAGGTCTGTCCATTCGCGTCCTGCTTTGGAGCACCAGCCAGCCATTGCGGATGTACAAGTAGGCTCAATTCCACCTTCTTGTTTTTGCCCTTGCCGAGTTTGACTATGGCAGTGTGGCCGCAGTGAGGGCAGACGACGCCTTTCTTGCGATCCAGTACGGAGAACGGGTATTCATCCGTCGCGACGTGCAGGGGCGCATCAGGGGCCATGCGCGCAGCCTCTTCCTCGACGTGAAAATCATCGCCGCATTTGCTGCAAGTGTGCTCCCAGTGTTTCACGCTGATGGTCTTCAGCGCCATCACCGGGCTGGTCATGATCGGCGTCTGGTGTCCGCAGCCCGTCACCTGACAGGGACCGTGCTTGGCCCAGAAGGTGTAGATGACCTCCGGACCTTCGTAGCGGTAGTCTTTGCGCTCGTCGCGCGGAATAGACAGCGGGTCGAAGTCAGCAGGCATCACGCGCTTGGTCGGCACGTGCGTCCATTTGCCTTTCTCGCCATTGGGGCCGTCGCAGTAGTAGTACGGCATGATCTGCGGCTTGACCTCGGCCTCGATTTCGGCGAGCAGGCGCTTCACTTCCTCCAGATCGACATTGGCAAGCTCCTGCTTGACCACGAACCACGCGACTGGATTCAGGTCGTTGCCGATCATCTGCATTCCGAGACGCGAGCCCTCGACCAGCGTCGTGCCACCGCCCATGAAGATGTCGGCCACCTTCAGGTGCTTGAACGCGCCTTTCTTCTGGTGGTTGGCGTAGTAGTTGTCCCACACCAGCTTGGCCGCGTGCGACTTGTCCTCGGGGGCCTTGGTGGCCGCTGCGATCAACATCGAACGGAACACGCTGGAGCGACGCCGCGCCCACCATTTCGACATTTGGTAAATCGGCTTACCCGCGTTGCCTTCGATGATCGCCACCTGATTGACCGGCAGGATCGGGAAATCGACCTCCAGGCAAGTCTTCGGTCGGTTCGGGTCGTTGAAGTCGACGGTTTCCATTGCGACCGTCTTGCCTGCGCCGACTGCCTTGGCGACTTCTTGCGCCGTCTGTTCTTTTTTGGTTGCCATGCAGCGGGTCCTTATTTCGTGAGCTCGACGAAGGGCGACAGCACCTCGAGCAGTGAGAGGCCGCCGTGCGTCAACGTCGGGTAGCCGCCTTGGCTCTTCCACTTCCAGCGGCCAACGGCCAGAAGGTGAGCGCCGTGCGGGCTGTTGATCTGTAGTGCCACGGGCGGCACAAACGGGCCGGTCTCACCGGTACCCTTGGCGCTGCGCCCGCTGGCGAAGGTTTTCTTGAGGAACTGGCCAACCTCGCCATCCGCGTCAGGGAAGTAGCCTGTTGCTGCGTAGCCGTGGTCGGATGTGATGACCAGACGCCGCCCGGTGGCCAAGCTCTCGACGAAAGACCAGAAGTCGTCGCTGCTGAGTTGATCGGCGGCGTCGCGGGTCAGCGTGTCGAGGCCTTGGCCAGCGCCTGATCCGTCGTGAACCTTGCTGTCGGGCCAGTGGTGCCAGAACACCCAGTTCGGCGAGCCGTTGATCAGGCTCTCGCAATCCTTCCACGGCATATCGACACACTCGGTGTGCGTCGGTTGCAGCTTGTGGGCAAGACCGCCGCCGTTGTTCTGAAGCTGGCTGCGACTGCCGAAGCCCAACGCCTGCGCGAATTGGTTGGTTTCACCGGGCAGTTCTGAAGCGTTGGCAGACACCTCGTGCAGCGTGAAACCGCGCTCTTTGGCACCTTGCAACAGCCAAGGCAGTTCACGCAGGGATAGGCCATCGAGCACCAGCACCGCCTTGGCGCTGTAGGGCTCTGTCCACCAGCGAGCCAGTCGATCCGAGGTGCGCTCGACGGTGTCGCCGAAGGCTTGCCACAAGTCCCAGCCGGTGGAGGACAGGAAGTGGTCAAGAGTGCCGATTTCGCGGTCGCGCTTGATGACCTCGCTGGGCGCGTTGCCTGCAGCCAGCGGCTTGGACGCGATCTCGACGGCGTTGTTGATGATGACGCGCCACGCGTCCTCGGCAGAGCCTTTAGTCAGGCTGTTCAATACCCCGACGTCGAGTGCCATCACTTGTCCTCTTTCTCAAGGCTGAGCTCAAAGGTCATACCGTCAGGCAGCTTCTTGAGCAGTTCCTTAAGTTGCGCCCCTGTCGCTGCCGACACCCTGATCGAGACTTCGGCGACGGGGGTTGCCGGGCCAATGCCCCAACCCTCGAGCTTGCCGATCAGATTCAAGGGAGAGGTCGCAGGGTTGCTCAGCGGAATGCGGGGCTTGCCACCAGTGCTGGAGCCACCGCCGAAGATTCCGCCGCCCGGCGGCGGCGTGCCACCTCCCGGTGTCGTTTCACCGCCCGGTGGGGGCGGCGGTGGCGCTGTGCCGCCACCCCAAAGGCCGCCGCCTTCGCCGCCGCCAGTTGGCGGCTGATGCGCGGGGGGCGTTGTGCCACCCGTGGTCGGCACCGCCGAGGGTTCCATCAGGAACACTTCATCGAGCTGGCGGCCGGTGTACGACAGCTTCGGGCGCAGGCGTTTCCAGGCGGAATCTTCATCCTCGCCCGGCTGGGTCTGCAGGTACTCAAGGCCGCGCAAGTTGATGGCGATCTTGCCCCGCGCGCACAGCCGCAGGATGCGTTCCTTCATTGCGGTTTCGCCAAGCCAAGGGATGCAGTCTTGGCCAGCAGGGCGAGGCTCTTGCAGCTCGCGCAGCAGCTTGCCAACGGCCGAGTTGTCTGCCGCAGCTTCGAGCACGAGGTCTTCAAAATCCTCGGGCACGAACAGGTCGTTGATCAGCGCCTCCTCGATCCCTTCGGGGATCTGAGCACCTTGCTTTTTCAGGCTCTCGACGCTGAATACGCACTGATTCGGATCGGCGAAATTCCAGCGATGCAGCACTGCGAAACGGTCGAAGCGCTTTTTCAGGATGTCGCGCAGCGCACCCTGGTACTCGGTGTGCAGCTTCTTGTACTCGGGGTTCTGGCCGCTCCATTCCTGCGCCTTCATCTCAGCACGCGCGAGGATCAGCAGGTCGCGATCCTGGAAGGCATTGGTGGAGCCGGATCGCGGCAGCAGGAAGCGGATGGTGTTGCGGCGCTTCTGCAGATGATCTTTGATCCAGCGGCCCAGGCGCTGGTCGATGTTGTCCGGTTCCTCTGGCAGCACCAGAACGGGCAGGCGGTCGTCCCAGCGCTCCGGTTGCTCGGCTTCATCCAGACTGACCCAAGGATCGGTCTGCCAAGCCTTCGGTAGCGCGATCACACGGAAGGTCTTGGCGACCTCATCGGTGCCACCGATCACGTAGCGAACCTGCTTGGCAAGCTGGGCTTGGTCGGAGCCGTCGGTGAACAGCTTGTCGTTGCGAGCACAAGCCATCAGCTTGGCGCGAGGGTTCTCTTCTTCCTTGAAGACCAGTCGGGGGCCGTCTTGGTGGATGTTGAAGCTGTTCTCGACGATGGTCGCCAGCTCTACCTGGAACGCGTTGTCATCGACGGCTTTGGTGCGCGTGATGTCCACCTGCAGCGTTGCCGGTTCCGCTCCAGCCAAGTTGCCTACAGCAATTGATCGCAGCCACAAAGCGCCCACGATCTCCTGGAGGTGCGGGGCAAGGTTGGCGTGGTCGGACACCGCCTCGGTGACCGAAATGATGTTCTGTTGGGCCTTCGCGCGCAGGGTGCGGTGGTGCTCGTTGGAGACGGAGTCGAGCAGCGCGCCGATGCCCGAAGCATCGTCATCAAGACGGAAGTCCGCAGCCGTGAGCACCGGTGCCACCTCACCACGACTCTTGTAGAGATTGGCCAGGATGCGAATCATGTCGCGCGTTTCCTGCGCGTCGGTCGCAATCAGTACCTGCTCTTCAAGCAGGCGCAGCAGGTGCGGGGCAAACGGCCAGGAGACCAAAAACTCCTTGCGCTTGCGCTCGTGCTCAGCGGTGGGCACCTCCATCAAGCGCAAGCTCTCGGCCACGTGAGATTCAATGAGCGAGGCGATCTGGGGCTTGGTGATCTGCAGCCGGTTGGTAAACAGACGGTGTAGCAGCATCCGGCGTCGATCCTGCTGTACTCGCTCAGGGTTGCCGCCCGCCATGAAGTCGATGGCGACCGGATTGACGCGATGCACTTGTTGATAGGCGTCGCTTCCACCGTTGCGAACCGAAATCACGAGCACCAGCAATTCCGGATGCTCCTTGGCGATCTCGGACAGGATCTGGATGAAGTTGAACGCCCAGTTCTTCCACGGGTACTGCTTGGTGTTGGTCAGGCCGTCGTACCAAGTCTGGAATTCGTCCAGCAGCAACATCGTCGGCGTGTGCTGCAACATCTCGAGGATCAGCTTGTCAGACGGGATGTCGGTTTTGGCCGCTCCCATTCCCTCCCATTTGCCCTTGATGTAAGTGCCGCGGGGATGGCGCTCGAACAGCAAGTCCCATAGAAACTTGTAGCGCTGCCGGTGAAGGCTCTCACCGATCACCGTCATTCCGCTGCGCAGCCCGATCTTGCTGATCTGCGGATCGCTCAAGGTGGTGGCCCAGGAGTTCAGCCACGCACCCGTCGAGGTCGCATCGTTGACTGCGTGGTACAGCGCGGCCATCAAGTGAGACTTACCGAGGCCCCGCTCGCCGATCACCACGACCGGACGCCCTTGGTTCGGGCCGACCGCCTCGATCCCTTTCAGCAGATCGTGGGTCGGATACGTGATCTCCAAGAACTCCTGGGCTGCGATCTGAGTCGCGCCGGTGTTCGTGTCGTTGGAGAGCTCAATGGCTGTCCCTTTGAGGCGTTTGCCCCGGAATTCTTCTCGTAGAGTCAGTCCAAGCATTACTTTCGCTCCCCATTGTTCGGTTGGCCAGTGGCGTCGCCATCTTGTTCACGGCTGGTTTCGAGCCCCTCCATCGACTGCTGCTTGATCCAGCTATCGATGTCAGCCCGCGAGAACCGCCAGCTCCCTCCCACCTTGAAGGCAGGGATCTGCTTGGCGGCTGCCAACCTGTAGATCGTCCGCTCCGTGACCTTCAGGTAGTCGGCGACCTGCTTGATGGTGAGGATCTCGCCCTCGCTGGTACTTTTAGACATTGGTAGTGGCCAAATTGGAGCAAACCACGACAGGATAGTGCAAAATTTTCAAGGCAGCAACGTCAGATGGCTGATTTGCGAAGAATTTTCTAAGGATGGAGGCTCATGGGATGAGCCAGCAGGCGATGCTGCGTAGCGTGCAAGCGCTGTGAGGGCGGTGGTATCTGGCCAAGGCGGCCAAATCGTCGAATTCACGCCCTTATGGCCAAGACGTTACTATCCGGTTCGGATTACGGACGCGGGTTCGGTTCCGTGTTCCACCACCATCTACAAGGGCTCGGACCCATCTCCGAGCCCTTTTTCTTTGGGCGAATCCCAGCGTCGCGCGGGGTGCCTTACCTGCGGGCGGCACCCTGGTCGGAGGCGCCGAAGTGGTCCGTCTTCCGGTCGACGCGGTCACTGGCCGCCGCCATCGTTCAGACGCAGGCGAAATCAAGGCGCTGGCCGCCACAGCACCGCCGCCGCGCGCCGGCCTCAGGCGGGGCGATCACCACCCAGCAGGATCGGCTCGCCGGCGCCGGGCATCTGCCAGGCGATGCCGTCGCGATCGAGCAGTGCCGCGAACGACTGCATGCCGCGCTCGTAGTCGCCATGCACCAGAAACACCCGGCGCGGCTGGCCGCAGCGCGCCAGCCAGGCACGCAGCTGGCTCTGCCCGGCATGCGCCGAGAAGCCGTTGATGGTGTGGATCGCGGCCTGCACCTGCACCTCCTCGTTGAACAAGCGCACGCGTCGGGCGTCGTCGATGATCCGGCGTGCCAGCGTGCCCGCCGCGGCATAGCCGACGAAGATCACGCTGCTGGCCGGATTCCACAGGTTGTGGCGCAGGTGGTGGCGCACGCGCCCGCCGGTGCACATGCCGGAGCCGGCCAGGATCACCGCGCCGCCGCGGATCGCGTTGATTGCCATCGACTCGGCGGTTTCGCGGGTGAAGCGCAGGCCGGGCAGGTCGAACGGGCGGTCGCGGTCGAACTCGGCGACCACCGCCGCGCGCAGCGCCTCGGGGTGGTCGCGGAAGATCTCGGTCGCCGAGATTGCCATCGGCGAATCGAGGAACACCGGCAGATGCGCCGGCAATGCGCCGCGGGCAATGCCCCGATGCAACGCGTAGAGGATCTCCTGCGCGCGCTCCAGCGCGAAGGTCGGAATCACCACGTTGCCGCCGCGCCGATGAGTGGCGGCCACGGCCTCGACCAGTTCGGTCACCGAGGCATCCCAGGGACGATGATCGCGGTCGCCGTAGGTGGTCTCCATCACCACGTAGTCGGGCGCACGCGGCGGCGGCGCGGGGTCGTCCAGCAGCGGCCGGCCGGGATTGCCGAGGTCGCCGGAGAACAGCACGCTGGCCTGCTCTGCGCCATCGTCGATCTCGAGCAACACCGAGGCCGAGCCGAGAATGTGCCCGGCGTTGACGAAGGTGGCGTGGCAACCGGGCGCGACCTCGCGTCGCTCGCCATAGGCCAGCGGCAGATCGAACAGGTCCATCACCCGCAGCGCGTCGGTGATTCCGTACAGCGGCGCCGGCGCCGGCTCGCCGCTGTGGCGGGTGCGGCGCTCGGCGCGGCGCGCGTCTTCTTCCTGCAGGCCGGCGGCGTCGAGCAGCACCAGTCGGGCCAGCTCGCGGGTGGCAGCGGTGGCGACGATGCGTCCGCGGAAACCGCGCCTGTGCAGCAGCGGCAGGCGACCGCAGTGATCCAGATGCGCGTGGGTCAGCAGGACCGCATCGACGGTCGCGACGTCGAAGCCGAACTCTGCGGCGTTCTCCTCCTCGATCTCGCGGCCGCCCTGGAACAGGCCGCAGTCCACGAGCACGCGGGCGCGCTGCGTTTCGACCCGATGGCAGGAGCCGGTCACCTGCTTGGCGGCACCATGGCTGCTGAAACGGATCATGCGCGCGTCTCCGCTGCGTTCTCGCCCGGCAGACCTTACATCGCATGCACCCGCTGCGATTGATCCCGGTCAAGAGCGACAGCGCGACAGCAGTATGCTGGCACCCTGCGCTGCTGACGCGGATGTCATCGACGATGAGTGCCGCCCTGCCCTCTCTGCTGCTGCAGTTCACCACTACCGTGGTGCTGAGCTTCGTGCCGGGCCTGGAGCTGCACAGCTATCGCCGCACGCAAGACGCGGGCAGCGGCTGAAATCGGAGCGCCGATGACGCCGCCGCCCGCGTCCACGACGCCGTCCACCGATCGCACGCGCGGGCTGAGCATCGCCGAGGCGCAGCAGCGGCTCGCACAGTACGGACCCAACGCCATCGCCGACCAGACGCCATCGGTGTGGCGGCAGCTGGCAGCCCGGTTCTGGGCACCGGTACCGTGGATGCTGGAAGCGGTGATCGTGCTGCAGGTGCTGCTGCAACGGAGGCTGGAGGCACTGGTGATCGCCTTGCTGCTGGTGTTCAACGCGGTAATGGCCTTCGTGCAGGAGCGGCGCGCCGTGGATGCACTGGCGCTGCTGCGCAAGCAGTTGCATGTGAACACGCGCGTGCTGCGCGACGGAACCTGGAGTCAGGTCCCGGCCGAGCAGGTGGTACCGGGCGACATCGTGCACCTGCGCGCGGGCGATCTGGTGCCGGCAGACCTCACCCTGTTCGACGGCGCCGTGGCACTGGATCAGGCGGCGCTCACCGGCGAGTCGCTGCCGGTCGACGCCGGCCCCGGCAAGCCGGCCTGGACCGGTGCGGTCGTGCGCCAGGGCGAGGCCAGCGGCGAGGTGACCGCCACCGGCAAGCACACCTTTTTCGGCCGCACGGCGGAACTGGTGCGCACGTCCAACGCGCCCAGCCACATGCAGCGCACCATCTTCGCCATCGTCAAACGGCTGGTGATCTTCGACGCCGCGCTGGTTGTGCTGGTGGTGGCCTACGCCCTGCTGCATCACCTGCCGTTGCTGGAAACGGCCGTGTTTGCGCTGATGCTGCTAGTGGCTTCGGTGCCGGTCGCGCTGCCGGCCACCTATACGCTGGCCACCGCGGTCAGCAGCCTCGAGCTCGCGCATCAGGGAGTGCTGGTCACGCGCCTGCCCGCGGTGGAAGAAGCCGCAGCGATGGACACCCTGGTGTCGGACAAGACCGGCACGCTCACACAGAACACCCTGACTCTGGCCGGCACGACCGCGCTCGCAACGGGCAGCGACGAAGACGCCGTGCTGCGCGCAGCCGCCCTGGCCAGTGACGACGCCACGCAGGACCCGCTCGATCTCGCCATCCTCGGCCCGGCGCGTGAACGCAAGCTGCTGCTCGAAGCGCCAACGCGCCGCGATTTTCACCCCTTCGATCCGGCTGTCCGCCGCAGCGAGGGCGTGTACAGCGTGGACGGACATGCATGGCACGCGCTCAAGGGCGCAGCCAACGTCATTGGCCCGCTGTGCAAGCTGACTGCTGATCGGCAAGCCGTTCTGGATGCCGCCGAACGCACGCTGGCCGCAAGCGGCGCGCGCGTGCTGGCGGTAGCGGCCGGCCCCGCCGATGCGTTGCGACTGTTGGGCGTGGTGAGCCTGTCGGATCCGCCGCGGCCCGACGCCGCCGCACTGATCGCCCAGCTCGCGCAACTCGGTGTGCGGGTGTGCATGGCCACCGGCGACGCCCAGGAAACCGCGCGCGCCATCGGTGCCAAGCTGGGCCTGGGCACCCGTGTGTGCGAAGCGCAGGGCACGGGTGCGCAAAATCCTGAAGACTGCGACCTCTACGCACGCGTGCTGCCCGAGGACAAGCACCACATCGTCGCCGCACTGCAAAAAGCCGGCCACGTCACCGGCATGACTGGTGACGGCGTCAATGACGCACCCGCGCTGCGTCAGGCCGAGCTGGGCATCGCCGTGGCCAGCGCCACCGATGTGGCCAAGGCGGCCGCCGGCGTGGTGCTCACCGATCCCGGCCTGGGCGGTGTGCTGACCGTGGTTCGTGCCGGGCGCGAGGTACACCGGCGCATGCTGACCTACACACTCAACAAGGTCCTTCGGGTGTTCGAGATCGTCATCTTCCTGACCTTGGGCCTGCTGCTGACGGGTCGCTTCCTGATCTCGCCGCTGCTGATCGTGCTGATGCTGTTCGCCAACGACTTCGCCACCATGAGCATCGCCAGTGACCGGGTGCGGCCCGCGGCGCGGCCGCAGCGCTGGCATGTACGCAAGTTGATCGGCGCGGCGATCGCGCTGGCCGCGCTGTCGCTCGCGTTCGCACTGGGCATGTACCTGGGCGCCACGGCCCTCGGCCTGAATGCCGCGCAGCTGCAGACGGTGGTGTTCCTGATCCTGGTGTTCAGCAACCAGGCCAGCCTGTATGTCTTGCGCAATGACGACCGCCTGTGGCGGCTCGCACCTTCGCGCTGGATGGTGCTGGCCAGCCTCGGCGACCTCGCGCTGGTCAGCGTGCTGGCTGGTTTCGGACTGCTGATGGCCGCGCTGCCGTGGCTCGTGGTGCTGGCGCTGCTGGGCGCGAGCGTCGCCTTCGCGCTGCTGCTGGATCAGGCCAAGCGTTTCATCTTCCCCCGCTTCGCCATCGTCTGACTGCAGCTTTCAAAGGCCACGCCCGCATGTCCGATCGGCCTGCCACGCTGCGCCCGACCACCCGGGCGGCTTGACAGACTCTCTATGCTCCCGTAATCGAACACTGTTATCGCGCAGCACCATGGGGCGTCCGCCCCGGAGTCACCGATGCCACCGATCGATCTCTGGAACCCCTCCCATCCGGGTGTGCTGGCGGCGCTGGTCACGGCCTGGCTGCTGGGCCTGGTGCATGGCGTGGTCCCGGACGAGCACACCTGGCCGATCACCTTCAGCTATGCGATCGGCAGTCATTCCGGCCGCAAGGGCTTGCGCGCCGGACTGTTGTTCTCGCTGAGCTTCACCGTGCAGCGCGCGATCGCCAGCGAGCTGGCCTGGCTGGGCCTGTCGCACTGGATGCAGAACCGCTGGCTGGAGCAGGCGTTGTACGTACCCATCGGACTGCTGATGGCGGCGGGCGGCGTGCTGATGCTGCGCCAGCGCCGGGTGCTGCATCTGCATCTCATGGGCAGCTGTCACGAAAGCGAGCTGACCGAGCCCGTCGAGTCGGCGCGCTGGGCACGGATGACCGGCTGGATGCCGGCCGTGCACGGCTTCGTCGCCGGCTGGGGGTTCGGTGCTTTCGCACTGATCCTGTACACCACGCTGGCCCCGGTCATGCCCGGGGCGGCATGGGGCTGGCTGCCGGGTGCCCTGTTCGGCTTCGGCACCCTGATCGTGCAGGCGCTGGCGGGCACCCTGTTCGGACGCCTCGCGGCCAGCCGCAAACTGTCACCGCAGGCGATCCATGATGTCGCGCTGCTGACCGCGGCGCGCACCTTGCTGTGGGGCGGACTGGCCTATGTGATCAGCGGCGTGCTGGCCACGCTGTTCCCGCAGCTGGCGCAGTGGCGTCTCGCCACCGGGCTGCGCGTGCATGGCTTGAGCTCGATCGACCTGCCGCTGCTGCTGGCGGTGGTATGCGTGGCCGGCGTCGGTCTCGGCACCTTCGCCATCGAAGTGCATCGGCATCGCCGGCGCGAAGCGGCTCGCTGACGCGGCGCATACGGCGTGGTCAAGCGCATACGCGAACGTGTATCATTTGCAGAACAACCGCCGCGCCCTGCCGCCCTGTGAGCATCCCCATCACCGATCGACCATCCACGCCGCGGACTACCTCGTCGTGGAGGCTCTTCCTCGCCGTGCTCGGCCCAGGGCTGGTGGTGATGCTCGCCGACACCGACGTCGGCAGCGTGCTGACCGCCGCGCAGAGCGGCGCGCAGTGGGGTTACCAGCTACTCGGCCTGCAGCTGTTGCTGATTCCGGTCCTGTACGTGGTGCAGGAACTGACGGTGCGTCTGGGCATCTTCACCGGCAAGGGCCACGGTGAACTGATTCGTGAGACCTTCGGGCCGATCTGGGCTTGGGTCTCGGTCAGCGGCCTGGCCATCGCGACCATCGGCGCCCTGCTGACCGAGTTCTCAGGTGTCGCCGGGGTTGGCGAATTGTTCGGCGTGCCGCGTCTGTGGAGCCTTGCGCTGGCAGTCGGATTTCTGCTGATCGTGGTATGGAGCGGAAGCTACCGGCGCGTCGAACGCGTGGCCATCCTGCTGGGCCTGTTCGAGCTGGTCTTCATCGTCGTGGCGGTGCAGTCGCCGGTGCGCCTGCACGACGTGACCTCCGGGCTGCTGCACATGCCGCTGCACCGCGGCGATTTTGCCTATCTGGTCGCCGCCAACATCGGCGCCGTGATCATGCCGTGGATGGTGTTCTACCAGCAGTCCGCGGTGGCCGACAAAGGCCTGCAACCGCAGCAGTATGTCGCGGCACGCTGGGATACGGCGCTGGGCGCCGTGCTGACGCAGGTGGTGATGGCTGCCGTGCTGATGGTGACCGCGGCGACACTGTGGGCCGGACACCGCAGCCCGCCGCTGGACACCGTCGGCCAGGTCGCGCAGGCGCTGACCCCGGCGCTGGGCGAAACGCTGGGCCGCACCGTGTTCGGGATCGGATTGCTCGGTGCCGCGATGGTGGCCTCCATCGTGGTCAGCCTGGCCGCCGCCTGGGGTTTTGGCGAGGTCGCCGGCTATCGGCATTCGCTGGCGGACCATCCGCTCGAAGCGCCCTGGTTCTATGTCGTGTTCACGCTGGGCGTCGTCGGCGGCGCGCTGATCGTTGCGCTGGCTCCCGATTTGGTAGCGCTGTCGATCGGGGTCGAGGTGATGAACGCCCTGATGCTGCCGCTGGTGCTCGGGTTCCTGGTCGCGCTGGCGATCAAAGCGCTGCCCCCGGCGCATCGATTGCGCGGCGCCTATCGCTGGGTGGTCATCGTCATTGTCGCGCTGACCACGACGCTGGGTGTGTTCGGCGCCTTCGGCAGCGTGCTCTGAGGGCCGCCCGTGCGGGATCGGGGCTTGACGTTGCGTCTAGGCAACGGAATAATCCGCTGCTCACCACGCGGCGCTCGACATCGCTCGCCGGTGAGCGGTGCAGCTATCGCACCGCAGCTGCACCACGCGCCCGTAGCTCAGTTGGATAGAGTACCAGGCTACGAACTTGGTGGTCGGGAGTTCGAATCTCTCCGGGCGCGCCATCTCCGGACGAAGGCCAGCGAATGCACTCTCGCTGGCCTTTTTCTTTGGCCGTCCATTCGCCGTGCCGTTTGTCACGCGACTCGCGCGTGCCACGACGGCAGCGAAAGCATGCATGTCGAACACGATCGCAGGCGTGCTGCACGAAGCCGAATCGCCAGCGCAAAATGAAAAGCCGCAGCGCGATGGCTGCGGCTCTGAAAACTGGCGGAGAGAGAGGGATTCGAACCCTCGATAGAGCTTTTGACCCTATACTCCCTTAGCAGGGGAGCCCCTTCGGCCTCTCGGGCATCTCTCCGTGGTGCGTTGTGGTCCCTGGCGGGTGCGCAAGCATAACGGCTGCGTTGCCCCGACGGAACCCTCGATGATCACGCAGCGCCTTCGCTGCCCGTGCTGCCCGTGCTGCCTTCGTCAACGCCAGCCAGACCGGGCTCGCTTTGTTCGCGCTTGATGCGCTGATAGATCTCTTCGCGATGCACCGAAACATCCTTCGGTGCATTGATACCGATGCGCACCTGGTTGCCCTTCACGCCGAGGACGGTGACCGTCACCTGGTCGCCGATCATCAGGGTTTCGCCCACCCGGCGGGTCAAGATCAACATGGGGTCGTGCTCCGATTCGCTGGCTCGCCTGCTCCTGTCGACCGCTTCCACCGTCGGAGGCGTCCAGGGAGCCGGTCAACGCCGTCAAATGCCATCAATTGCGGCGTCTTGATATTGAGTCGTGTTGCCGCGGCGAAACATGGGGGTCCGGTGCCGCAGCTTGGTGATACTAGCCCACGCGCAGTTGCCTGCGCAATGAAATCAGGGCATCAGGCGTGCGCAGCCAGCCACGCCGGCAAGGCTGACAGCGCGGCATCCAGCAGCGGGCCGTCGTTGCCGCCACCTTGCGCCATGTCACTGCGGCCACCGCCCTTGCCGCCGATCTGTTGCGCGACATGGGCCACGACGTCGCCCGCCTTGTAGCGCGCCATTGCCGCACCGTGCACACCAGCGGCGAGACTGGCCTTGCCCTCCGCGCCGGCAGCAAGCAGCACCACGCAGTCACCGAGGCTCTGCTTGAGCCGATCGACGCCCTCGCGCAGGGATTTTGCGTCCATCCCGTCGACGCGGGCCGCGACCACCTTGATGGTGCCGACCGCGACCGCCTGGGTCGCGAGGTCCAGGGTGGCCGCACCGGCAGCCCTGGATTTCAGCACATCCAGTTCGCGCTCGAGCCTCTTCTGCCGTTCCAGCATCTGCCGCAGTTTGTCCTGCATCTCGCCGGAAGCGCTGCCCAGCAGCGTCGCAAGTTCGTCCAGCCGCTGCTCCTCGGCCAGCACGTGTGCCTCGGCCCCGGCTCCGGTCACCGCTTCGATGCGGCGCACCCCGGCGGCCACGCCGGATTCACTGACGATCTTGAACAGGCCGATGTCGCCGGTGCGCGTCACGTGCGTGCCGCCGCACAGTTCGGTGGAAAAATCGCCCATTTTCAGCACGCGCACCCGATCGCCGTACTTCTCGCCGAACAACGCGAGGGCGCCGAAGGCGAGCGCCTCCTGATAGCCCATTAGGCGGATCTCGGCGGCGACGTTGCGGCGGATCTCGGCGTTGACGAGGCCTTCGATCCGGTGCAGCTGCTCGGCCGTGATCGGCTGGAAATGCGAAAAATCGAAGCGCAGACGATCCGGCGCCACCAGCGAGCCCTTCTGCGCGACGTGCTCGCCCAGCAGCTTGCGCAGCGCGGCGTGCAGCAGGTGCGTAGCCGAATGATTGAGCACGATCGCCTGGCGCCGTGCCGCGTCAACGCTGGCCTCGACCACGTCGCCGCAGTGCAGCGGCCGCGCGCCGTGCCAGCGGCCGGCATGACCGAAAAACACGCCACCCATCTTCAGCGTGTCGCCAACCTCGAAGCGGCCGACGGGACTGGAAAGCACGCCGGTATCGCCTACCTGACCTCCGGACTCGGCATAGAACGGCGTGCGATCGAGAATGAGCAGCCCTTCCTCGCCCTCAGCCAACTGGCTGACCTGCCTGCCGTCGCGCATGATGCCGAGCACCGTGCAGTCGGCGCTGCGCATGGCCTCGTAACCCAGAAAGACCGTGGGCTGCAGCTGGCTGGCCAGCTCTGCAGGCATCTGACCCTTGGCCTCGAACTTGCCCGCTGCGCGGGCACGTTCGCGCTGCTGGTTCATGGCCTGCTCGAAACCGACCATGTCGACCGCCAGACCGCGCTCGCGTGCGATGTCGGCGGTGAGGTCGACCGGGAAGCCGTAGGTGTCATACAACCGGAACGCATCGATACCCGCAATCTGACCGTGCGCTGCGCGTGCGGCGACCTCTTCGAACACTTTCATGCCATGTTCGAGGGTTTCGCCGAAACGCTGTTCCTCCGCGCGCAGAGCCTGCTCGACCGTGGCCTGCTTCTGCGCCAGGCCGGGATAGGCGCCGCCCATCTCGACGACCAGCGGAGCCACCATCTTCCAGAAAAACTCGCCGCGCACACCCAGCATCCAGCCGTGGCGCAGGGCGCGGCGGATGATCCGGCGCAGCACATAGCCGCGGCCCTCGTTGGACGGCAGCACGCCGTCGACGATCAGGAAGGCGCAGGCGCGGATGTGGTCGGCGATCACGCGCAGCGACTTGTTGGCCCGGTCCTGCGTGTCGGTCAGTTCAGCGGCGACGCGAATCAGGTGTGCGAACAGGTCGATCTCGTAGTTGGAGTGCTTGTGCTGCAGCACCGCGGCCAGACGCTCGAGGCCCATGCCGGTGTCGACGCAGGGCGCCGGCAGTGGCGACAACGTGCCGTCAGCGGCACGGTCGAACTGCATGAACACCAGATTCCAGATCTCGATGTAACGATCGCCGTCGGCGTCGGGCGAACCGGGCGGACCACCGGTCACACCGGGGCCGTGGTCGTAGAAGATCTCGGTGCAGGGGCCGCAGGGGCCGGTATCGGCCATCTGCCAGAAATTGTCCGAGGCATACGGCGCGCCCTTGTTGTCGCCGATGCGCACGATGCGTCCGGCGGGTACGCCGATGACGTCTTTCCAGAGGCCGTAGGCCTCGTCGTCGCTGTGATAGACCGTCACCCACAACCGCTCGGGCGGCAGCTTGAATTCGACCGTCAGCAGCTCCCACGCCCAGGCGATGGCCTCGCGCTTGAAGTAGTCACCGAACGACCAGTTGCCCAGCATTTCGAAGAAGGTGTGGTGACGCGCGGTGTAGCCCACCGCGTCGAGGTCGTTGTGCTTGCCGCCGGCGCGCAGGCAGCGCTGCACGTCGGCCGCGCGCACGTAGCCCGGCTTTTCGCTGCCGAGAAACACGTTCTTGAACTGCACCATGCCCGAGTTGGTGAACAGCAGGGTCGGGTCGTTGGCCGGCACCAGCGTGGCGGACGGCACGATGCTGTGGCCGCGGGCGCGGAAGAAGTCGAGGAAGCGGGAGCGGATTTCGGCGGTTTTCATGGACACGCACACGGACGGGTCGAGGGGCACGGCTCCGGGCGGGGGTCGCGAGTACGCGATCAGTCCGCGTCGTCGGTCGCCTCGTCCAGCTCAGCGTGAGTGACTGATCTTACCGTGGAAGCGTCGAATCCGCGCCGCAGCAGGTACTGGGCGCGCCGCGCGCGTTCGGTCGCGATGCGGGAGCCGACGGCGCCGAACTGCCGGCGCAGCTGTGCCGTCGCCAGGGCCAGCCAGTCGGTCGCGGCGGCGGCGAGCAGCCGCTGTATGGTCGCCACCGGCATGCCGTGCGTCGCCAGCTCGGCGCGGATGCGGCGCGGACCGTAGCCGTGCGCGATGCGGCTGCGCAGCAGCATTTCGGCGAAGCGCTCGTCGCTCTGATAGTGCTGGTCGTGCAGACGCGCGAGTGCCGCATCGGCGTCGGCTTCGTCATAGCCGCTGCGGTCAAGGCGCGTGCGCAGCTCGCGCTGCGAATGCTCGCGACGCGCCAACATCTCCAGCGCGCGGTCGTAGGCGCTGCGACGCGGGGCGTCGTCTTCGGTGCGGCTGCGGCGATGGATCATGCGCGAGCAGGGACCTCAGTGTCCCGCATCCGGGAGCACCGCGGCCGGAGCCACGGTGCCGGATGCGGCTGTCGCTCAGGCCTCCTCGACCTCGGCCGTCGCAGTGGCCGCAGCGGTGACCGGCAGCTTGGCGGTCAGCAGGCGCGCGCGCAGCTGCGCCTCGATCTCGGCGGCAATCTCCGGGTGTTCCTTGAGGTACTGGCGGGCGTTCTCCTTGCCCTGACCGATGCGCTCGCCCTTGTAGCTGTACCAGGCTCCGGATTTCTCGATCAGCTCGTTGTTGACGCCCATCTCGATCACTTCGCCGAGACGCGAAATACCCTCGCCGTAGAGGATCTCGAATTCAGCCTGGCGGAACGGCGGCGCGACCTTGTTCTTGACCACCTTCACGCGGGTCTCCGAGCCGATGATCTCCTCGCCCTTCTTGACCGCGCCGATGCGGCGGATGTCCAGACGCACCGAGGCATAGAACTTCAGCGCGTTGCCGCCGGTGGTGGTCTCGGGGCTGCCGAACATCACGCCGATCTTCATGCGGATCTGGTTGATGAAGATCACCAGGCAGCCGGATTTCTTGATGTTGGCGGTGAGCTTGCGCAGCGCCTGGCTCATCAGCCGCGCATGCAGGCCGACGTGCGAATCGCCCATCTCTCCCTCGATCTCGGCCTTGGGCGTCAGCGCGGCGACCGAGTCGATCACCACGATGTCGACGGCGTTGGAGCGCACCAGCATGTCGGCGATCTCCAGCGCCTGCTCCCCGGTGTCGGGCTGCGACACCAGCAGATCGTCGACGTTGACGCCCAGCTTCTCGGCGTAGGACGGATCGAGCGCGTGCTCGGCGTCGATGAAGGCCGCGGCGCCGCCGCTGCGCTGGCAGTTGGCGATCACCTGCAGGGTCAGCGTGGTCTTGCCGGAGGATTCGGGGCCGTAAATCTCGACCACGCGGCCACGCGGCAGGCCGCCGACGCCGAGAGCGACGTCGAGGCCCAGCGAGCCGGTGGAGATCGCCTCGATGACGTCGTCGGTACGGTCGCCCATGCGCATCACCGCGCCCTTGCCGAACTGCTTTTCGATCTGGCTGAGCGCGGAGGTCAGCGCGCGACGCTTGTTCTCATCCATCGTGATTCCCTTTGAGCCGTCAGGTTGAAGCAAGAGTGCCGCGACGCTGTCGCAAAAGCCGCGACGCTGCTGGGCGCCGATTATCCCACAGCGTCGACAGCGGAACGCCGGGGCTCGCCGCCTGATTCCGTAAGGATCCGCCTCACCCCGACGAGGGCCGCGGCCACGGTATGGCGACGCACGGCCTCGCGATCACCGGCGAACTGGAACAGCCGCGCGCGCGCGTAGCCGCCGCGGCGTTTCCAGGCGATCCACACCGTGCCCACCGGCTTTTCCGGCGTGCCTCCCGACGGCCCGGCGATGCCGGTGACCGCGACCGCGATGCCGGCGCCGAAGCGGGCCAGGGCACCCGAAACCATCTCGAGCACCGCCTCTTCGCTGACCGCGCCGTGGCGCTCCAGCGTATGCGGATGCACGCCCAGCAGCGCTTCCTTGGCCTCGTAGCTGTAGGCCACGACGCCGCACTCGAACCAGGCCGAACTGCCGGCCAGGTCGGTCAGCGTCTTGGCGATCCAGCCGCCGGTGCACGATTCCGCGGCGACGATGGTCAGACCGTGGGCGCGCAAGGCGTCGGCTACAGCTTCGGCCAGCGCGTGCAGGTCGGCGTCGATGGGAACGGGGCTCGCGGCCATGCGACACTCCGGAATCCGAAAGCCCCCCTTCTACTCCCGCGCCGTGCTCGCGCCAACCCCGCCCTGCCGCTGATGACCCGCGACGATCCCGTGCAGCACACGCCGCTGATGCGGCAGTACCTTGCCGCCAAGGCCGAGTACCCGGACACCCTGCTGCTGTTTCGCATGGGCGATTTCTATGAGCTGTTTTACGATGACGCGCGCAAGGCCGCGCGTCTGCTCGATATCACCCTCACCCAGCGCGGGCAGTCGGCGGGCGCGCCGATCCCGATGGCCGGCGTGCCGGTGCATGCGGTCGAGAGCTACCTTGGCAAACTGGTACGCGCCGGCGAGGCGGTGGCGATCTGCGAGCAGATCGGTGATCCGGCGCTGGCCAAAGGCCCTTCGACGGGGCTCAGGGCAGGCCTGGTCGAACGCAAGGTGGTGCGCGTCGTCACCCCGGGCACGGTCACCGACGAGGCGCTGCTGGAAGAACGCCGCGACACCCTGCTGCTGGCGATCGCCGCCGACCGCAACGGCTATGGTCTGGCCTGGGTCGATCTCGCCGCGGGCCGCTTCCTGCTCGCCGAGGTGGCCGATGCGGATGCGCTTGCGGCCGAGCTGGCGCGGCTGGCACCAGCCGAGACCCTGATCGCCGAGGACGCTGCCTGGCCGGTGACGGTCACCGCCCTGCCCGGCCTGCGCCGGCGCCTGCCCTGGCACTTCGATGTGACCAGCGCGCAGCGCGAACTGTGCCGCTTCTTCGGCACCCGTGACCTGTCCGGCTTCGGCTGCACGACGCTGACGCGGGCACTCGGCGCCGCCGGGGCGCTGCTGAGCTATCTGCAGGAGACGCAGAAGAGCGCGCTGCCGCACCTCGCCGGCCTGGCCATCGAGAATGCCGCCGAGACCGTCGCGCTGGATGCGGCCACGCGCCGGCATCTCGAACTCGACACGCACTCCGGCGGTCGCAGCGAGCACACCCTGCTCGGCGTGCTCGACCGCAGCGTCACGCCGATGGGTGCGCGCCTGTTGCGGCGCTGGCTGCATCGCCCGTTGCGCGCACGCGAAGTCCTGCGGCAACGCCACCAGGCGATCGCCGCGCTGATCGACCACCGCAGTTTTCCGCCACTGCGCGAGCGGCTGCGCGGGATCGGCGACCTCGAACGCATCCTCGCACGCGTCGCCTTGCGCTCGGCACGCCCGCGCGATCTGTCCACCCTGCGTGACGGCCTCGCCGCTGCGCCCGGGCTGCGCGCCGAACTGGCGGGCACGGACAGCCCGCTGCTGGATGCGCTGCTGGCGCGGGTCGGCGACCACGGCGAGAGCGTGCGCCTGCTGACCGTCGCGGTGATCACGCAACCCCCGGCGCTGCTGCGCGACGGCGGCGTGATCGCCCCCGGCCACGACGCCGAACTCGACCGCCTGCGCCTGCTGTCCACCGACGCCGACCGCTTCCTGCTGGAGCTGGAGCAGCGCGAAAAGGCCGCCAGCGGCATCGCCACGCTCAAGGTCGGCTACAACCGTGTGCACGGCTACTACATCGAGATCGGCAAGGCGCAGGCCGAACGCGCGCCGGCGCACTACACGCGCCGGCAGACGGTCAAGGGTGCCGAGCGCTACATCACCGCCGAGCTCAAGGCCTTCGAGGACCAGGTGCTGTCGGCGCGCGAGCGGGCGCTGATGCGCGAACGCGTGCTGTACGAGGGCGTGCTCGACGCGCTCGCCGCCCGGCTCGCCCCGCTGCAGGACGCCGCGGCGGCGATCGCCGAACTCGATGTGCTGGCCAACCTCGCCGAGCGCGCCGAAGCGCTGGCCTGGGCCTGCCCGGAACTGGTCGATGCGCCCGGCATCCGCATCGAACGCGGCCGCCACCCGGTGGTCGAGCAGGTACGCGACGAGCCCTTCGAGCCCAACGACCTGCAGTTGGACGACGCCCGCCGCATGCTGGTGATCACCGGCCCCAACATGGGCGGCAAGTCCACCTACATGCGCCAGACCGCGCTGATCGTGCTGCTGGCGCATATCGGCAGCTACGTGCCGGCGCAGCGCGCCGTGCTGGGTCCGATCGATCGCATCTTCACCCGCATCGGCGCCGGCGACGATCTCGCCCGCGGCCAGTCCACCTTCATGGTCGAGATGAGCGAGACCGCCGCGATCCTGCACAACGCGACCGCGCACAGCCTGGTGCTGATGGACGAGATCGGGCGCGGCACCTCGACCTACGATGGCCTCGCGCTGGCGCGCGCCTGCGCGGTGTGGCTGGCGACGGTCAACCGCGCGTTCACCCTGTTCGCCACGCACTACTTCGAGCTGACCGCGCTGGCCGGGGACGTACCCGGCATCGCCAACGTGCATCTCGACGCGGTCGAATACGGCGAGCAGCTGGTGTTCATGCACGCGGTCAAGGACGGCCCGGCCAGCCGCAGCTTCGGACTCGCCGTGGCCGCGCTGGCGGGCCTGCCGCGGGCGGTGATCACCGACGCACGGCACACGCTGGAAGCGCTGGAGCGCAGTCCAGCACACGGCATGCCGCCGGCTGCCGCGCCCTCGCCACAGCTCGGCCTGTTTGCGCCGCCGGCACCCTCGGCACTGGAGGAAACCCTGCGCGCGCTGGATCCCGACGCGCTGAGCCCGCGCGAGGCACTGGAGGCGTTGTATCGGCTGCGGTCGCTGTTGCCGGCCCCGGATTGAACGACACGAGGTCATGCGTTCGTGACACGGCGGCGGCGGGTTCGCGAAGGGCAAGTTTCGGCCCCAACGCGACAGTCGCTACCCGTATTCCATCGCCCCATAGCGGTCATTGGGGGTTGATGCAGCGACCAGTCGTCATATCCGCACTCCCACTCGGATTTCATCTGGTGGATGTGGAAGTCGTGCATTCCCAAATCGACGCTGATCAAACACTGCGCACCGATCGTGCCCTGATTGGCCACGATATCGGGCTTCGACGGCTCGCCCGCACGACATTGCGATGATTGCTTCCCGCAGTGCCGTCTCAAGGGTTGCTGAAAACGGCGCCATGCGGAATGGCGCTCCCGCGCCAGCCGTCCGGCCATGCGCGTGTGAAATCGATCGTCGCCGGATCGAGTGTCAGTTTGCCGGTGCGGCGATCAATCGTGGCGAAACGAACCTTGGTGTTGAGCGCGCCATAACCTGTGATGACTAGACGATCTCCACCCGGCTCGAGCGCCAGCCAATGAGGATATTCATCCGGCGGCAGAAGAATGCGGCTGACTTCGTGCGGATGCTCCGGATCGTGTACGTCCAGACTCACGATGGCGTGCCCACTCTGCATGGTTTCCACCAGAAAATCACCTGCAACCACCGGCACCTCGCACGTGCGGTAGCCGAAGTCATAGACATGTTGCAGCGTCGGATTATCGCCTGCCAGATTCCGAACCATGAAGAGACCGCAGTTGAACGTCGGAACCAAAACCGTTTGGCCGTCTGCCAGCATGCGCGGCTCCGACGAATCAGCCGCCGTGTCGTACAACCGAGATTGCGGCGGCAGTCGCATGGTCTTGATCAGCTTCAGATCGGAGAGCCGCCAGACTTGGGCAACATGGCTGACCTGCGCCCCCATCATGTCCGCGCTGCCGGTGACAACGCGGTTGAGCTTCGCAACGACCGCCAGGCTGTACGGGCGAATATCGGGATGTCCCGCCACGGCTGCCGAGGCGGATCTCACGACCCGGCCCTGGGGGTCGAATTCCACCAGTCCGCCCGCCGCGTGGTTGAACCCTTCGGAATACTGGAATGTCGCCAGCGTATTGCCGTTGGGAAGATAAACAAAGGAGTGTGGATTGCTGAAAGCGCCGACGCTGCCGAATTTGCGCAAGAGCCGCGGATGCAGGGGATCGCGAAGGTTGAAGACGTAGGTACGATTCCCGAGCCAGTCGTTGGCGTACAGGACATCGTTTGGAGGTTCCGCATAGTTCGTGTGATGCGCCATCACCGCTTCGCCGACGGGCAGCATCGCGACGAGTTTCCCGAACGACGGGCCCGGGCGCACGTCGAAAACAGCGAGGAAGTCCTTGCCCAGTCCCAACGCGGTGCGCAGCGCCGTCCTCCGATCGGTCGGCTTACTAAACGCCATCGCGGAGGCTTGAGGATGAGGATGCTGGGCTTCCATCGCCCATACGAAAAGATAGTGGCTGGATACCGACGTGGCTTCCGCGATCAGCGGGAAGGCCAGGACCAGGAGCAGCAAGCAGCGGGACATCGCCTTCTTCATCGCTCGTCTCCTCGCTGATTTGGCAAAACCGGGGTCTTCAGAGTGCACTTTCACTGACTGTCCGCTTGAGGCCTCACTTTGCCACTCCGGAGAATGCGGTGCCAGTGGCCGCTGATCACATTCGCGACGGCTGATCCGACCGCAATTCCGCGTCCGGGCGCGCCGCGTGTGTCGGGAGTCGCACCATGAACAAGAACAATGCAGTGTGTCGATGGCTCGCCGTGATGGGTCTGGCGATAGCGGCAGCAGCCGGCGCCGTGCACGCCGAGGACAGCGGAGCGGTATCGCGGCTGTGGCTGGCCGAGGTGACGCCAGCGCAGGATCGGGCCTTCCGCGAAGGCATCAAGACTTACGCGCAGTGCCTGCATCAGCATGGCGCCAGACAAACCGTGTGGACCGGGAGCGCGCAGACCGACGATGTCGGTCGCTATGTCTTTGTGGTCGACGCCAAGACCTGGACCGGCCTCGACTTCATGGACCCAGCCGACAAGGACTGCGACCCGGTGTTCAATGCCAGCGTCCTGCCGCATACCGGCAAGTAGACCAGTTGGGTCGCCGAACGGATGCCCATGCTCAGTCACATGGCCGCGGATAGCGAGCCCGTTCCAGCTTTCGCGTACGTGTACAACGTGCGCATCAAACCCGGACACGGCCCGGCACTGATGCAAGCCATGGAGAAATACGCCAGCGCCGCGCGCAGCAGCAAGTGGGAAGGCAGTTGTTCGTGCGCCAGAACAGCGGCGGCGGGCGCGGCATGTCCGACTTCAGCATCATCTGGCCCAACGCGCCCTGGGCCGAGATCGGCAAGGAGCCCAATCCGTCGCTGAAGGCGATGTTGGAAAAGGCCTACGGCAAGGCGCAGGCGGCGGCCATTCGCAAGCAATTCATGGACGCCATCGCCGAGCAGTGGAATGGTGTCTGGCGCGCCAGCAAGGAACTCTGCTACATCCCCGCCGGTTGAGTACGGCGACAGCACGCGCACTCTGAAACTTTCGACGCGACCCCGGGCCGAAGCCTGGCGTCAGTCCTCGCCGAGGATCTGCTTGAAGGCGTGGATGCGGCGCCGATCGCGCTTGCCGGGTCGCGCGGGCGGCGGCTGCGGTGTACCGGCGTGCTGCAGGCGCCGCTGCTCGCGCTGCACGGCACGCGCGGCGAGGCTGGCTTCGGTTTCGCGATACAGCGTTTGCGCCACGGCGGCAGGGCCGCGCGTGTTGCCCAGCACCAGCACCTCGATCTCGAAACGTTCATCGCCGCGCGCGATATGCAACATCTCGCCCACGCGCAGCGTGCGCGCCGGCTTGCAGGCGACGCCGCCACTGACGATCTTGGCGCTGGCCAGCGCCTGCTTGGCCAGCGCGCGGGTCTTGAAGAAGCGAGCGGCCCACAGCCAGACGTCGGCACGCACCGCGGCTGCCACCTCGGCTGCGCCCGCTGCGCCGCGACTCACGCGGGCGTCGACTCCAGCAGCAGCCGGTTGACACGCCGCACGAAGCCGGCCGGATCGTCGGGGGTGACGCCCGCGGCCACCTGCGCCTGCTCCAGCAGCCACAGCGCCAGATCGCCGGCGCGCGCGGGATCGGTCTCGCCCTCGATGCGCTTGAGCAGCGGATGCTGCGGATTGATCTCCAGCACCGGCGGCTGCGCGGGCAGCGCGTGACCGGCCTCGCGCAGCAGGCGCTGCATGTGCAGGGCCATGTCGTGCTCCTCCAGCACCAGGCAGGACGGCGATTCGGTCAGGCGATGGCTGAGCTTGACCTCGCGCACGCGCACGCCCAGCAGCGCCTTCACGCGCTCGAGCAGCGGAGCGGCCGCGGCTTCCGCGGTCTTGCGCGCCTCGGCGTCGGCGGGATCGAGGTCCAGCTCGCCCTTGCCGACGTGACGCAGCGGCTTGCCGGCGTATTCGCGCAGGTAACCCAGCATCCACTCGTCGATGCGGTCGGTCAGCAGCAGCACCTCGAGGTTGCGCGCGCGCAAGGCCTCCAGCTGCGGGCTGCCGCGTGCCGCCGCCAGCGAGTCGGCGGTCAGCACGTAGATGGCCTTCTGATCAGCCTGCATGCGGCCGACGTAGTCGTCCAGCGACACCGTGCGCGCATCGCCTTCGCTGGCGGTCGAGGCGAAGCGCAGCAATCTGGCGATGCGCTCGCGGTTGCCGGCGTCCTCGGCGATGCCTTCCTTGAGCACGCCGCCGAAGCTGCTTTGGAAGATGGCGAACTTTTCCGGCTCGTCCCTGGCCAGCTTTTCCAGCTGGTCGAGCACGCGCTTGACGCAGGCGCTGCGGATCTGCGCCAGCAGGCGGTTCTCCTGCAGGATCTCGCGGCTGACGTTGAGCGGCAGATCGTCGGAATCGACCACGCCGCGCACGAAGCGCAGATAAGCCGGCAGCAGCTGCTCGCTGGCGTCCATGATGAAGACGCGGCGGATGTAGAGCTTGATGCCCTTGCGCTCGTCGCGGCCGCTGAAGGTGAGATCGAAGGGCGGTTTTTCCGGGACGTACAGCAGCAGGGTGTAGCTCTGGCTGCCCTCGACGCGGTTGTGGGTCCAGGTCAGCGCGTCGCCGAAGTCGTGCGAGATCGAGCGGTAGAAAGCCTGGTAATCCTCGTCCTTGAGCTCGCTCTTCGGTCGCGCCCACAGCGCGGAGGCGTCGTTGACGGTCTCGAACTCGGTCGTGGGCTTGCCCTCGGCGAGCCTGGGCACGCGGATCGGGAAAGCGACGTGCTCGGAATAGCGCGCGATCAGCTCGCGCAGCCGCCACGGCTCGAGGAACTCGTCCTCGTCGGCCTTGAGGTGCAAGGTGACCGCGGTGCCGCGCGCCGGCGCCGCGACCGTCTCGAGGGTGTAATCGCCGCTGCCGCTCGAGACCCAGCGCACGCCCGCAGCGGCGTCCGCCTCGGCGCGACGGGTCACCAGCTCGACGCGGTCGGCGACGATGAAGGTCGAGTAGAAGCCGACGCCGAACTGGCCGATCAGCTGGGTGTCCTTGCGGGCGTCGCCGGAGAGCGCATCGAGAAAGCGCCGCGTGCCCGAGCGCGCGATGGTGCCGATGTTCTCGATCACCTCCTCGCGACTCATGCCGATGCCGTTGTCGCGCACAGTCAGCGTGCGCGCGTCCTTGTCGATCGTGATCTCGATGCGCAGATCCGCGTCGCCGGTGGTCAGTTCGGGTTTCGAAAGCGCCTCGTAGCGCAGCTTGTCGCAGGCGTCGGAGGCGTTGGAGATCAGCTCGCGCAGGAAGATCTCCTTGTGCGAGTACAGCGAGTGCGTCACCAGGTGCAGCACCTGGCTGACTTCGGCTTCGAAGGCGCGGGTTTCGGGGGCGGTAGCGGTGGTCATGCGGATCTCCAGACAGACGCGCCGCGCAGCGCGCGGCGCCGGACCCTGATTCGGGGCACCGTGCCGGCGTTTCAAGGTGGCCGAATGGCATGATCCGCCGCATGGCCTCGATCGGACGCTTCGCCCCCTCGCCTACCGGCCCGCTGCACTTCGGCTCGCTGGTCGCCGCGCTCGGAAGCTGGCTTTGTGCATGCGCCGACGGCGGCATGTGGCGCGTGCGCATCGAGGATCTCGACCCGCCACGCGAACCCGCCGGCAGCGATCGCCGGATCCTCGAACAGCTGGCCGCGTTGGGCTTTGCCGGCGACGGCGAGACGATTCATCAAAGCACACGCCAGCAAGCCTACGCCGAGGCGCTTGCGCGTCTCGTCGCGGACGGTGCGGCCTACCCCTGCGCCTGTTCGCGCAGCGATCTCGAACCGTTCGCCGGCACCCATCCGGAAACCTGCGTGCGCGGCCATGCGCAGGGCCTGCCGACCGCGTGGCGGCTGCGCGTGCCGCACGGCAGCGTGATTGTCTTCGACGACGCCCTGCAGGGCCCGCAGCAACAGGACGTCGCCGTAGCGGTCGGTGATTTCGTGCTGCGTCGTGCCGATGGGATCTGGGCCTACCAGCTGGCGGTGGTGGTGGACGACGCCTGGCAGGGCATCACCGAAGTGGTACGCGGCTCCGACCTGCTCGATTCGACGCCGCGGCAGATCCTGCTGCAGCGCGCGCTGGACCTGCCGACGCCGCGTTATCTGCATCTGCCGGTGGCCACCGATGCCGCAGGCCGCAAGCTGTCGAAATCGTCGGCGGATCGCCCGCTCGACGCCAATCCGCTGGAGTCGCTGCGCGCCGCGCTGGCGTTCCTTGGCCAGACTGAAGCCGCCCGTGCGGCAGCGGCCACGCCGACAGCGCTGCTCGCTGCGGCGCGCGAGCGCTTCCGGCGCGAGTCCCTGCCGCGCGCGGCCGCCCGTGTTGCACCGCGGGACTTTGCCTGAGCGCACGCGCCTACACTCGCGCACGGTTCGCATGGAGACACGCTCATGACATCACGGGTTGCGCTGGTTACCGGCGGCACCGGCGGCATCGGTACGGCGATCGTGCGACGACTGGCCGCCAGCGGCCATCGCGTCGCTACCAACTACCGCGACGAGGCCAAGGCCCGCGACTGGCAGGCGCGATTGCGCAGCGATGGCGTCGAAGCACTGCTGGTACCGGGCGACGTCTGCGATTCGGACTCCTGCGTCGCCATGGTGCGCGCCATCGAGAAGGCACTGGGTCCGATCGAGATCCTGGTCAACAACGCCGGCATCACCCGCGATTCGACCTTCCACCGCATGACCTACCAGCAGTGGAACGACGTCATCCACACCAACCTCAACGCCTGCTTCAACGTCACCCGGCCGGTGATCGAAGGCATGCGCGAACGCAAGTGGGGCCGCATCGTCCAGATCAGCTCGATCAACGGCCAGAAAGGCCAGTACGGCCAGGCCAATTACGCCGCCGCCAAGGCCGGCATGCACGGTTTCACCATCTCGCTGGCGCAGGAAAACGCGCGCTTCGGCATCACCGTCAACACGGTTTCGCCGGGCTACGTCGGCACCGAGATGGTGATGGCCGTGCCCGAGGAGGTGCGCGCCAAGATCGTCGCGCAGATTCCGCTCGGACGCCTCGGCGAGCCCGCCGAAATCGCCTACGCGATCCATTTCTTCGTCGGTGAAGAGGCCGCCTGGATCACCGGCGCCAACCTCGCCATCAACGGCGGCCACTACATGGGTTGGTAACGCGCATGTCTTGAAGCTGCCAGTGGCAGCTTCAATGCGCGTTACCAGGTGAGGCATGGATGCCGAACGGGCAGCGGCCCAGGGATGGATGCTTGCCCGGCCCTCCGCAGACGCATGTCCTGAAGCTGCCAGTGGCAGCTTCAATGCGCGTTGCCAGGTGAGGCAGGATGCCGAACGGGCGGCGGCCCAGGGCCAGGTGTTTGCGCGTGAGGCCTGCATGCGCGCGCATTGCTGCGCAGCATTCCGGCTGGTGCAACGCAATAACATCTGCTAGCGTTTCCGCATGGCACAAGTGCGCATCATCAAGAAATACCCGAATCGCCGTCTCTACGACACCGAGATCTCGAGTTACATCACGCTCGAGGAAGTGCGCCAGTTGGTGATCGACAACGAGGCCTTCGAGGTGCGCGACGCCAAGACCGGCGACGACCTCACGCGCGCGGTGCTGCTGCAGATCATCACCGAGCACGAGGATCGCGGCCAGCCGATGTTCTCGGTCCGCCTGCTGTCGCAGATCATCCGTTTCTACGGCGATTCGCTGCAGGGCTTCATGGGCCCCTATCTCGAAAAGAGCCTGCAGGTGTTCCTCGATCAGCAGCAGCAGTTCCGCAGCCAGCTGTCGAACCTGCTCGGGCAGACGCCGCTGACCATGCTCAACGACCTCACCGAGCGCAACCTCGACATGTGGAAGACGCTGCAGCGCGGCTTCCTCGAGGCCGCCGCCGGCCAGGCACGTGCACGTGGTGACGAACCGCCGCCGGCCGCCGGACCGCCGCCGGCCGCACCGGGCACGCGCAAGCCGCGCTGATCGATCACGGTACGGTTTGACAGCCCCTTCGGCCCTGCCTACCATCGCGGCTTTGTTGCGCCGCACCAGATGGCGCCGCGCCGCATAACGGAGTCCCTCATGTCCCAGCGCATTGCCGTCGTCACCGGCGGCATCGGCGGTCTCGGTACCGCCATTTGTCTGCATCTCGCCCGCATGGGCGCCCAGGTGATCGCCGCCGACCTGCCCGGTCGCAGCGAACGCATCGCGGCCTTCAGGGCGGAAACCGCGGCACACGCCGAACACATCACCTTCGAGCCGGTGGACGTCACCGATGACGCCAGTTGCGCCGATCTCGCGCGCCGCGTCGGCGAACGTCACGGCCGCATCGACATCCTCGCCAACGTGGCCGGCATCACCCGCGACGCCACCCTGCGCAAGATGACCGTCGCGCAGTGGGACCAGTTGATGCGGGTGAACCTCGATGGCCTGTTCCACATGACCCGTGCGGTGATCGAGGGCATGGTCGAGCGCGGCTTCGGCCGCATCGTCAACATCAGCTCGGTCAATGGCCAGACCGGCCAGTTCGGGCAGACCAACTACTCCGCCGCCAAGGCCGGCGTGCACGGCTTCAGCATGGCGCTGGCGCGCGAGGTGGCGGCCAAGGGCGTCACCGTCAACACGGTCTCGCCGGGCTACTGCCTGACCGAATTGGTGATGGCGGTGCCGGAGGCGATCCGCGCCCGGATCGCCGCGCAGATCCCGGTCGGCCATCTCGGCAGCCCCGACGACATCGCACGCGCGGTGGCGTTCCTGGTCGCCGACGACGCCGGCTACATCACCGGCGCCAACCTGCCGGTCAACGGCGGCTACTTCATGAGCTTCTGATGGCCGTGCGCTCGGGCCCCTGATCGTGCGGGCCGTCGCCCCGGGCGGCCCAGTCGTCCGGCGTTCATGCTTCGCCGCAAAGGCATGCGTATAACGGCCGCTCTGCTCCGATACTTCGGCCCGATGAACATCCACGCCACAACGATTGACCGGCTGACACGCAGCGACGTGCACGACTATCACGCGATACCGGGTGATCGCTACTACCGGCTGGCGATCCTGCTGGGCCTGGGCCTGGTGGTGCTCGCGAGCTGGCATCTGCAGGTCTTCCACGGCGTGATCCACATGGCGCGCGAGCATGGCTGGGCCTCGCTCGTCGTGCGCCCGGCGATGCTCTGGGCCGGCATGGGCATGCTGATGCTGCTGTTTCGTACCCTGCTCTGGTTCCGCTACCGCACGCCGCGCAGTGCAGACCCGGGTGATGCCCCGCTGCTGACCGTGATCATCCCCGCCTACAACGAGGGGCCGATGGTGGCGCGTTCGATCCATTCGGTCGCGCAGGCCCGCTACCCGCGCGACCGGCTGGAAATCATCGTCGTCGACGACGGCAGCAGCGATGACACCTGGCTGTACATCGAGCAGGCCGCGGCGCAGTACCCGAACCTGGTCAGCACGCTGCGTTTCGAGCGCAACCGGGGCAAACGCGCCGCGCTGGAAGCCGGATTCCGCCGCGCCCGCGGCGAGGTGCTGGTGACGATCGATTCCGACAGCGTGATCGAGCCCGGCACCCTGCTGGCGATGGCCGGCCCGTTCCGTGATCCGCGCATCGGCGCGGTCGCCGGCAAGGTCAGCGTCTACAACCGCGAACAGGGCCTGATCCCGCGCATGCTCAAGGTGCGCTACGCACTGTCGTTCGATTTCCTGCGCGCGGTGCAAAGCACCTACGGCACCGTCTACTGCTGCCCGGGCGCGCTGGCGGCCTACCGCGCCGCGGTGGTGCAGCGCGTGCTCGATGCCTGGATCGGACAGCGTTTTCTCGGCCGCGCCTGCACCTTTGGCGAGGACCGCGCGCTGACCAACGCCATCCTCGAACAGGGCTACGACTGCGTCTATCAGCGCGCCGCCATCGTGCATACCCTGGTGCCGACGCGCTATCGCCAGCTGTGCAAGATGTTCCTGCGCTGGGACCGCAGCTACGTGCGCGAGGAATTGCGCTTCGCGCGTCACATCGTCTGGAAGCGGCCGCTGCGGGCACGACTGATCACGCTGCTGGATCTGGTCATCACCAACCTGCGCTATCCGGTCGGCTGGGCGGTTCTCGTCCTGCTGGTGGTCATGACGCCGGAGCATCCGGATCTGCTGCTGCGCTTCGGCTCGGCGCTGTTGCTGGTGTCCGCGTTCAACATGCTCTACTACCTACGCGGCGAGCGGTCCTGGGATTTCGTCTACGGCATCGGCTACTCGTACTTTTCGGCCTTCGCGCTGTTCTGGATTTTTCCCTACGCGCTGCTCACCGCACGCACCCAGGGCTGGCTGACGCGCTGAGTGGAAAGGCCGCAGGGCGCGTCTCCCGCATCCTGAACTCAGCCCGGTCTGTGCCAGCGCACCCTCGGCTCACGCCGAAACGGCGATGCGTGCCCGCTCTGCCGCAGCCGGAACGGCTAATGCGCGAACAGGTCGGCCGCGCGCAGACCGCGCGTCATGGCCGGTGCCCACACCAGTGCATAACGACCTGGTCGCGAAACCGTCAGCTCATGCGCCCCGGCCGCCAGCCTGCGCGGCCCGTCCAGCAGCGTGCCGTCGAGCACGCCGGCGACCGTGCCGGTTGCATCGACCAACAGATAAGTCTGTGGCACGTTCACCCGGAACCGGACCGGCACACCTGCCTGCGGCGCATCCAGCAGCAGCCCGGCCACCCGCAGCCGGCCGATGCCGATGGCAAGGTAGTTGGCCTCGATGAACGTCTGCGCACCCGGTGGCATGCGGTAATCGTCGACCAATGGCGTACCGGTGCGCACCAGACCCGCCGCCACATCGTCGGGGATCAGGCCCAGCTTCATGCGCTGCTGGGTGATGTTCTCGAACGCCCAGTAGATCGGGCGCATGCGGAAGATCGACTCGCCCTTGGCATCCATCACGTCGTCATCGGGCCGGGTCAGGCGCAGCACCGCGGCGAGATGGGCTTCCTGCACGGCCGCGCGATCGCGCCACGGCGGCCGCAGCGCCAGGATCACGCCGAGATCGAACAGCAGGAACAGCAGCACCCAGAGCGGCAAGGCACGCCGGGCGGTGATCGCCCCACGCGCGACGTGATCGCGCTCGACCAGCGCCACCAGGCCCAGCATCAGCATCGGCGTGACGGGGAGCAGGTCCTGCGCCGGCACCAGCGGCCAGTAGCTGATCAGCGCGCCGACGTAGAGCACGGCACCGGCGAGCACCACGCTGCGCCGCAGCCAGCGTTCGGCATCTGTCGTGCGCCGCAGCGTGCGCCACAACACGCCGGCGCTGAGCAGCAGCAGCGCCGGAAACACGCTTAACCGCATGGCATGCGCGAGGCGATGTCCGCTCCAGTCGCCCAGCCCGGGCACGATGTTGTGCTGCACCGTGCAATACCAGGTCTGCGCCCACGCACCCTCGGCGGTGAAAAACGCCGCGAACACCGCCAGCGGCAAGGCCGCGGCCAGCGCAAATGCGATCGCGCCGCGAGTCGACGACGCGGCGGCCAGGCGGCGTCCGCTGCAGCGCCAGATCAGCAGCACCAACGCCAGCGCGATCGCGCCGGCGATCAGCAGCACCGTGGTCTTCAGTGACACCGCCAGCGCGAGACCGGCCAGCAGGCCGCTGGCCGCCATCCGCCGCAGGCCGGGCGCGCCGGTCACGCCAACCAGTACGGCCAGCACCCACAGCGGCGACCACAGGTCATCGGTACGAAACTGCGCCGAAAGCACGAAGTAGAACGGAAACAGCGCGGTCAGCAGCGTCGCCAGCGCAGCCGTCCGGCGTGACCACAGCGCGCAGCCGATGCGCCAGCCCGCCCACAGCGCCAGTGCGTAGAACGGAATCATCGCCAGCCGCATCAACGGGACGATGTCGGCGCGCTCGCCCAGCAGCGCCAGCAACGGCGACATCAGCAGCTGGAACAGCGGCGTGTGATTGTCGAAGACATCGCGATACGGCAGCAGCCCCTGCGTCCAGGCCCAGACCACGTGGAGATGCTGCGGCTCATCGGAATCGACCTGCAGGGTGAATGCAAACAGCACGCGCAGCGCGAGCAGCAGCACGAGGCCTGAAAGCAGCAGGCTGCGGCGCCGAGGCGCGGCGGTCGATTCGGGGATGGTCGGCATGCGGGCTGGTGCCGGAACAGGTCAGCGAGGGCGCGCAAGGATCGCACACGCGCGCGACACCCGCGACCGCCATCAACGCATCCGCGCCGGTGCCCGCACCGGCCCGAACGGCCAGGACGGCGGGCTGAACCACGGCTTGCACAGGGCGGCGTACCCCCGCCCGGCAAGGCGAACACGCCGATCGCGGCGACGTCGAAGGTCTGCAGCAGCACTCAGGACCAGCGTTCAGGCACGCGTCGCGCCCGCAGCAGTCAGCGCGTCAAGACGTTCGCGCAGCACCGGCAGACGCAGATCCGCGGCGGCGCCGGGCGAGACGCGCGCGGCGAGACTCGCTTCGGGCGTGCGGCCGACGCCGGATTGCGCGGCGGCCTCGGCGGCCTTGCGATAGGCCTCGCGAAACGGCACACCGGCCGCGGCCTGTTCCACCGCCACATCGGTGGCGTACATCGCCGGCTCGATCGCCGCGCGCATCGTGGCGGCATTCCAGGCGAATCGCGCCAGCAGGTCCGGCAGCAGCGCCAGGGCGCCCAGCCCATGCCCGAAGGCATGCACCAGCGAGCCCTTGCTGTACTGCAGGTCACGCTGGTAGCCCGAAGGCAGGGACAGCAGCTGCTCGATCTCGGTGCGCGCCGCGGCAACGGTGGCGTAACTGGCGCGCAGCAGTTCGATCACGTCGGGATTGCGCTTGTTGGGCATGATCGAACTGCCGGTGACGTACTCCGGCGGCAGCGTGACGAAGCCGAATTCGGCGGTGGTGAACAGGCTGAGATCCCAGGCCAGCCGGCGCTGATCGAGCAGCGCCGAGGCCAGCGCCTCGATCGCCGCCAGCTCGAACTTGCCGCGCGAAAGCTGCGCATAGATCGGCGAGATCTGCAGCCGCGCAAAGCCCAGCGCGCGCGTGGTGTGGTCTCGATCCAGCGGCAGGTTGACACCGTAGCCGGCCGCCGTGCCCAGCGGATTGGCGTCGATCCAGGCCAGTGTCTGCGCCGCGCGCGCAGCATTGTCGATGAAGGCCTCCGCGAAACCGGCGAACCACATCGCGGTCGATGACACTACCGCGCGCTGCAGGTGGGTGTATCCGGGCAGCGGCAGCGCCTCGCGCTCGGCGCGATCCAGACAGGCCGCCGCAACGGCGCGGCACTGCACCGCCAGCTCCGTCAGGCGGTCCTTCAGCCACAGCCTTGTGGCCACAAGAATCTGGTCGTTGCGGCTGCGCCCGGCATGCACCTTGCGGCCGGTGTCGCCGAGGCGCTCGGTCAGACGCGACTCGATCGCCGAATGACCGTCCTCGAAGCGATCATCGAGAACGAAGCGCCCGGTGCGGAAATCCTCGGCGAGCGCATCGAGTTCGCGCAGCAGCATCGATGCCTCGTCGGCGCTCAGCAGATCGATGCGCGCCAGGCTCTCGACGTGCGCTCTGCTGGCGACGATGTCGTGCAGAAAGAACTCGCGATCCAGCAGCACGTCGTCGCCGGCAAGGAATTGCATGATGCGCGCATCGACGCGCACGCCGTCCTTCTTCCACAGCAGGTCGCTCATGGATCGGTCCTGGTGCCGGCAGCGATCGGTGTACGGTTCGTCAGACCCTTCGCTGCGCTCAGGGTGACAACCTTCTTGTGTCGCCTGTCATCCTTGCCTTCGCTGCGCTCAGGGTGACAACCTTCTTGTGTCGCCTGTCATCCTTGCCTTGCCTGTCATTCCGAGGGCACAGCCCGAAGGATCTTCCTCGCGCATGCCGCTCCCTGTCCAACCGCTCGCCCCTCACGACTCGCCTGCCAGCGGAATCCCCGCTGTTTCCTCGAATCCGAGCGCCCGGTTGAGATTCTGCAGTGCCTGCGTCGCCGCGCCCTTGAGCAGGTTGTCGAGCGTGACGACTACCACCACGCGCCGGCCATCGGCGGATGTCGTGAAGCCGCCGACCTCGGCATGATGGCGCCCGGCGATGCGGCTGACCCAGGGCGCCTCGTCGAGCACGCGGACTAGCGGGTCACCCGCATAGCGTTCGCGATAGAGAGTGCGCACGTCCTCGACGTGCAGCGGCTGCGTCAGCCACAGATTCACGGTCAGGGTAATGCCGCGAAAATATCCCGCGACGTGCGGCATGAACTCGACCGGCAGGCCCAGCTGGCGGCTGGCCTCGCGCTCGTGCATGTGGCCGGTCAACTGGTACGGCATCAGGTTGTCGCGCAGTGCATCGGGATCGTTGCGCTGCGACGGCGTGGTGCCGGCGCCGGAATAGCCCGAGACACCGAAACACACCGGCGGCCCGGCCAGACGATCCATCAACGGCGCGATCGCCAGCTGCATCGCGGTGGCGTAGCAGCCGGGGTTGCTGATGCGGCGCTGCCCCGCGTAGCGCGCGCGGGTCAGCTCCGGCAGGCCGTAGTACCAGCCGTCATCGAAGCGGTGATCGGCACTGAGATCGACGATCACCGTGTCCGGTGCCACGGCATCAAGCGCGGCCACGAATGGCGCGGCCTGATCGTTGGGCAACGCCAGGATCGCCGCATCGGCGCCCCGGCGCGCGGCCTGCGCGGCATCGAGGCTTTCGTAGCGCAACGCGCCGGCGTATTCCGCAACATGATCGGCGACGCGCTGGCCATCCAGTTCGCGCGACGACACGAAGACCAGATCGAGGCACGGATGTGCGGCGATCAGGCGGATCAGTTCGACGCCGGTGTGCCCGCGTGCTCCGACGATGCCGACGGTTTTCATGGACTCGTTGCTCATGCGATTCGGTTCCTTTTCTGGGCACAGCGATGACTAGGCTCGGCCTTCCCGGCCTCGCCAAGTCACCCCGCCCTCCGCTCCTGCTACGGGCGCTCGCCGGCGCGAGATGCGCTTCAACGCATCTCGCAAAATCCCGGCTCGCCCGCGTGCTCCGACGATGCCGACGGTTTTCATGGACTCGTTGCTCATGCGATGCGCATTCCTGTGTGGTCACCGTGGCGCAAGCGCCCTGGTCATTTCGATGCTCTATCCGCAGGTGATTCATCTTCCGTTCGTCAGATCCCTCGCTGCGCTCGGGATGACAACGGAAAAAAGCTCGCCCTTTCCCGAGTCCCGAGTCCTTTACGAACTATCCATCCCTGGTGCGTGGCGCCTGCCCGGCCTTCCTTGGCTGGGCGCTCGCCGGCGCACGCTGCCCTTCAAGGCAGCGCGCGTCACTTCCCGGCTTGCCCCGGGTCCCGGGTCCCGGGTCCCGTCTCATCATTCACTCCATCAACGTCGCCGGCCGCGTGCGGCAGTGCTCGACGCAGGCCGCGATGCGATCCCAGCCGTCGAGGCCGTACCAGAACGCGGTCCAGCGCGGCTGCTTGAGGCAACCCTCGGCCTCGGCGAAATAGAACTCGTTGTTGACCGGATTGCCGTGGCGCGAGCGCCAGAACAGTATCGGATTCTCGGCGCGCATCACCTGCCACGCCGCACGTCCCAGGCCCTCGCCCTGTGCGTCCTCGGCCACCGCGAACTTGTCCAGATACGGCACGCCGTCCTCCAGGGTCAGGATCAGCGCGGCGCGGTAGTTCGCGCTGACGTAGGCGCGATACAACCGCGTGCGCTCGAAGTAATCCGGCAGCAGCGTGCGGCCGAAGCTCGACTCGATCAACGCGCGCAGGCGCCGGGTGTCGATCTGGCTCCAGCGCGTGCAGCGGCGCACGCGCTCGCCGCGCCGCACCAGCGTGCCCGAGCCGCGATGCGTGAACAGCTCCTTGGCCAGTTCCGCCGGACGGGTGATCGACACCGACGAGGTCAGCGGCAGGCGGTCCAGCAGTGCCTTGATCTGCTCGATCTTGACGCGCATGCCCGAATGCAGCCACGGCTGTGCCATCAGCGCCTCGTAGTCGGTGCCGAGATTGATCGAGTCGATCACCCGGCCCTCGCCGTCCAGCAGCCCGCCGGTGCCGGTGAGGAAGATGATCTTGTACGGCTGCAGCGCCTGCACCAGCTCGTTGGCGGCGAAGTCGGCATTGACGTTGAGGATCTGCCCGCCCGCGGTTTCGCCCAGCGACGCGATCACCGGCACCGATCCCGCGTTGAGACTGGCCTCGATCGGCGCGAGATTGACCCGCGTCACCTTGCCGACCAGGCCATAGGTGCGGCGGCCGAGAAAGTCGGCCTCGAACACGCCCGACAGCACCGAGGTCGCGCGTGCGCCGACCTGCTGCAGCGCCTCGACCAGACGCAGGTTCTCGCTCTGCGTCACCCGACGCACGATCGCCAGCGTCTCCGCCGAGGTCACGCGCAGGCCCTTGACGGTCTTCTTGGCGATGCCCGCCGCGGCCAGCTCGGTGTCCAGTTGCGGCCCCGCGCCATGCACCACGATCGGCGTCAGCCCCACCTGCTGCAGAAACGCGAGCGAACTGGTCAGCGCCTCGAGATCGTCGCGCAGGACCGCGCCGCCGACCTTGACCACGGCGAAGCGCTTGGCGTCGAGCTTGCTGAAGCGCTTGAGATACTGCTGGATCTCTTTCGCGCTGGCCATGTTGGAGAGCAGGCGCACGATGGTCTGGCGCATGTGCTTGTGGGCGTCCATCAGGCAAGACCCATGTCGATGATGCGATGCATGTGGGCCGCATAGACGGCCAGCTGATCCAGCGCAACCCATTCGTCGGCGCCGTGCGCCTGGGCGATGTCGCCGGGACCGAACACGAACGTGGTGTACCCGGCCTGTGAGAACAGCGCGGCCTCGGTCCAGAAATCGACCGCATTGCCGATCGTCAGCCCCAGCTCGTCGGCAAGATCGCGCGCCGCCAGCCGCCGCGCCTCGGCGCCGGCGATGTCGCCGGCCGGCAGCGGTGGGCCGCGAAAGGTTTCCTCGAACTGCGCGGGCGCTGACGGCGCAAGCCCGCGCAGATCGGCAAGCACCGCATCGGTATCCATCGACGGCAGCGGGCGCAAGCCGAAGCGCACTTCGGCCGCCGGCGCGATCACGTTGGCCTTGATGCCGCCCTCGACGCGACCGATGTTGAAGCGCAGCCCAGTCAGGCCCGCGAAGCGCTGGTGCGCCTGCGTGTCCACGTAGTCCAGCGCCCGTGCGCCCCAGCGCAGGGCCTGATGCAGGGCGCTGTCGGCCACGCCCTGCGCACCCGAGGCGTGACCCGCACGACCGGCGAAGCGCAGCAGCACCGCACTGATGCCGCGATGCGCCAGCACCGCCTCGCCGCGGGTGGGCTCGGCGACCACCACAGCTTGAAAGCACGGGATCCGGGACCCGGGACCCGGGACCCGGGAGGCCGGGACTCGGGGAGACGGAAAAGCGCGCAAGAAGGCGGGTACGCAGCGGGCGTCATTGGCTTCCTCGTCGGTGGTGAACAGGAAGGCGCAGGCACCGTCGCTGTGCGCGGCCGCGGCAAGCAGCGCCGCCGCCGCGCCCTTGATGTCGCACGCGCCCAGCCCGATGGCGCGATCGTCCGTCACCCGCAGCGCGAACGGGCTGGCGCTCCAGTGCGGCGAATCGGGCACGGTGTCGAGATGCACGTTGAACAGCAGACGCGGCTTGCCGCGCACGGCCAGCAGGCTGACCGCGCCGGCACCGTGATCGGTCAACGCGCACTCAAAGCCCGGCAGCTGCGCACGCAGGTAATCGAAGATCCCGTCCGTGCCGATCGCGCGCGGCGGGTTGCGCGTGTCGAAGGCGACCAGCGCGCGCAGGTGTTGCAGCGCGGCGGTCAGCAGTGAGGGGACCGGGGACGGGACCCGGGACCCGGGACCCGGGACCCGGGGAGAGGTATCGCTACCGGAGGACTTTCGCATGTCAGTCATCTCGATCAGGCCGCGAAACGGCTCAAGCAGGGGCACAAGGCAGCACGACGCGCCCGCTTCATGCTTTTCCCCGGGTCCCGGGTCCCGGATCCCGAGTCCCGGCTTTCCGCGCTTCCCGATTCACCTCCGCCCACAGCGTGCTGCTCATGCCGTAGAGGCGGATGAAGCCCTCGGCCTCGGCCACGCCCCAGTCGGCGGACTGGGCATAGGTCGCGCCCCTGGCGTTGAGGATATGCGGCGAACGCACCGCCACCGCCTGCACGCTGCCACCCTGGGTTTCCAGCACGACCTCGCCGTTGACCATGCGCTGGCTGCTGGCCAGGAACGCCTCGAGATCTGCTTTCAGCGGATCGTGGAAAAAGCCCTCGTAGACCAGCTCGACCCACTGCCTGGCGACCTCGGGCTTGAAGCGGTTCTGCAGCTTGGTCAGCACTGCCTCCTCCAGCGCGCGGTGCGCGGCGAGCAGCGCGATCAGGCCCGGCGCCTCGAAGATGATCCGGCCCTTGAGGCCGATGGTGGTGTCACCGGTATACAGACCACGGCCGACGCCATAGGCGGCGAAGGCCTGGTTGAGCTTCGCCAGCAGCACATGGCCCGGCAGTCCTTCGCCGTCCAGCGCCACCGCTTCACCGTGCTCGAAACGCAACGTGACGCGCAGCGGCGCCGCCGGCCACTCGGCACGCGGCGCGCACCAGCCGCGCGCGCCCTCGCCCGGCGCCTCCCAGCGGTCGATCTCGCCGCCCGACATGGTCAGGCCCAGCAGGTTCTCGTTGATGGTGTAGCTCTTCTGCTTGGCGCGCACGGCGTAGCCGCGCTGCTCCAGATACTGCTGCTCGTAGG
>JAJYTG010000008.1 GCA_021793195.1 Pseudomonadota bacterium
GCATCGACTACACGCCGGACACCGACACCGTGATCCTGACCGGTGGTGCGCAGGTGGTGCAGCCGGGCCACGGCGAATTCCAGGGCGAGCGCCTGGTCTATGACACCCGGACTGGCGCGATGCAGGGCGAGAGCGCCGCCGGCGGCGAGGTGCACGTGACCTTCCAGCCGCGACCGAAGAAACCCGCGGCCGCGGCAGCCGCCGCCGGCAAGACGCCCGCGCCAGCGGCCAGCAGCGGCAAGCCGGGCGGCGGATCGCGCTGACATGCTCAGCGCCGCCGGCCTGAAAAAGCGCTTCCGCGGGCGCGAGGTGGTGCGCGACTTCGCCTTCGCCGTGCGCGAGGGCGAGGTGGTCGGCCTGCTCGGTCCCAACGGCGCCGGCAAGACCACCTGTTTCTACATCGTGGTCGGGCTGATCGCCGCCGACGCCGGCTTCATCAAGCTCGACCACCAGGACATCACCGGCCTGCCGATGCACGCGCGCGCGCGGCTCGGCATCGGCTACCTGCCGCAGGAGCCGTCGGTGTTCCGCCGCCTGAGCGTGGCCGACAACATCCTCGCCGTGCTCGAGCTGCGCGTCGGGCTGGCCGCGCGCCAGCGCGAGGCCGAGCTGGAATCGCTGCTCGACGAGCTGAAGATCGCCCATCTCGCCGGCCAGAAGGGGCAGAGCCTGTCCGGCGGCGAGCGCCGCCGCGTCGAGATCGCGCGCGCGCTGGCGGCGCGGCCGCGCTACATGCTGCTCGACGAGCCGTTCGCCGGCGTCGATCCGATCTCGGTCGGCGAGATCCAGCGCATCGTGCGCCATCTGAAGGAGCGCGGCATCGGCGTGCTGATCACCGACCACAACGTGCGCGAGACGCTGGGCATCTGCGATCACGCCTACATCCTCAACGAGGGCGCGGTGCTGGCCCAGGGCACGCCGGCGCATATCCTCGCCGACGAGCGCGTGCGCGAGGTCTATCTGGGCCGCGAGTTCCGCCTGTAAACGCCGCGATACGCGTCACGCACCCACACAGTGTGGTGTCTCGGAAGTACGCGCCAGCGATTGCCGATGGATTCCGGTGCGAGACCCGGCGCGACGAGGAGTCATGGTCACGCCATGGCGACGAGACGCAACGCCGTATCGCGCCGAAAGACGCGGGAATGATGGATGCGCATTTCCGAGACACCACACTAGCCGGGGCCGCGGGCCACGGTTAGGATGCAGACGTCACTTCCCGGCGTCCGCTCGCGATGAAACCCGGACTCCAGCTCCGCCTCAATCAGCAGCTCGCGCTGACGCCCCAGCTGCAGCAGGCGATCCGCCTGCTGCAGCTTTCGCGCGCGGAACTGGAGACCGAACTGCGGCAGCTGGCCGAAGCCAATCCGATGCTGGAGCTGGGTGACGAGCAGGACGAGGCCGCCGCCGCGGAGGATCTCGACCCGGAGGACGTTGCCACGCCGCCCGCCGCGGAGGAATTCACCTACGACGCTCCCGCCGAACCGGTCGCGGTGGCCGCGACGGACGAAGCCGGCGAAGCCTGGGAGCCTTCCGAGCGTTACGAGGACGGTCTCGATTTCGGCAGTCTCGGCGCCCACGGCAGCGCCAGCGCCGCCGGCGATGACGAGGATCGCCCCGAGGCCCAGGACGCGGCGCCCGAAGGCCTGCGCGAGCACCTGCAGTGGCAGGTCAACCTGCTGCCGCTGTCGGCGCGCGATCGCGCCATCGCGCTGGCCCTGGTCGATGCGCTCGACGACGACGGTTACCTGCGCGAGGGACTGGAGCCGGTGCAGGCGGCGCTGGATGCCGGCATCGCGAGCGCCGAGATCGAGGCGGTGCGTCATCGCCTGCAGCGGCTGGACCCGGTCGGGATCGCCAGCCTGGACCTGCGCGACTGCCTGGGCGTGCAGATCGACGCGCTCGATGCCGCGACGCCGCAGCGCGATCTGGCGCGGCGGATCGTCGCCGAGGAGCTGGAAACGCTGGCGCGCCAGGATCTGGGGCGCATCGCGCGCCGCCTGCGCGCCGAGCCCGAGGATGTCGCCGAGGCGGCGGCGCTGATCCGCGCGCTGGACCCGCGCCCGGGCGCGACGCTGTCGGCGCCGGCGGTCGAATACGTCGCCCCTGACGCCTACGCGATCCGCGACCAGGGCCGCTGGCGCGTGGCGCTGGCCGCCGGCAGCATGCCGCGGCTGGCGATCAACCAGCATTATTGTTCGCTGATCGCGCGCGCGCGCCGCGACGACGCCGCCTACATGAAGGGCCAGCTGCAGGAGGCGCGCTGGCTGCTGAAGAGCCTGCGCGCGCGCGCCGACACCCTGCTCAAGGTGGCCGAGGCGATCGTGCGCCAGCAAAGCGCGTTTCTCGACTACGGCCCCGAGGCGATGCGTCCGCTGGTGCTGCGCGAGGTCGCCGAGGAAGTCGGCATGCACGAGTCGACCATCTCGCGGGTGACCACGCGCAAGTATCTGCACACGCCGCGCGGCACCTTCGAGTTCAAGTATTTCTTCTCCAGCGGTGTCGGTACCGACGACGGCGGCAGCGCCTCGGCGACCGCGATCCAGGCGATGCTGCGCAAGCTGGTCGCCGCCGAGGACGCGCGCCGGCCGCTGTCGGATCAGGCGCTGGCGGAGGAGCTCAAGCAGCGCGGCATCAACGTCGCGCGGCGTACCGTGGCCAAGTACCGCGAGGCGCTGCGCATTCCCAGCTCGTCTGAACGCCAGCGTGCCAGCTGACCGGCGCGGAGGAACCGGATCACGTTCGCGCGTTCACAACCCCAGGAGCGGCCCGGCCGCCTCCCGTCACGCCGCTGCGGCGGCGCCGTTTCCACGCGAAGGAGATCATCATGCAGGTCCAGATCAGCGGCCATCAGATCGAGGTCACCGCGGCGCTGCGCGAACACGTGCAGTCCAAGCTCGACCGCCTCGGGCGCCACTTCGACAACGTCACCGGCCTCAGCGTGGTGCTGTCGGTGGAGAAGCTGGTGCATCGCGCGGAGGGCACGCTGGCCGTGGCCGGGCGCACCCTGCACGCCGAGGCCAGCGACGGTGACATGTATGCCTCGGTCGATCTGCTGGTCGACAAGCTGGTCGCGCAGCTGCGCAAGTACAAGGAGAAGGTCACCGATCACCATCGCGACGAGGCGCGCGACGTGCGCGACGTGCGCGCCGGCTGAGCGACGCGTGCATTTCGTGGAATTGCTGGGTCCGACCGCGTGCGCGGTCGGACTCGCCGCCGGCAGCAAGCATCGCCTGATCGAGGACATCGCCCGTCGACTGGCTCCGGATGCGGCGGTGGCCCTGCGGCTGCTGGATGCGCTGAACGAACGCGAACGCCTGGGTGGCACCGGTCTCGGCGCCGGTGCCGCCTTGCCGCACGGTCGCTGCGAGGGCCTGATCGCGCCGCGCGCCGGACTGTTCCGGCTGGCCCGCGGCGTGGACTTCGGCGCGGTCGACGGCGTGCCGGTGGATCTGGTGGCCGTGCTGGCGGTGCCGGTCCAGTACACCACCGCCCAACTGGCGCTGCTGGCCGAGATGGCGGAAGCGCTGGCCGATCCCGGTCTGCGGCAGCGACTGCGGGCTGCCACGGATGCTGCGGGCCTGCGCGCCGAACTGGCAGAATGGACGCGCCGCGCCGGCTGAGCCGCGACGCCGGCACCGGGAGCCGCGTGGACCGACTGACCGCACGACAGCTGTATGACGGGGTGCACGAGCGCCTGGCACTGCGCTGGCTGGCCGGCCTGCGCGGCGAGGCGCGCCTGCTCGAGCCCGGCGCCGCCCAGGCGCGGCGACCCTCGCTGGTCGGCTACCTCAACGTCATTTATCCCAACAAGGTGCAGATCATCGGCACCGAGGAACTCGCCTACCTCGACGCCCTGGAGGCCCGCCAGCGCTGGGAGACGGTGCAGAAGATCGTCGCCCAGCGGCCGCTGGCGCTGATCGTGAGCAAGGACCAGGCGGTGCCCTCCGACCTGCGCGAGGCCGCCGACGAGACCGGCACGCCGCTGTGGATCAGCGCCAAGCGCGGCCACGAACTGCTGACCTGGCTGCAGTACCACCTGGCGCGCCTGCTGGCGCGTTCGCTGACCCTGCACGGCGTGTTCGTCGAGGTGTACTCGATCGGCGTGCTGATCACCGGCGAGTCCGGCACCGGCAAGAGCGAGCTGGCGCTGGAGCTGCTGACCCGTGGCCATCGCCTGGTCGCCGACGATGCGCCCGAGTTCACGCTGATCGCGCCCGACGTGATCGATGGCAGCTGCCCGGAGATGCTGCGTGACCTGATCGAGGTGCGCGGGCTGGGCGTGCTCAACGTGCGCGAGATGTTCGGCCATACCGCGGTCAAGGACTCCAAATACCTGCGCCTGATCGTGCATCTGCAGCCGCAGGGCGCGACCGGCGATCCCGACGGCATGCTGCGGCTGACCGGCGTGACCGGCGTGCGCGAGCTGTTCGACGTCAAGGTGCCGGTGATCACCATTCCGGTCGCGCCGGGGCGCAACCTCGCGGTGCTGGTCGAAGCCGCGGTGCGCAGCCACATGCTCAAGGGCAAGGGGATCGACCCCGCGCAGACCTTCATCGACCGTCAGGCGCACCAGTTGCGCCGCCTGCCGCCGTGGTGAGCGCATGAACAGCGAAGCCTCGCGCATCGTGGTCCTGACCGGCCTCTCCGGCGGCGGCAAGACCGTGGCCCTGCGCGCGCTCGAGGACCTCGGCTACTACTGTGTCGACAACCTGCCGGTGGCGCTGATGCCGGCGCTGGTGCGCGCCCTGGTGAGCGACGCCGGCGGTCCGCGGCGCATCGCCATCGGCGTCGACGTGCGCACCCGCGGCGGCGAGCTGGAGCGCATGCCGGCGGTGCTGGCCGAACTGGCCACGGCCGGTACCGCCGCCGAACTGGTGTTCGTCGAGGCGCGCGACGAGGTGCTGCTGAAACGCTACGCGGAGACGCGCCGCCGGCATCCGCTGTCCGGCGCCGGGCTGTCGCTGGCCGGCGCCATCGCGCGCGAGCGCGCCCTGCTCAAGCCGCTGGCGGCGCTCGCCGACCGGGTGATCGATTCCAGCGAGCTCAACGTGCACCAGCTGCGCCGGCTGATCGCGACCGGCTATGGCCTGAGCGAGCGCGGGCTGACGCTGATGTTCGAGTCCTTCGCCTACCGCAAGGGCCTGCCGCCCGACGCCGACTTCGTGTTCGACGCCCGCTGCCTGCCCAATCCGCACTGGGAACCGACGCTGCGGCCGCTGTCGGGCAAGGATGCGGCGGTGCGCGCCTATCTCGAAGCCCAGCCCGCGGTGCGCGAGTACCTGGCCGACCTGATTCGCCTGCTCGACACCTGGCTGCCGCGCTTCGAGGGCGAGGACCGCAGCTACGTCACCGTCAGCATCGGCTGCACCGGCGGACGTCACCGTTCGGTCTATCTGGCCGAGCGCCTCGCCGAGCACTTCCGCGACGGTCACGCGCACGTGCTCAGCTTCCATCGCGAGATCGAGTAGACAATGGCCGTCGGCATCCTGCTGGTCACCCACGAGGGCGTCGCCAGCGCGCTCAGCGCCGCCGCCCGGCACGTGCTGTCGCGGTTGCCGGATACCCTGGACCTGTTCGAGGTTGCCGCCGCTGCCGATCCCGAGCAGGCGCTGGCCGACGCCGCCCATCACGCGCGCGATCTCGACCGTGGCGACGGCGTGCTGGTGTTGTCGGACCTGTACGGCGCCACGCCTTGCAACGTCGCCCAGCGACTGCGCGCACGCGGCGCGCGCGTGCGCTGCGTGGCCGGGCTCAACCTGCCGATGCTGCTGCGCGTGCTCAATTACGCCGAGCGGCCGCTCGACGAGCTGGCCGGGATCGCCGCCAGCGGCGGGCGTGGCGGCATCGTGCCCGACGGCGTCGCGCCATGACCGCGCGGCGCGCCTGAAGCCGGAGGCGCCGCCGACGCCGGTCGCGCGGTCCGCCGGGCGCGGATGATGTCGCGCGGCGGGGCTCGACGTTGCCGCGGTGTGCCAGCATGCTTGCGTCGGAGCCGGCACCCGGTCCGGCGATCGCGCGGGGGACTCATGCAGCAGCAGGATATCGTCATCAGCAATCGGCTCGGTCTGCACGCGCGCGCGGCGGCCAAGCTGGTGCAGCTGTTGCAGGGCTTCCGCGCCAGCGTCTGGCTGCTGCACCGCGGCCGCGAGATCAACGCCAAGAGCATCATGGGTGTGATGATGCTGGCGGCCGCTCAGGGCAGCGTGCTGACCGTGCGCGTCGACGGCGACGACGAGGCGGCGGCACTGGCGGCGGTGACCGACCTGTTCGATCGCAAGTTCGACGAGGGCGCATGAGCGCCGGCGCCACCGTCCGCAGGCTGTCGCGATGAGGCGCGTGCTGACCGGGGTCGCGGTTGCGCCGGGCATGGCGCTGGGTCGCGCGCGGCGGGTCCAGCCGCGCCGCTACAACGCCGATGCGCGACCGCTGGAAGCGACCGAGGTCGAGGCCGAGGTCGCCCGCCTCGAGGCCGCACTGGCGCACGCCCGCACCGAGATTGCCGAGGTGCGCGGGCGCCTGCAGGGCGTGCTCAAGCGCGAAGCCGAGCCGTTTCTCGACGCCCACGGCCTGCTGCTCGACGATCCCGAACTGCACGCCGGGCTGCTGGCGATGATCCGTACCGGCCGCTGCCGTGCCGGTGCCGCGCTGATCGCGCAGCGCGACCGCCTCGGCGCGCTGTTCGGTGCCATGGCCGATCCCTACCTGCGCAGCCGGCGCGAGGATTTCGACCAGGTGATCGGCCGCGTGCTGGCGGCGCTGGAGCGCGACACCAGCGTCGAGGAGCGGCGTCTCGCCGCGCGCGTCGGTGACATCCTGGTGGCCGAAAGCCCGACGCCGGCGGAGGTCGCCGCGCTGGCCAACCACGGTCTGCTCGGCGTGCTGGCGAGCAGCGGCAGCGCCTATTCGCACAGCGCGATCCTCGCCCGCAGCCTGCGCCTGCCGATGCTGACCGGGGTGCACGAGGCGCTCGACGCGGTCGGCGACGACGATCTCGTGCTGATCGACGGCGAGCGCGGCGAGGCGGTGCTGCATCCGGCCGCGCAGGATCTGGCGCGCTATCGCCAGTGGCAGCGCGACGCCGCGCGCGACGAGCAGCGGCGCGCCGGATTCGCGCATGCGCCCAGCCGCAGTCGCGACGGCCAGCGCATCGACCTGCACGCCAATGCCGAACGCGGTGCCGAGATCGCCGCGGCGCGCGCGCTCGGCGCCGACGGCGTCGGCCTGTATCGCACCGAGTTCCTGTTCCTGCACCGCGCCGCGCTGCCGGGCGAGGACGAGCAGTTCGAGGCCTATCGCGAGCTGGTGCTGGGCATGGGCGGCCGCAGCGTCACCGTGCGCACGCTCGATATCGGCGCCGACAAGGCCGACGGCAGCGGTCTGGCGCTGGCGGCCGAGCCCAATCCGGCGCTGGGCGTGCGCGGCCTGCGCCTGTCGCTGCGCCAGCCCGCCGTGTTTCGCACCCAGCTGCGCGCGATGCTGCGCGCGGCCGCGCTGGGACCGTTGCGCATCCTGCTGCCGATGGTCACCACCGCGGCCGAGCTGCGCGCCGCGCGGGCGCACGTCGATGCCTGCGCCGTGGCGCTGCGCGGCGAAGGGCATGCGATTCCCGACACGGTCGCGGTCGGCGCCATGATCGAGGTGCCGGCGGCGGCGCTGTGCGCGCGCGCGCTGCTGGAGCTCTGCGATTTCGCCGCTATCGGCACCAACGACCTGACGCAGTATGTGCTGGCCGCCGATCGCGGCAACGACGCCCTGGGCGAACTGTACGACCCGCTGCATCCGGCGTTGCTGCGGCTGATCGCGCACGTGGTCGCGGCCGGGCGGCGCGCCGGCCGTCCGGTCAGCCTGTGTGGCGAGATCGCCGGCGAGCCGGCGCAGTTGCCGCTGCTGCTGGCGCTGGGGCTGACCGAGTTCAGCATGCATCCGGCGCGACTGCTGGCGGTGCGTGAACGCCTGGCCGGGCTCGATGTGGGCGCGCTGCGCACGCTGGCGCCGCGACTGGTGCGCGCGGCCGATCGCGACGCCGTGGCGGCACTGCTGCCGCGCGGGTAGCGCGGGTCAGGCCGTGACGGATCGGCGGCGGCGCTTCACCGCGGCCGCATGTGGCAGCGTCGGGGCCGCGCGGGCCGCGGCGAGAAAGGCATTCAGCAAGGCGCCGCGATAGCGGCCACGACCGACCACCAGCTGCAGCGTGCGGCGCAATTCCAGGAATGGCGTCGCCAGCATCACCAGGCGCCCTGCGGCGACGGCATCGCGCACCGCGACCTCGGGCAGGCAGGCGATGCCCAGCCCGGCGACCACCGCCTGCTTGATCGCCTCGGTCTGGTCGAGTTCGAGCACCGTCTCGCCGGCGGGCAGCTGCGCCAGCGCGCGTTCGGCCAGCACGCGCGTCGCCGAACCCGGCTCACGCAGGATCCAGCGCGCGCCGGCGAAATCCGCCATGCGCAGCCGCTTGCGCCGTGTCAGCGCGTGATCCGGCCGCGCGCAGACCACCAGCGTGTCTTCGCGCCAAGGCAGGGCTTCGAGGGTGGCATCGGCCACCGTGCCCTCGACGCAGGCCGCGTCCAGCGCGTAGTCGCGCAGCTGCGCCAGCACCGCCGTGGTGTTGCCCACGGTCAGTCGCACCGCCACCTGCGGGTGCGCGGCGACGAAGCCGCCAAGCAGCTCGCCGATGCGGTAGTTGCCGACCGTGTTGCTGGTGCCGATGCGCAGCTCGCCGCTCAGCGTCGGCGCCGCCGCGGCGTTGCCATGGCCTTCGATCTCCTGCAGCCGCAGCAGGACCTCGCGGGCCAGCGGCAGCAGTGCGCGGCCGCGCGCGTTGAGATGCAGGCGCCTCTGCGCGCGATCGAACAGCACGACGTCGAGGCGGCGTTCAAGTTCGGCCAGCGCCATGCTGGCGGCGGGCTGGGTCAGATGCAGCTGTTCGGCGGCGACGCGCACGCTGCCGTGCGTGGCCACCGCGGCGAACACCTCGAGCTGACGCGGGCTGATGCCGATCATCAGTTTCGATTATGCCCGCGATCAGAAATCGCGAATAGGCTTATGGGACGCCGGCCGGCAAGCTGTGTGCTCCAGCGAGGCTATCCGCATGTCCCTGCCACCCACCGACGAAGCCGGCGCCGTTGTCGACCCGATGGCGATCGACGTCACCGTCGCCGACAACGTCGGCCTGGCGCAGGCGCCGGATCAGGCATCGCCGCTGGCGCACGTGCCGGGGCTGGCATTGACCGTGGGCATCGCCGTGCTGGCGCTGCTGCTGGGGCGGCTCGAGCCGCTGGTCGGCGGCCCGGTGTTCGGCATCGTGCTGGGGGTGCTGGTGCGCAACCTGCGCGCGCCCGGTGCGGCGTTCCAGCCCGGCATCCGCTTTGCCGCCCGCAAGGTGCTGCAGTGGTCGGTGGTGGCGCTGGGCTTCGGTCTCAGCCTGGGCACGGTCGCGCGCACCGGACTGCAGTCCCTGTCGGTGACCCTGGTGACGATGACGGCGGCCTTCATCGCCGCATGGGGACTGGGCCGCCTGCTCAAGGTGCCCGGCACGCTGATGCTGCTGATCGGCGTCGGCACCGCGATCTGCGGCGGCTCGGCGATCGCGGCGGTGACGCCGATCGTGCGCGCCGACGAGCACGAGACGGCGTTCGCGATCTCGACGATTTTCCTGTTCAACCTGGTTGCGGTGCTGCTGTTCCCGGCGCTGGGGCACCTGCTGCACCTGTCGAACCTCGGCTTCGGGATGTGGGCCGGCACCGCGATCAACGACACCTCATCGGTGGTGGCGGCGGCCTACAGCTACTCGCACGCCGCCGGCGACTACGCCACCATCGTCAAGCTGACGCGCTCGACCCTGATCATTCCGGTGTGTCTGGTGCTGGCGTTCCACGAGGCCTGGCGACACAAGCGGCGCGGCACCACCGGCTTCAGCCTGCGCCGCATCTTTCCCTGGTTCATCCTGTGGTTTCTGGCGGCGTCGGCGGTGCGTAGCGCCGGACTGATTCCGGCGCTGCTGCTGCCGGGCATCCAGGATGCCGCGACGTTCCTGATCATCGTCGCGCTGACCTCGATCGGCCTGTCGTCGGACCTGCGGCGGATGGCGGCGACCGGCGCGCGGCCGATCCTGCTGGGGCTCGGCGTGTGGGCGGCGGTGGCCTGCAGCAGCCTGCTGGTGCAGCAGGCGATTGGCAAATTGTAGAACCCTCCTGCTGCTCTGCCGGGCGCGCAGTGCGACAATCGACGGTGTCCCCCCGGAGATCCGCCATGCCGTTGCCGCCGCCGATTCCCTCCGCGTCCGGGATCGTGCCGGAGCCCAAGCGCACCGGCGTCGAACTCACCGTCAACGGCGAGCGCTACGTGCATACCGGCGATCCCGACATGCCGTTGCTGTGGTGGCTGCGCGACGTGCTGCGCCTGACCGGAACCAAGTACGGCTGCGGCGTCGGTGCCTGCGGCGCCTGCACGGTGCTGATCGACAGCAAGCCGGCACGCGCCTGCCTGACGCCGGTGCTCGCGGCGCGCGGGCGCAACGTCACCACCGTCGAGGGCCTGGCCGATCCGCTGGGCCGCCTGCATCCGGTGCAGCGCGCGTGGATCGAGGAGGACGTGCCGCAGTGCGGTTATTGCCAGGCCGGGCAACTGCTGGCGGCGGCCGAGCTGCTGGCACGCAAGCCGCAGCCCAGCGACGCCGACATCGATGCCATTCCCAATCTGTGCCGCTGCGGTACCTATCCGCGCATCCGTCGGGCGATCCGGCGCGCCGCCGCGATCGCCAGCGGAGAGACGCCGTGAACGCGGGCAGCGGCTACACCCGCCGCGGTTTTCTGCGCGTGCTCGCCGTCGCCGGCGGGGCACTGGTCGTCGGCATTCCGGCGCGGGCATCGGCGCAGCAGGACGGTCGCGAGGATCTCGCCATCCTCGGCGACAGCTGGACCGCGTTGAATGCGTTCGTGCGCGTCGAACCCAACGGCCACGTGATCCTCGGCGCGCGCGCACCGGACATGGGGCAGGGCACGCGCACCTCGCTGCCGCGCATCATCGCCGACGAGATGGATGCCGACTGGACGCAGGTCAAGGTGATTCCGCTGCCGCTGGGGGTCGAGGATGACCACGGCACTCCGCGCTGGCTGTACGGGCCGCAGAGCGCGGGTGGCAGCACCAGCATTCCCGACGCCTGGCGCGACCTGCGCCAGGCCGGTGCCGCCGCGCGCTGGCTGCTGGTGCAGGCCGCCGCCGCGCGCACCGGATTGCCGCCCGACCAGCTGCGTACCGAGGCGGGCTGGGTGATCACCCCCGACGCGCGCCGGCTCGGCTACGGCGAGCTGGCCGCGGATGCCGGCAAGCTGAGCCTGCCCGATGCCGGCGTGGCGCTGAAGTCGCCGCAGGCCTATCGCCTGATCGGCAAGGCAGCGCGGGGCGTCGATGTGCCGGCGATCGTCACCGGCCAGCAGAAGTTCGGCTATGACCATTACTGGGGTGACGGCCTGATCGCGATGATCGTGCGTTGCCCCTACTTCGACGGTGAGCTCGATCACCTTGATGCCGGCGCGGCGCTGGCGATCGAGGGCGTCGAGCAGGTTCTGCCGCTGCCGGCGATGCCGGCCGGCACGCTGCTCGGGCGCGGTCCGCTGGTGGCTGGCGTGGCGGTGCTCGCCAAAGACACCTGGTCGGCGCTGAAGGGCCGCGCCGCGCTCGACGTGCGCTGGAAGCCGCGCAGCGGCGGGGCGGCTGCGTCGACGACGGCACTGGAGAGCCAGGCCGACCGTGTGCTGAAGGGCGCGGCGACCACCCTGGTGCGGCGCAACGGCGATTTCGCGCACGCCTTTCGCACCGCCGCGCGGCGCATCCAGGCGCAGTACACGGTGCCGTTCGTTGCCCACGCCACGATGGAGCCGCAGAACTGCCTGGTGCGCATCGATCCCGATCACGCCTACCTGATGGCGGCCACGCAGACGCCGCGCAGCGCCTTCGAGGTGGTGCGCCAGATCACCGGCCTCGGCCCCGGCCAGATCAGCATCGAGATGCCGCGCATCGGCGGCGGCTTCGGCCGTCGGCTCGACAACGATTACGTTGCCGAGGCGGTGCTGCTGGCCAAGGCGGTGGGCAAGCCGATCAAGCTGCAGTGGACGCGCGAGGACGATCTCGGCCACGACGTCTATCGTCCGTTCGGCGTGCACGCGCTGGCCGCCGGCGTCGACCGCAAGGGCCAAATCGTGGCCTGGCGCCAGCATCTGGCCAGCACTTCCAAGCTGTGGCGGCGCGGCGTGCCGGCCGCCCGCCTGTGGACGTCCGAGCTGTACCCCGACGATCCGCCCGCCGGCATGGTGGCGAATCTCGAACTGGCGTGGTTCGCGCTCGACTTCCCCCTGCCGCGCGGCAACTGGCGCGCTCCCGGCCATACCGCCAACGCGTTCGCGGTGCAGAGTTTTCTCGACGAGATCGCCCACGCCTCCCGCCAGGACCCGCTCAAGCTGCGGCTGGCGCTGCTGGGCTCGCCGCGCCTGCTGCCGTACTCCAGCCACGGCGGTCCGACCCTGGATACCGGACGCCTGGCCAACGTGCTGCAACTGGCGGCGCAGCGCATCGGCTGGGGCAGCCGTGCGCCCGCCGGCCATGGTCGCGGGCTGGCCTGCCACTTCACCTTCGGCGGCTACGTCGCGCATGCGTTCGAGGTGTCGGTCAGCGACGGCAAGCTGGCCATCCACCGCGCGGTCGCCGCGGCCGACGTCGGCCGCGTGATCGACCCCAACGGCGTCGACGCGCAGATCAGCGGGGGTACCCTCGATGCGCTGTCCACCGCGCTCAACCTGGCGATCACGGTGCGCGACGGCACGGTGGTGCAGCAGAACTTTCCCGATTATCCGCTGGCACGCATGGCCGAGATGCCGCGCGAGGTCGAGGTGATCCAGGTGCCCTCGCAGTCCGATCCGGCCGGTGCCGGCGAGATGGGCGTACCCAGCGCGGCGCCGGCACTGGCCAACGCGATCTTCGCCGCCACCGGTGTGCGCCTGCGGCGGATGCCGTTCAAGCCCGGGATTGCTCGCATCGGCTGAGAACTCGCGAATCCATCGGCTGGAGATCGCGCCGGGGATGGCTCCCGGTGCCGGCGTGACTTGCTCCAAGTCAAAACGGGAGTCGGCGCTCTCCCCTAGGCTTGTCGCCCTTGAAAGGAGCGGCGCCATGGAGCCCGATCCGAAGCAACGCCACGCGCTTGCTCTGCGCGTGCTCCCGCTGCTGGATCTGACCAGCCTGGGCGAGAACGACAGCCCGGCCAGGATCGAAGCCCTGTGCGCCGCGGCGCGCACCCCTTGGGGCTTGCCGGCCGCGGTCTGCGTCTATCCCGAACACATCGTCACCGTGCGGCGGGCGCTGGCGGCGGTGCGGATCGCCACGGTGGTCAACTTCCCGGATGGCGGCGAAAACCCCGACCGCGCCGTGCGCGAGACCCGGCGCGCCATCGCCGCAGGCGCGGACGAGATCGACCTGGTCTTTCCCTACCGTGCACTGCGGCGCGGCGACCTGCACATCGGTGCGGAACTGGTGCGGGCTTGTCGCGTGGCCTGCGGCCCGGCGGTGACGTTGAAACTGATCCTTGAGAGCGGTGAGCTCACACGCCCTGAACTGATCCGGCAGGCCTGCGAGATCGGCCTCGGCGCGGGCGTGGACTTCCTCAAGACCTCGACCGGCAAGGTGCCGGTCAACGCCACTCCGGCCGCGGCCGTGGTGATGCTGGACGCCATCGTCAAGGCTGGTGGCCGCTGTGGCTTCAAGGTCGCGGGCGGCGTGCGCACGCTGGCGGATGCGGCGCTGTACCTTGGTTTGGCGGAGCAGGCCCTGGGTGCGAGTTGGATCAGTCCCGAGCATTTCCGCATCGGCGCCAGCGCCTTGTTCGGCGAACTGCGGGCTGCGTTGGGGGCGCCGGCATGAGCCAGAGGCCTGCATGGAGCCTGCTTCCGCAGAGCCTGATCAGGCGCAAGCGCGACGGTGCTCGGCTCGACGCGGCCGAGTTGCGCGCCCTGGCCCGGGGCATCGCCGAGGGGCAGTGGAGCGAGGGCCAGGTGGCCGCTTTCGCGATGACGGTGGCCTTCCGCGGCATGGGGGTGGCCGAGTGCGTCGCCTTCACGGAGGCCTTGCGCGACTCCGGTCAGCGCCTGTCCTGGCCCGACCTGCCCGGTCCGGTGCTGGACAAGCACTCCACCGGCGGCGTCGGCGACGGCGTGAGCCTGTTGCTGGCGCCCTTGCTGGCCGCTTGCGGCGCTTATGTGCCGATGATTTCCGGCCGCGGCCTCGGCCACACCGGCGGCACTCTGGACAAACTCGAAAGCCTGCCCGGTTACGACGTGAATCCCGCGCCCGAGCGTCTGCGGGCGGTGCTGTGCGAGGTCGGCTGCGCCATCGTCGGTCAGAGCGCGGATCTGGTGCCGGCCGACCGGCGCCTGTACGCAGTGCGCAACGTGACCGCGACGGTGGACGTACCCGCGCTCATGGTTGCTTCCATCCTGTCCAAGAAACTGGCCGGAGGCGCCCAGGCCCTGGTGCTCGACGTCAAGATCGGCAGCGGCGCGCAGTTGCCGGACGAGGCGCCAGCGCGCGCCCTGGCGGACCTGTTGCTGCGTGTGGCCAACGGCACCGGCTTGCGCGTCCGCGTCGCGCTGAGCGATATGAGTCAGGTGCTGGGCCGGCATGCCGGCAATGCCCTGGAGTTGGGCGCCGCGCTCGATCTGCTGTGCGGCCGCGACGGCGGTTCGCGATTGCGCGCCCTGAGTCTGGCCCTGGCCGGCGAGCTGCTGTGTCTGGGCGGGTTGGCGACCGATGCCGCTGACGCCGGTGCGCGCCTGGAGCGCGCCCTGGATTCCGGCGCCGCCGCCGAGCGCTTCGCGCGCATGGTGGCGGCGCAGGGCGGGCCGCGCGATCTGCTGGAACGCGCCGCTGCCCATCTGCCGCGGGCACCGGTTCAACAGGCGGTTCCGGCACCGCAGGTCGGCTACGTCACCCGCATGGATGTGCGGGCGCTGGGCCTGACCGTCGTCGCGCTGGGCGGCGGGCGCAGTTATCCGGAGCAGGTGATCGATCACGCAGTCGGTCTGGCCGAGGTGCTGGGTCGCGGTGTGGCGGTCGCGGCCGGTCAGCCCCTGGCTATCGTGCATGCACGCACTGCCTCCGCGGCTGAGGCGGCGGTGCGTGCCGTGCAGGCGGCGATCGAGATCGGTCCCGAAGCCCCGGCGCCGGACGAGCTGTGGCGCTGGTACACGCCAGCGACGCCTCCGGCATGACCCGCGCCCTCTTGCTGGTACTCGATTCGCCGGGGCCGGGGCGGCCCCGGATGCCGCGGACTACGGTGACCTTGGCACCGGTACCTTCGGCCATCCTGAATCCATGGGAGCCCGGGCATGAGCACACCCCATATTGAGGCGCCCGCGGGCGCCATCGCCGACACCGTGCTGCTGCCGGGCGACCCGCTGCGCGCGCGCCATATCGCCCAGACCTTGCTGGAGAAGGCCGAACCGATCAATGCCGTGCGCAACATGCTTGGTTACACCGGTTACTTTCGTGGCCGCCGCCTCTCGGTGATGGGCACGGGCATGGGCATTCCATCCTGCGCGATCTACGCGACCGAGCTGGCGCGGTTTTACGGGGTAAAACGGATGCTGCGGGTGGGCACCTGTGGCGGGATCGGACCCGAGGTCGTGTTGGGTGACATCCTGCTGGCGCAGGGCGCTTCCACCGACTCGCGCTTCAACCGCCTGCATTTCGCCGATCAGGATTTCGCCGCCACCGCCAGCTTCGCATTGCTGCGCGGGGTGGTCGAAACCGGCGAGCGCCTGGGCGTGGCGCTGCGCGTGGGCGGCGTGTTCAGCACCGATTGTTTCTATCCTGGCGATCCCGCATTTCACCAACGCCTGCAGTCGCACGGCATCCTGGGTGTGGAAATGGAATCGGCCGGTCTCTATGGCCTGGCTGCACGCGAGGGCGTGCAGGCGCTGTCGGTACTCACGGTCAGCGACCACCTGCAGCGTGACCAGCACCTGTCCGCGGCCGAGCGCGAGCGCGGACTGGGGCGGATGCTGCGCCTGGTGCTGGAGAGCCTGGTGGCAGGATGAGGGTACGGCAGCGCCATGCGTCCCGCCCTGCGACCGGACCCTTATCTCCCAAGGGGACTTCCTCCGGTGAGCCGGGGTTGCCGGGCATCAGCCTGCCGGATCAGACCGGTGGAAAAGCAAAACGGTGCGGCAGCAGATCGCCGGTGATCACGGTCAGCCACTGGCCATCCGGGCCGATAAAGTCGACCTGTGCCTGTGGGCCGAACTCGATCAGGGCCTGCCGACAGGCGCCACAGGGTGGTGCCGGCGCTGGCCAACGCGATCTTCGCCGCCACCGGCGTGCGCCTGCGGCGGATGCCGTTCAAGCCCGCGATCGCGCGCATCGACTGAGGGGAGTGCGGGCGGCGGCGTTGCCGTGGCGTTGATGGCATCAGGCCCTTCGACAGGCTCAGGACAGGCCCTTCGACAGGCTCAGGACAGGCCCTTCGACAGGCTCAGGACAGGCCCTTCGACAGGCTCAGGACAGGCCCTTCGACAGGCTCAGGACAGGCCCTTCGACAGGCTCAGAACAGGCCCTTCGACAGGCTCAGGACAGGCCCTTCGCTGCGCTCGGGGTGGCGGCCCTTTTTTCCTGCTGTCGTCCTGAGACTGCAGGCCGAAGGATCTGACGTGCGACGTGCATCGCGCTGCATGGCCGCCCGGTGACTCGATGATCGGCGGCGGTGAGCCGGCAGGCCAGATGCTTTGCTGCGCTCAGCAAGACAGTCGCTGAGGCCGAAGGTCCGGGGATCCGACGCCTGGGGCGGCCTCAATGTGGTGCCTGCGCGCTGTCGGCCGGGGCGGGATCGAGGTCCGGCACCAGCGGGCGCGCCTTGGGCAGGGTCTGGATACGGTGCAGTTCGCGGATCGTTTCGGGGGTCAGGATTTCCGGTGGCGGGCCGAAACCGCAGCCGGCCAGCAGGGCCAGCGGCACCGCGACGCACTTCATCACCACGTTGCCCGGCAGCCGGACCGTCTTCTCGACCATGGTCTTGCGCACCAGCCTGCTCAGCGCATCCTCGTGGTCGGGCACCCATGATTTCTCGAACGGCGTCGGCTTGTAGGTCATCGGCAGCCGGGGATGAAGGTCGATATTCCCCTGCGGTCGCGGCGCCGCATACGCCGGCGCCGTTGCCGGTGCCGCGGTGAAATCGCTCTTCGGCAGCAGCAACGCACCGTCCGGCGCATACAGATGCAGCGGAGATGCCGTGGTCGTCGGCGATGCGGTCGGCGCGGGCACCGGCGCCGCACCGCGCTGCTCGATGCGCGCCACGGTGCGCTCGACGGGCGGCGTCTCGGGCGCAGCCGGCAACACCGGCCTCGACATCACGGGTGGCGGCACGGGCGCGATCAGCTCCACCTCGATGGCCTGGCGCTGCGGCAGCGGCCAGTAGCCGGGCGTCGCGCGCGAGCCGAACCAGAGCGCAACGAACAGCAGCCCGTTCACGATCAGGGCAAGGGCGCCGGCGAGTGCGATGCGCAGCCGCTGCGGCGGCGGTCGTCGCCGGTACTGCGCGCGAAGCAGCGCGTGACCCTCGCGGTCAAACCCCGGTGACGGCAGCGGCAGCGTCTCCGCCGCCAGCCGGAAGGGCTGCGGCGGGCGATACATGCGGACAGCGTCGAGGGCGGCGCGAAAGGAGCCAGCGGGCATGGGCAACCAGGGTGTAGCGCGTTGAACGCCGCGCCTCAGATTACGCCGCGCACGCTAAGCCGGCGTTAGCCGCGCCGCGGCGTCCGGCGTGGCGCCGGGACAGGGGATCAGTTGACCGGCGTGACGTACTGATCGACGCGCACGCGCAGGCGTTCGCCGGGATCATACGGTGTGCGCGTGCGGTAGGTGCGACCGTCGTAACGATAGGTGACGTCGTAGCCGATCACGCGGTCCTGCCGGCGCCACTGCGTCTGCACGCGGCAATCCTGATAGCCCGGCACATAGCCATGCTGCGACTGGTAGTAGCCGTCGCCGCGCGTGGCATTGTTGCCGACCGCGCCGCCAATCACCGCGCCGGCGATGGTGGCCGCCGCGCGGCCGTCGCCGTGGCCGACGGTGTTGCCCAGCGCGCCGCCGATGATCGCGCCCAGCACGGTCGCCGGGCCTTCGTTGGGATTGACGTAGCGTGTGCGCTGGACCTCATAGCCCGGCTGCTGATAGCAGACCTGGCGCGAAACCGGCTGCCGGTCGCTGGCATAGATCGGCTGCGCATCAAGGACCCGCGCCCAGGCGTAGCGGGCGCCGTCGTCCTCATGGCGGCGCCAGCCGTGCGCGGGCGCCCAGTCGGGCGGATCCGCCAGCGCCGGTGCGGCGATTGCGCACAGCATGGCAGCGACGAGGAGGATCGACGTGGTTTTCATGGTGTACCCCGCAGAGATCGCGTTCTGTCCCGCGGCTTTACGCTAGCGCGACGTGATGAATTGCGCTTGAACCGCGATGGATCGGGAGGCCATCGTTCAGCCGCCGTCGCCGCGATCGTCATGGTGGTCATCGCCACCGTTGTCGCCGATCCGCACGCGCGCGCCGGGATCATGGTCCATGCGCCGGTGGAAGGTACGACCGTCATGGCGATAGGTGACGTCGTAGTAGGCGGGTGGTCCGCCGCCCGCATCGCGGCATTCGATGCGATAGCCCGGTCGCGGGGCGCTGTTGGCGGCGATCTCGTGACCAACCACGCCACCGACGACCGCGCCGCCGACGATCGCGGCATTGCGGTCGCTGCCGTGGCCCACGGTGCTGCCGAGCGCGCCGCCGACCACGGCGCCGAGCACGGTGGCGCCGGCGGTGCTGGCGCGGCGCTCGACCGGCACCTCGTAGCAGCGCCGGCGCGATCCGGCATAGACCGGCACGACCGCGACCACGCGTGCGTAGCCGCCGCCCTCGTCGTCACGATGACGGCCGTGCGACCACGGCGGGGGGTCGGCGAACGCGGGGGCGGCGAGCAGGGCGAGCAGGGTCAGGACAGGCAGCGGGTGCAGGCGCATCGGGGCATTCCGCAGGGGCGGTACGGTCAACCTATCACCGCAGCCGGTATCGTGCGGGCAAGCCGCGATGTCGGTGCAGCGGGCAGTCATCCATCCAGACCGGATGCGGCGCCCGCATGGTGCCGGTGCGAGCGGTTCGCTTGACCGCAGCGCGCCATCGGACAAGGCTATGGGCGCAGGCGCGAGCGGCAACGGTGCTCGCCCCGCCCCGCCATCACCGCCCGTCATCGCGATCGCGCGAGGGGGCTCGCGCCCCGGCGCGGACGGAATGACGGCCTCTTTCGCAGCCATCGCAGCGAGGCAGGTCATGTCCTATTCCCCGCAACAGATTCGCAGCGTGGCGCTGGTCGGCCACGCCGGCGCCGGCAAAACCACCCTGTTCGAAGCCCTGCTGCATGCCGGCGGCGCGATCCAGACGGCAGGCAGCGTCGAACGCGGCAGCACGGTGTCCGACTTCGACCCGCAGGAAAAGGCACGCGGTCATTCGATCGGTGCCGCGCTGGTGACCGTCGACCGGCCCGGCTGCCGGCTGCAGTTGATCGACACCCCGGGCTATGCCGAATTCCGCGGACCGACGCTGGCCGTGCTGGCCGCGGTGGAAACCTGCGCGGTGGTGGTCAATGCCGCGATCGGCATCGAGCACGGCACGCGGCGGATGATGCATTACGCCCGCGAACGCGGCCTGGCGCGACTGCTGGTGATCAACCGCATCGACGCCGACGGCGCCGACCTGCCGGGCTTGCTGGCCGCGCTGCGCGAGGAGTTCGGCGCCGAATGCCTGCCGGTGAACCTGCCCGCCGACGGCGGCCGGCACGTGCTGGATTGCTTCTTCCACGCCGAGGGCGCGACCGATTTTTCCTCGCTGGCGGCGGCGCACGCCGCGATCGTCGACCAGGTGGTCGAGATCAACGAGAAGGTGATGGGCCGCTACCTCGATGCTGGCGAGGGCGCGTTGTCGCGCGAGGAGCTGCACGACGCCTTCGAGCAGTGCCTGCGCGAGGGTCATCTGGTGCCGGTGTGCTTCGTCTCGGCGCGCAGTGGCGCGGGTGTGCGCGAGCTGCTGGAGCTGGCCGAGCGCCTGCTGCCGAATCCGGCCGAGGCCAATCCGCCGCCGTTCCTGCGCGGAACCGGGGCGCAGCCGGTGACGGCGCTGCCGGATCCCGCGCGTCACGTCATCGCCGACGTGTTCAAGATCATCAACGATCCCTTCGTCGGCAAGCTGGCGGTGTTTCGCGTCTATCAGGGCACCGTGCGCCGCGACGCGCAGCTGTTCATCGACGACGGCAAGAAGCCGTTCAAGGTCGGCCATCTGTTTCGCATCAAGGGCAAGGATTACGTCGAGATCGAGCAGGCCGGGCCGGGCGAGATCGCCGCGGTGGCCAAGGTCGAGGAGATCCACTTCGACGCCGTGCTGCACGACTCGCACGACGAGGACACGATCCATCTCAAGCCGCAGAGCTTTCCGCAGCCGATGGTGGGCCTTGCGGTCGAGCCCGCGCACCGCGGCCAGGAGCAGAAACTGGCGCAGGCGCTGGCGCGCATGGCCGAGGAGGATCCCTGCTTTCGCATCGAGCACCACAAGGAACTCAACGAGATCGTGGTGCGCGGGCTGTCGGATCTGCATCTGAAGCTGATGCTCGAACGCCTGCGCGAGCGCTACGGCGTGGAGGTGCGCACGCATCCGCCGCGCATCGCCTACCGCGAGACGGTCAGCGCCACCGCCGAGGGTCACCATCGGCACAAGAAGCAGACCGGCGGCGCCGGCCAGTTCGGCGAGGTGTTCCTGCGCGTGGAACCGCTGCCGCGCGGCAGCGGCTTCGAGTTCGTCGATGCGGTCAAGGGCGGCACCATCCCGCACCAGTTCATCCCGGCGGTGGAGAAAGGCGTGCGGCAGGTGCTCGAACAGGGCGCGGTCGCCGGCTACCCGCTGCAGGACGTGCGGGTGACCGTGTTCGACGGCAAATACCATCCGGTGGACTCGAAGGAAATCGCCTTCGTCAGCGCCGGCCGCAAGGCCTTTCTCGACGCCGTCGCCAAGGCGCGGCCGCTGGTGCTGGAGCCGATAGTCGAACTCGAGGTCAACGCACCCGAGCCGCACGTCGGCGATGTCACCGGCGGTCTTGCCGCCAAGCGCGCGCGCATCCTCGGTACCGACACCCTGCGTGGCGGGGAGACCGTGATCAGGGCGCAGGTGCCGCTGGCCGAGCTGGCCGACTACGCCACCGAACTGAAATCGATGACCGGCGGCCAGGGTCGCTACGGCATGGATCTCAGCCACTACGAGCCGGCGCCGTCACCGGTACAGAAGCAGCTGGCCGCGGCGTGGAAGCCACGTGCCGACGACGACTGAGCCACCTCGTGAGTCGTGCCTTCACCCGTGAATCCGATGCGCCCGCGCGGTTGCCGGATCGCCCGCTCAGTCCGCATCCCAATTACGTGACTGCACGCGGGTTGGCGCAGTTGCGTCAGCGGCTCGCTGCTGCCGAGGCAGAGCGTCAGCGACTGCAGGCCGGCAGCGATCGTGCAGCGGATGCCGCCGCGCTGGCCGCCGTCGAACGCGACCTGCGCTGGTTGCAGGCCCGGCTGACGCTGGCGATCGTTGTGGATGTCACGTCCCAGCCGCGCGATCGCGTGGCCTTCGGCGCGACCGTCAGCGCCGAGGACGCCGAGGGCATTCTGCATCGCTACAGCCTGGTCGGCGAGGACGAGGCGGATGCCGAACAGGGGCGTGTCAGCTGGCGGTCGCCCTTGGCGCAGGCTTTGCTGGGCGCGCAGCCGGGCGATGAAGTCGTTTGGCGGCGCCCCGCGGGCGACCTCATGCTGACCGTGCGGACGATCGCCTATCCGGCCTGATCCGCGGCGCCGGCATCGACACCAGCATCGGCAGGACGCAGCGGCTCGCAACGCGTGGCCAGCGTCGCAGCCACCTCAAGCGCTGTCCGGTTGCGGGTGTCGAGCGCGAAATGGCCGTCGCCGCAGGGTGCATAGGTCGCCAGATCGGTGACGCTGAACAACCCGGCCGTCGGCACTCCGGCCGCCACCGCCAGATGCATCACGCCGCAGTCGGCGCTGATGAAGCGGTCCAGCCCGGCCAGCACCGCGGCGACCCGGCGCACGTCGGGCGAATGGAAATGCGCCGTCACGCTGCTCAGACGTGGCCGGCCGTCGGCCGGTGCGAGCTCGAAAAAAGCGGCCGTCGGCCAGTGCTGCGTCAGCGTTGCATGCAGCGTCTGCCACCACCCGATCGGAAAGACCTTGGCACCGGTGGCTTCGGCAAACAGGCCGATGCGCGCCTGGCCGGGGCGGCGCGGACCGAGCCGGCGCTGCAGCTCGATCTCGCCCTGCGCCCGCTCGGTCGCGCTCAGGCGCAGATCGAGCGGAGGGCACGGGGTCGCTGCAAACGTCTCGCCGCGCGAGGAGCGCAGCAGATAGACCGGCAGTTGCGCCATGTGCCGCGGCGCGGCCGGCAGCGGCACGCCGTGCGTGAGGCTGCCGCGCTGGCCGGCCTCGGCGAAGCCGAGACGGAAACGCGCGCGCGCGAACAGCAGCAGCAGCCGACCCGACTGCGAGCCGACGCTGGGGTCGATGGCGAGATCGTAGCGGGCCGCGCGCAGCTGCCGCAGCGTGCGCCACAGGCGGCGCGGTTCCCGCAGTGCGTGCCGCGGCAGCGTGTGCAGTGTGTCGATGCGATAGCCGTCAGCCAGGACCTGCGCGGCGATGCCGCCGCTGACCAGCAGGTCGATGCCGGCGTCGGGGTATGCACGTTGAAGATCGGCCAGCAGCGGTGTCAGCAGCACGACGTTGCCCAGCCGATGGTTGGGGCGGATCACCAGAATGCGGTCGATCCCTTTCGCCGGTAGCGGCGTGGATGCCGCGGCGCTGACGCCGGCCAGTTGCGCGAACAGACGGCGCACCAGCCGGCGCCGCAGTTCCTGCCAGTCGCGGCGGCGATGCGACGGACGTGGCGTCATCTCAGGCAAGGGCGATCCGTGTGCGCTTGGGCTGCAGCATGGTACGGGTACAGGATGCGCTGCCGCAGCGACAGGCCCACAGGCGCTTGAGTCGCGGCGTCTGCCGGTCCTCCAGCACGATGCCGTAGTTGTAGGTCAGCTCTTCGCCGGGGGTGATGTCGCGCAGCGCCTCGATCAGCACGCGATCGCGGCGCGGATCGCCATCGCGGCTCTCCTCGACGCAGGCGCGGCAGTTGGGTTCGCAGCTGTGGTTGATCCAGCGCGCGGCGTTGCCGCCGGCATTGGCATCGACGATGTAGCGTGTGTTGAGAGTGAACAGGAAGGTGTGGCCGCTTTCGGCGCCGTCGCCGTATCGGCGGTCGGCCTGGGCGTGGGTGATCAGTTGACCCTTGTAGACGAGGATCAGGGCACCGGCGGGGATCGCGGTGCGGGCGAACACACCCTGGCCGTGAATGGACGAACGGCGGGCGACGAATCGGACAGGCATGCGCGCATCGTTGCTGCTGAGGGATGCGCATTATCCGTTGCGGCCGTGCGCCGTGCACGCATGCACGGCGCCGGCGGCACGAGTCCGGCCCCGATCGAGCGGCACCGAGCGTGGCGACCCTTGTCGCGTGCGCGCCGGCCGCTCAGGACATCCGGCTGGCGGCGTGCTCCCAGTTGACCAGCTTCCAGAACGCCTCGAGATACTTCGGCCGCGCGTTGCGGTAGTCGATGTAGTAGGCGTGTTCCCAGACATCGCAGGTGAGCAGGGCGTGATCGGCGCCGGTCAGCGGCGTGGCGGCATTGGCCGTGCTGACCAGGCCCAGCGAGCCGTCCGGGCGCTGCACCAGCCAGGCCCAGCCGGAGCCGAAAGTGCCGATCGCGGTCTTGCTGAACTCCTCGCGGAACTTGTCCAGTGAGCCAAACGCCTTGACGATCGCGTCGGCGAGCTTGCCCGACGGGTCGCCACCACCGCGCGGCGACAGCGACTGCCAGTAGAAGCTGTGGTTCCAGACCTGCGCGGCATTGTTGAACAGGCCGCCGCTGGCCTTGCGCACGATGTCCTCGAGCGACAGGCTCTCGAACTCGGTGCCCTTGATCAGATTGTTGACGTTGGTGACGTAGGCCTGGTGATGCTTGCCGTGATGGTAATCGAGCGTCTCGGCGGAGATGTGTGGCTCCAGCGCGGTGCGCTCGAACGGCAGCGGGGGAAGTTCGATCGCCATGATGTGTTCTCCTTGTGGCGGGGGTTGCGGCGGCATCCGCGAAGCTCGGCGGAAGCATGCCGCTGATACAATGATCGACGGGCGCATGACGCCTGCAGCCATTGTAATCCCTGAATCTATGGACATTAGCGAACGTATCAAGGGCATCCTCGATGCCCATCCGGTCGTGCTCTTCATGAAGGGCACGCCGCAGTTTCCGATGTGCGGTTTTTCCAGCCGTACGGCACAGGCCCTGCGCGCGGTCGGCGCCGACTTCCACTCCGTGAATGTGCTGGAGGATCCGGAAATCCGCGCCGGCCTGCCGCACTACTCGAACTGGCCGACGTTTCCGCAGTTGTTCGTGCACGGCGAGTTGATCGGCGGCTGCGACATCGCCCTCGAGCTGCAGGCTTCCGGTGAACTCGAGCGCATCGTGCGCGACGCCGGCAAGGCGCGCGTGTGATTGCGCTGCCTGTGGCGCGCCTGCCGGCCGGCTGGGCACCGGCCGCGGACGCCCTCGCCGGCCGCGTGATCCTGGTCACCGGCGCCAGCGGCGGCCTCGGTCAGGCGGTCAGCCTGGCCTGTGCGGCCGCAGGCGCCACCTTGGTCCTGCTCGGCAGGAACGTGCGCGCGCTGGAGTCGGTGTACGACGCCATCAAGGCCGCGGGCGGCGCCGAACCGGCTATCTATCCGCTGAACCTCGAGGGCGCCAGTCCGCGTGATTGCGAGGGCGTCGCCGCGGCGATCGAGCGCGATCTCGGCGGCCTCGACGGCGTGGTGCATGCGGCGGCGCGCTTCGACGGCCTGACGCCGCTGGATGTGCTGTCCGCCGAGGAATGGCTGCGCGTGCTGCAGGTGAACCTGACCGCGCCGTTCCTGCTGATGCAGGCGCTGCTGCCGTTGCTGCAGGCGCGTGCCGACAGCGCGGCGGTGTTCGTGCTCGACGACCTCGAGCGCATGCGCCGTGCACACTGGGGTGCCTACGGCGTCGCCAAGGCGGGTCTGGAAACGCTGGCCGCGATCCTGCACCAGGAACATGACGTCGGCCCGCTGCGAGTGCATGCCTTGCTGCCGGCGCCGATGCGCACGGCGTTGCGCAAGATGGCCTGGTTCGGCGAGGACACGCGCCAGCATCCGTTGCCCGATGCCACGGCGGAGGCGGCTGTCTACCTGCTCTCGACGGCCGGCATCGCAGCGCGCGGCGCGCTGCTCGACCTGCGCGTCACGGACTGAGCGCGCACGGCCATGGACGCGCCGGTCAACGCTCTGTCCGCAGGCATCCTGCTGTTTCTGATCATGGATCCGCTGGGCAACATCCCGCTGTTTCTCAGCCTGCTGAAAAACGTCGCACCGCAGCGCCGGCGCCTGGTGCTGCTGCGCGAACTGCTGATCGCGCTGGGCGTGCTGTTCGCCTTTCTGTTGGGCGGGCAGGTGATGCTGCGCGTGCTGCAGTTGCGCCAGGAGTCGGTCAGCATCGGCGGCGGCATCGTGCTGTTCCTGATCGGCATCAAGATGGTGTTTCCGCCCAGGGAGGGCGGCATCTTCGGCGCCGTCGGCGAGGGCGAGCCGTTCATCGTGCCGATGGCGATCCCTGGCGTCGCCGGGCCGTCGGCGATGGCGGCCCTGCTGCTGCTGACCAACACCCAGCCCGGACGCCTGCTGCAATGGAGCGTGGCGCTGTTCCTGGCCTGGCTGGCGACAGCGCTGATCCTGCTGTCCTCGACCTATCTGTTCCGCTGGCTGGGCGAGAGCGTGCTGACCGCGCTCGAGCGCCTGATGGGCATGTTGCTGGTGGCCCTGTCGGTGCAGATGTTCCTGTCGGGCCTGGCCGCCTATCTCAAGGGTGCCGGATTCTGACCCGGCGCGCCGGATCGGGTCGCGCCCACGGGCCGGCTCGGCGACGCTCCAAAACCTTGCAGTTCGTCAATTGGCGCAAGCTCTTGGCGTCCATTTCATGACGTTTCGGCAAGATGATCGCCGTGCCGGCTGTCAGTATCAGCGTTCGCCTTGAGCCAGACAGTGAGACAGCACGGCTTGCGCGACGTGTTGCATGGGGCGACCGCGGCCCTGCATCAAACATTACGAAAAAGACAGACGATTACAAATATGTAATCAGCCGCTGTTAAACTCCCGTTCGAGCCGTGCCGGGGGATACAGGCACGCCTTCAATCGAGCGGGATGACACCTTGCGAATCCGTGCAGCGGGCGGGATGGCCGGCGCCGGAGCGTGTGGCGTCCCCGGGGGTTTCTTTCCTGCAAGCAAGGGCTGATGACATGAACCAGCGCATTCGGATCAAGATCCTGCCGTTTGCGATCGCATCGCTGCTGGCGATGGGGTCGGCGATGGCGCAGAACACATCGTCGTCGATGACCGGCCGCGTGGTCGACAATGCCGGCAAGCCGGTCGCCGGCGCCACCGTGCAGATCGTCCACGTGCCCTCCGGCACGGCTCGCGTCGTCACCACCGATGCCAGCGGCCAGTTCAATGCGCAAGGCTTGCGCGTCGGGGGTCCCTTCGACGTGATTGCCACCAAGGCCGGCCTGGAAAAGACCGAAAAGGACGATGTCTATCTGAAGCTGTCCGAGACGGCGACGGTCGATCTCAGCATGGGCGTCGCAGCCAAGCAGCTGGCCGAGGTCAAGGTTACCGGCCAGGCGCTCAACCAGTATTTCCAGCCGGACAACAAGGGCCTCGGCACCACCATCACCAGCCGCGATTTGCAGGATCTGCCGTCCACCGGGCGCAGCCTGCAGGACTATGTTCGCCTCGATCCGCGCATCGTGATCACCGATCCGACCCGTGGCGAAATCTCGGCACTGGGTCAGAACAGCCGCTACAACAACATCAGCATCGACGCGGTGCCCACCAACGATCCGTTCGGTCTGGAATCGGGCGGCCTGCCGTCACTGGGACAGCCGATTTCGATCGACGCGCTCGAGGCGATCGATGTCTCCACCAACAATTACGACGTCACCAACGCGCGCAACGTCGGCGCGCAGATCAACGCAGTGACCAAAAGCGGCACCAATCAGTATCACGGCTCGCTGTACTACGTGTACCAGCCCAGCAAGTGGGTCGGTGACGACCAGCAGGGCAACAGCTTCACCGGCTACAACAAGCTGACCACGGCGGGCGGCACCTTTGGCGGCCCGATCATCAAGGACAAGCTGTTCTTCTTCCTGTCCTATGAAAAGAGCACCACCAACACGCCGACTCCGGACATCGGCATCACCGGTTCGGGCAAGTCGAGCATCGTGCCGATCACCCAGGCGCAGCTGACGCAGATCCAGAACATCGCGCAGGGCTATGGCTTTCCGACCGGCAGCGCGAGCGCCGCGCAGCCAAACACCACCGAGCAGCGCTATCTCGGCAAGATCGACTGGAACATCAGCGACAACCACCGCGTCAGCTTCCGCTACGACCGCACCAAGAGCAACCTCGCAGTCGTCAACAATTTCTACGGCGGTTCCACTGGTTCGATCGGTCTGGCCAGCAATCAATATGCGCAGGAACGCGATTTCAAGAACTACGTGGTGAATCTCTATGACGACTGGAGTGACACCTTCTCGTCGGAGACCTCGGTGTCCTACGGCGACTACTCGCGCCTTCCGCTGCTGTACGGTCCGCTGTCACCACAGGTGCGCGTGTATGCCCAGCAGGGGCCGGCGACCAATCCCAGCGGCCCCAGCGTCTACATGGGGACCGACTATTCCTATCAGGCCAACAGCCTCAATACCAAGACCTACACCGCGTTCTGGGCCGGAACGCTGTTTCTCAACAATCATACGGTGAAGTTCGGTCTCGATTTCGTCCGCAACAAGTACAACAACCTGTTCCTGCAGTACTACGCGGGAGCCTACGTCTTCAACAGCATCACCGACTTCCAGAACGGCAACTATTCCAATTACCAGGTGCGACGTCCGGCGGACGGCAACCTGAGCACGGCATCGGCCATCTGGTCGTATGACAACTGGGGCTTCTTTGCCCAGGACGACTGGCAGATCGGCAATCTGGCCCTGCAGTACGGCCTGCGCTGGGATGTGCCCGTCGTGCGCCAGAGTCCGCCTTTCAACGCCGGCTTCACGCAGGCCTTCGGCTTGACCAACCAGAGCACCATCAACGGCCACTCGGTCCTGGAGCCGCGCCTGTCGTTCAACTACAGCTTCGACACCGACTTGCGCACCCAGTTGCGTGGCGGTCTCGGTCTGTTCATGGGTGCGACGCCGGCGGTATGGCAGTCCAACCCGTTCACCAATTACGGTCTGAACGTGGCCACTTTCCAGGCCTTCAGCCCGGCCCAGGGCGGCCCGGTGTCCGCCAATCCGGCAAACCCGGTATCGGGCTCGCTGCCACGCACCCAGACCATCGATCTGCTGGCACCGAATTTCCAGCAGCCGACGGTGCTGAAGGCCTCGCTGGCCCTGGACCGTGAACTGCCATGGTGGGGCATCATCGCCTCGGCCGAGTTCTCCCACCTGAGTTCGCAGGACGCGATCTATTACCAGAATCTCAATCTCGGCACGCCGCGGGTGTTTGGTCCGGATGGCCGTCCGTTGTTCTGGAAGGTCAACACCAACGGCACCCTGTGCACTACCTCGTCCTGCGCCGCTGCCTATCGCAATCCGAATTTCGGCAGCGTGATCGAACTCGGCAACACCAATCTCGGCGAGGCCAACTACATCACCCTGCAATTGCAGAAGCCCTACGGCAATGACTGGAGCTGGTCGCTGGCCTACACCCACGGCAATTCCACCGAGGTCAATCCGGGCACTTCGTCGGTGGCTTACTCCAATTGGCGTTATTCCCAGGGCCTGGACCCGAACACCGCAGTCGCCTCGCCATCCAACTACAGCATCCCCAATCGCATCACCGCATCGCTGACCTGGTCACATGCCTTCTTCGGTGACTACGCCACCCGCGTGGGCGCGTTCCTCGATGCCCACACCGGGCGCCCCTACAGCTGGACGTTCGGCAACGACGCCAACGGCGATCAGGTGTTCGGCAATGACCTGATCTATGTGCCGAGGGGCCCGGGTGACGTGCTGTTTACCTCGACGACCACGGCGCAAATGCAGCAGCAGTTCTTCCAGTACATCCAGGCGGACAGTTACCTGCGCAGCCGTGAAGGCCAGGTCGCTGGCCGCAACGCCGTACGTTCGCCATGGGTGCATGAGCTTGATCTGCGCATCGCGCAGGAGGTTCCCGGCCTGTTCAAGGGCAACAAGGGCGTGATTCAGCTCGACATCTACAACGTGCTCAATCTGGTCAACAAGAACTGGGGCCAGTTCGATCAGATCGGATTCCCGTACGGACGCTCATTGGCCGACTTTGCGGGGATCGACCCGGCGACCGGCAAGTACATCTACAACCTCAGCAGTTCGGCATACAAGGATGCCAACGGCAACTACGCACCGTCGTCCTTTCAGACCGCCGATACCAGCTCGAGGCCGCTGTCACGCTGGTCGGTGCAGTTGACACTGAACTACAAGTTCTGATCTGCGATTCCATCGCCACCTGCCGCCGGCGTCCGCGAGGGCGCCGGCGTTTTTGTCGGCGCCGCGCTTGACCCTGCCGGCGCAGCCGTGGATGCTCGTGAGCCCGTCCTGGCGGCGCTCCCGACAATGGGGCACCGCGGGCCCTGATGGTTACCGCGGCCGCGCTACACGGAGGATGCAAGGCGATGAACGACTACCAGCCTCTGCGCGGCGCCGTGTCCGCCACGGTCAATGCGCGCGTGTCGCCGGCCGGCGGCCTTGACGTGCTGTCGCGCAACGAGGTCGCGCGGCTGCGTGATGCCACCCAGTCCGGCCTGCACGCGCTGTTGCGGCGTTGCACGTTGGCGGTGCTGACCTCGGGCAGCGAGGCGGACGATCCGCGCTCGTTGCTCGATCGCTATCCGGATTTCGACATCCAGGTGCTGCAGCAGGATCGCGGCATCAAGATCGAGCTGGTACATGCGCCGGCGCAGGCCTTTGTCGAAGGCCAGATCATCCGCGGCATCAACGAACTGCTGGTGGCGGTGGTGCGTGACGTTGCCTATGTCGCGGCCCAGATCAGCGCGGGGCGCTTCGATCTCGACGACTCATCCGGCATTACCCATGCCGTATTCGACATCCTGCGCAACGCGCGCATCCTGCGCCCCCATGTGGATCCCAACCTGGTGGTGTGCTGGGGCGGTCACTCGATCTCGCGCGAGGAATACGACTACACCAAGCAGGTCGGCTATCAACTCGGATTGCGCGGCTTCGACATCTGTACCGGTTGCGGGCCGGGCGCGATGAAGGGGCCGATGAAAGGAGCGACCATCGCCCACTCCAAGCAGCGGCGCAAGCACAACCGCTACGTCGGCATCACCGAGCCCGGCATCATCGCCGCCGAGTCGCCCAATCCGATCGTCAATCACCTGGTGATCATGCCGGACATCGAGAAGCGCCTGGAGGCGTTTGTGCGTATCGGGCACGGCATCATCGTGTTTCCCGGCGGCGTCGGCACCGCCGAGGAAATCCTCTACCTGCTCGGCATCCTTCTGCACCCCGACAATGTCGCGATTCCGTTGCCGCTGATCTTCACCGGACCGCGGGTATCGGCGGCCTATTTCGAGCAGATCGACCGCTTCCTGAGGCTGGCACTGGGCGATTCGGTCGCGGCGCGCTACCAGATCATCGTCGACGACCCTGCGTCGGTGGCCAAGGCGATGGCGCGCGGCATGGAACGCGTGCGCAATCACCGCCTGGATACCAAGGACGCGTTCTTTTTCAACTGGACGCTGAAGATTCCATTCGAGTTCCAGCAGCCGTTCATGCCGACCCACGACGCCATGACGGCGCTGCAGATCCACCGTGAACGCCCGCCGCACCTGCTGGCAGCGGATTTGCGGCGGGCCTTTTCCGGCATCGTCGCCGGCAACGTCAAGGAAGAGGGCATGCGCGCGATCGAGGCGCATGGACCCTTCGCGATCGACGGCGATGCGCAGATCATGCGAGCGCTGGACAATCTGCTGCAGGCCTTCGTCGCGCAGCAACGCATGAAGTTGCCGGGCGGCAACGCCTATGTGCCCTGTTACCGCGTCCGCAGCGTGTCTTGAAGCCGTTTTCATCTTGACATCGCACGGAGCTGCCGCGAGCATATGCGGCTCGCCCGAATAGCTCAGCCGGTTAGAGCACCTGACTGTTAATCAGGGGGTCGTAGGTTCGAGTCCTACTTCGGGCGCCAGTTCCAGAGGGTCGCGTGCCTCGTATTTCCGCGAACTGCCTCGTATCCCCCTCATCAGACGCACACTGACCGGCTTCGCGTGATAGTGGCGTGCCGTCACCTTGGCGACAGTACGGGCCGTCAGGGCGGTCGCGTGTTCGAGCGACCGATCGGCCTCGGCCTTTCTCGTCGAAGTCGAGCTCAAGCTGCGTGAGCGCGCGATGCTCTACCGCATCATTTCGGCATCCGGTTTGAACAAGCCTTGCGGCGATATGAAACTCCGATTGGCTGGGCTCACGACCATCATCGGATGCCGCGCGTGTCACCGCATGAGCCTCGTTGCTCAGGCGCCCGCAAGGCAAAGCTGCAACTGACTGTCGCTCAAGCCTGTCTGGCGAATGCGGCCCGAGTTCGACACCACGATGCCGCGCCCGCCACGTCCGCCAGTCCGACAGATCAGGAAGGTGACGTTGCTGCCGCCGGAGCTGCCGTCCGGCTGGAATACCACGCGTGGGCGTCCGGCACTCGATTGCATGCGCAATCGCGGTACCCCTTGGGTACTGCCGCGGGCCTCATCACGCTCGCTGCGCAGCAGGGGTGCCATGTCGGGCTGGCCGTCACGGTCGCGATCGATGGCAACGATCCAGCCTGCTTCCCAGCGGCCGTCGTCGATGCAATGCGTACCGTCGGCGCTGGGACAGACCAGCATGCGTGCCTCGCTGCGCGCGGCTGTTTCGCGGGCGAGATGCAGTGCCGCCACGAAATCCTGATCGGCCGCCCGCACGCGGCCACGTTCCAGCAGGCTCGCGAAAGCCGGAGCCGCCAGTGATCCGAGCACGGCCAGCACCAGCATCGCTGTCAGCAACTCGACCAACGTGGCTCCCGCGGCTGCATGCGGCCTCATCGTGCATCTCCATTTCTGCAGCGAAGGTTGCGCTGTGCTGAGGGCGGACGTCAGCGGAAGTGGGTATCTTGCTTTGTGCGCGCGCGCCTACACGGTACGTAGTCAGTCGCCGCCTATACTTGTAAAAGGCACGACGGGATATCCATGAGCGAGCGTTTCAGGCTGGTTGCGCCCTACGCGCCGGCGGGCGATCAGCCCGAGGCGATCCGGCGGCTGATCGCGGGCTTCGATGCCGGGGTGGCGCAGCAGACCCTGCTCGGCGTCACCGGATCGGGCAAGACCTACACCATCGCCAACGTGGTGGAGCATGTGCAACGGCCGACCTTGGTGCTGGCGCCTAACAAGACCCTGGCGGCGCAGCTGTACGGCGAGTTCAAGAGTTTTTTCCCGCACAACGCGGTCGAATATTTCGTCAGCTACTACGACTATTACCAGCCCGAAGCCTACGTGCCGGCGTCCGATACCTTCATCGAGAAGGACGCGAGTATCAACGAGCACATCGAGCAGATGCGGCTGTCGGCGACCAAGGCCTTGCTCGAACGCAAGGACGCGCTGATCGTCGCGACGGTGTCGGCGATCTACGGCCTGGGCGATCCCAACGAATACTTCCGCATGGTGCTGCACCTGGTGCGCGGCGATCGCCTCGATCAGCGCGAGCTGATACGGCGTCTGACCGAGCTGCAATACACGCGCAACGAGACCGAGTTGCGCCGCGCCACCTACCGTGTGCGCGGCGAGGTGATCGATGTGTTCCCGGCCGAGAACGAGACCGACGCGCTGCGCATCGAGCTGTTCGACGGCGAGATCGAGAATCTGGCCCTTTTCGATCCGTTGACCGGCGACGTCACGCGGCGGCTGACGCGCTACACGATCTATCCGAAGTCGCACTACGTCACCACGCGGCGTACCGTGCTGGAGGCGATCGACACCATCAAGGCCGAGCTGGCCGAGCGTCTGGAGCAGCTCTACCGCGACAACAGGCTGGTCGAAGCGCAGCGTCTGCAGCAGCGCACCCAGTTCGACCTGGAGATGATGGCCGAGGTCGGCTATTGCCAGGGCATCGAGAATTACTCGCGTCATCTCACCGCACGCATGCCCGGCGAACCGCCGCCGTGTCTGTTCGATTACCTGCCTGCGGACGCGCTGCTGGTCGTGGACGAATCGCACGTGACCATCCCGCAGCTGGGTGGCATGTACAAGGGCGACCGCTCGCGCAAGGAGACCCTGGTCCAGTTTGGCTTTCGCCTGCCGTCGGCGCTGGACAACCGACCACTGAAGTTCGAGGAATGGGAGCGGCGCGCGCCGCGCACCATCTTCGTCTCGGCGACGCCGAGTCGTTACGAGCTGGAGAAGTCGCGCGATCAGGTGGTCGAGTTGCTGGTGCGCCCGACCGGACTGATCGATCCCGATGTCGAGGTGCGTCCGGTGCGCACCCAGGTGGACGATCTGCTTTCCGAAATCCACGAACGCGTCGCGCTCGGCGACCGCGTGCTGGTGACGACGCTGACCAAGCGCATGGCCGAGAATCTCACCGAGTACCTTGGCGAACACGACGTCAAGGTGCGCTACCTGCATTCCGACATCGAGACCGTCGAGCGCGTCGAGATCATCCGCGACCTGCGTCTTGGCGTGTTCGACGTGCTGGTCGGCATCAACCTGCTGCGCGAGGGCCTGGACATGCCCGAGGTGTCGCTGGTGGCGATTCTCGATGCCGACAAGGAGGGGTTTCTGCGTTCCGCCGGCTCCCTGGTGCAGACCATCGGTCGCGCCGCGCGCAACCTGCGTGGCAAGGCGATCCTTTATGCCGACAGCATCACTCGTTCCATGCGCGTGGCCATCGATGAAACTGCACGTCGCAGGCAGCGACAGGTGGATTACAACCTCGAACACGGCATCGTGCCGAAGAGCATCGTGCGCGCCGTGGCCGACGTCATGGAAGGCGCCCGCAGCGAGGGAGGCTCGGGTGGGCGTCGCGGCCGCGGGCGTGGCGCTGCAGCGTCTGCCACCGTTGCCGAGGATGGCGCCGTTTATCGTGCGCTGAATCCGGTCGCGGCATCTGCTGCCATCCGCAAGCTCGAAACGCAGATGTACCGGCATGCGCAGAACCTCGAGTTCGAGCAGGCGGCGCAGGTGCGTGACACCATCCGGAAGATCAAGGCCATGGTTCTTGCGGGCTGAACGGGCTGCTCAGCTTCCGGCAGCTTCGAATGCATAGCCATGGCGCGCGATCACCCCGGCATCCCGTTCAGCCACCAGGGCACGCAGGGTTGCATCGTAGTAATCAGCGTAGTGGCCGTGCTCACTTGAGTTCAGGGCCGGCGCGCGCGACAGGTAATGGCGCATCGCTGCGGTTGTCGGTACCCCCATCTGCTCGAGCAGCACGGGCAGACCGTCGCGCAGAGCATGCATGTCGAGCATGGATACGTCGTTTGCCTCGCCGTAAATGCGCTGATAGAGGAAGCTGTAGAAGCCGAGCCGGCTGCCGGCAAGCGGCTCCAGGCAGTCGCGCGTGAGGTTGATGCCGCGATTCGGGAAGGTGTCCGGCAGGCCATCGCGTACCGCATCCAGAAGTGCCGGCTGCTCTCCGAGGTGTCTTTGTCCAGTGCCTGGGTGTCCGCTGAGAGCATGCTGCGATCGTCTCTTTGCCGGCCCTCGGAGGATACTCGCGCCGGCTCGGATCATCTTGCCGGCTAGCTCCGCAGACAGCTACAATCTTCGATCAATCCGGGCGGTTAGCTCAGCGGTAGAGCACTTCCTTGACATGGAAGGGGTCACAGGTTCGATCCCTGTACCGCCCACCAGGTGATTTCCCCACGGCGCGCCTTCCATGGCGCGCCGTTTGCGTTTGGACGGAGTCCCGCCTCAACATACGCACTCGTATGTTGAGGAATTCCATCAAATATTACGAAATGTGATATATGTGAAACACTCCATGGGCAGCCTGGCTCGTGCAGTTGGCAGCTCCGGATTGCCGACAGGTTCGGTCCACGCGACCGGCGGATCGCGACGAGGGGTGCGCGGACTGACCTGATCGTCACCGAGCCGAGCAGTCTGGCGCGGCGCAGCCGGCGACGACCCGGCGACAAGGAGTGGGACATGACGACGGTTCCGATCGCGGTACGCAGCTTCATCCATCTCGGCGCCATGGCAGAGGGACTGGAAAGCTCGCTGCTTGCCAGCGGCTGGCAACGGATTCCCGTCGCCACGCTGGCCCATGTGTCCGCAGCGTTGCGCAAGGCCGGCTCTCGTGTGGCTCTGGTGGATCTGGGTGACGGCGATGCCACGCGTCTGCGCGACGTGGCCGCGCTGATTTCACGTCACACCGACGTTGAATGGCTGGCGCAGGTTGCGCCGGCAGCGCTTGATGGCGCGGCGCTTCGGGAGGTCATCTACAGCAGTTTCTTCGATTTCTGCACGGCCCCGCTGGACGTGGAGCGTTTGCGGGCAGCGCTTGGACACGCTTGGGGCATGTCCGAACTGGGGCCGCGCGTCGATGCCAAATCGCAGGCAGGACTCGGACTAGGCGGCATGGTGGGCGAAAGTCCTGCCATCCGCACGCTCCTGACGCAGCTGCGCAAGCTGGCGCCGATCGATGTTCCGATCCTGATCACCGGCGAGTCCGGCACCGGCAAGGAAATCGCGGCCCGCAATCTGCACGCGTTGTCACCGCGCAAGGACGCACCGTTCATCGCCATCAACTGCGGCGGGCTGTCGGAGAAGCTGGTGCCTTCGGAGCTGTTCGGCCATGAGCGCGGCGCCTTTACAGGTGCCACCGCGCGCAAGATCGGCCGCATCGAGGCAGCCGCCGGCGGCACCGTGTTCCTCGACGAGATCGGTGATCTGCCGCTGGATGCGCAGGCCAACCTGCTGCGCTTTCTGCAGGAGGGCACGATCGAGCGCGTGGGCAGCCATGTGTCGATCAAGGTGGACGCACGCGTGATTGCGGCGACGCATGTGGATCTGGAGCGCGCGGTCGCGGAGGACCGCTTCCGGCAGGATCTGTACTACCGACTCAACGTGCTGCGTCTGCGCATGCCGCCTCTGCGCGAACGGGACAGCGATGTCGAGCACCTTGCGCGCTATTTCCTCGACCGTTACGCGCGCGAACTGGGTATTCGCATCCGTGGCTACAGCCTGGCCGCGCTGCGTGCGTTGAGCGCGCATCCGTGGCCCGGCAACGTCCGCGAACTGATGAACCGCGTGCGCCGTGCCGTGGTGCTGTGCGAAGGCGGCCTGATCCGGCCCGCCGATCTCGAGCTGGACGGCGAACGCGAGGATGCGCGCATGTTGTCTCTTGACGAGGCGCGCGCACACGCCGAGCGCGAGACCATCGTGCGCTGCCTGCAGGAAACGCGCTTCAACGTCAGCGAGTGCGCGCGCCGCCTGCAGGTATCACGCGTGACGCTCTACCGCCTGTGCAAGAAGCTCGAGGTCAGCCTGGGTTAGGGCCCTGCAGACTCCGGCATCGGCGAGTCCGGCGCGCCGGCGTGATCGTCGAGTCTGCGGGCACCGTCCTCTTCGGCGTACCACGATGGGCGCCTCCCGTTTCGCATGCGCGACGCGCTGTACTGTATCGATCTGTCTACACCACTGTACGAGTGCCAAAACCGCGTCCAACCTGGACCAACGCGCGATTACCCTTCGCAGGCTGTAGCGTCGGCGCAACACCCACGCTGATTCCGGTGCGTTGACCGCCCATCGCATCTCCGAGCAAACAATCACTTGCGTGGTTGGCATCGCTCTTGCCTCTAGGGCCGTGCGATGGACCGAGGGGATGCCCACATGCATGCAACTGGCGGAATCACCCGCACCACGTGGCTGGCGGGCTGCAAGGCAGCGCTACTGATTCTTGCCTGCGGTTTCGATCAGGCGGATGCCGCCGGTGCCCGCCAAGGCATGTATCCGTGGCTGGGTGAAATCGTGCTTCTGCGCGACGTACCTGCGCGCGCCGCCGTCCGGCCTGCCCCACCCGGCATGGCGCTGATCATCGACCCCAGTCCGCGCGGTGAGCTGGAGGCCACCTTGGCTACGCGCGAACTCGATGATGGCGATCTGCTGGCCACCGCCGCGGCAGCGCCAATGGTCGGCTCTGCGCTGCAGGGCATGCCCAACGTCCACAGTCTGATCGGCCCGACGCTCGGTATCGCGCCGGCGCGCGGTGCCGGTCCCGGCGGCGCGCTGACCGGACCCTTGGGCGCGCTGGGCGGCGCCACACGCGGTATCGGCGGCTCCGTCACCGGCGCGCTGCAAGGCGCCGGACTGCTGCCGCCCGCGGGCGGCCACTGAGATGACGGGCATGCGCTCACGTCGACTGCTGCTGCTGATCCTGCTGCCTTGCGCAGCCCCGGCGTCCGCCGACGACTACACCGCCATGCTGCAGTACCTGACGCACAGCAGCCTGGACGGAAACGCACTGGCCGGCGCGCATGGCGCGATCGCGGTCAACCTCGCGGCCGGCGACGCCAATCTGCAGACCAACCTCGGCGCAATCGCCGTTGGTGATCGCGCCGTTGCCATCGTGCTGCCCGCGCAGCAGATCGATCGCCTGACCGCGACGCATCCCGGCGCCATGAGCGCGCGCATCGCAGGCAACGCACTGAACGGCGCGCGCGGCATCGTATCCATCAATCAGGTCAGCGGCATCGCCAACCGGCAGGTCAATGCGGTGACGATGCAGCTGAGCCAGCAAGGCATTCACGAAGAGGCGGCGGACGACTGGTTCGCCGCCTCGTTCGCGAATACGGACGCGTCACGCGCGCGCCCGGCAGGGGCTTCTTCCCGCGAGCCCAGGTCCGCGACGGTGTCGTCGTCGGCCCTCAGGGGGTTGGAAGGGGTCGTGCAAATCAACCAGGTCGCGGGCATGGGCAACCTCACGAGCAACCAGATGGTGCTCAACGTGGAAACGCCTCCGCACTGATTCCTACCAAGGCAGGAGATGAACATGAATACACGACTGAAAAGGACTGCGCTCGCCGTTGCCGCTGCGTCGTTGTTTGCTGCGGCCCCCGTTGCGGTGTGGGCGCAGAGTTGCGGCGAAAGTGACGTGACCTGCAACATCAACATCAACTACACGCTGGATCAGGTGGATTGGGTACGCAACTACACCCTGGATGCGTACGCCAATATCGTTGGCCAGGTCTATTACGACGAAAACGTGGATATCAACACCGACACACAGATTCGCCGCGTACGGATGAACAAGGACATCAGCCTGGTCAGCGACATCACGATCAGCGGCAACCCAACCGTGTCGGGCAATATCGAGGTCGACTCGGCCGCGGTCGCAGTGATCGACAACCGCCAGTCGATCAGCAATGAACTGGCCGAGAACGATCTGCTCAACAACACCGCGGGCATCGGCGACTCCGTGGCGCAGAATGCATCCGGAAACCTCGGCTTCAACGTCGCCGCCGGCGACAACAACGCGCAGGACAACGCTGCCGCGCTGTCGGCCACCGATGCCCAGTACACCTTCGGCATGGCCGATGCTGAAATTTTCGTCGAGCAAGCCAACAGCGGCAATCTCACCGCCAACTACGGCGTGACCAACAGCGCCGGCCTCAGCGGCGATGCGTTCCAGAACGCCACAGGCAACATCGGCATCAATGTCACCGCCGGCAACAACAACATGCAGAAGAATGCCTTGGCCGCGTCAGTGGCCACGACCAACATGGCGCAGGCAACCGTCAGCTCGAACCAGAAGTCGTCCGGAAACGCCACGCTGAATACCGGCTACTTCGACACGCTGGTCAGTACCATTGGCGTCTCGCTGAGCGGTACGGTATCCGGAAGCAACGAGAATGGTTCGGTCAACGGCAGCTATGCCGGCACTGCAGATCAGCGCTTCAACATGTATCCGGACAACTGGGGCAAGGGCGCGAATGAGACCCCGACCTCGGCCCATCCGACCACGGGCCCCTGGCTTGGCCATACGGATTTCGATACGAACACCCAGCTCACCGACATCAACGGCAACCCCATCGTGCGCACGCCGGGCAATGATCCGGGTGATCCCAGCAACGACGGTGGCTCGCTGGTGATGAACGAGAACGGCCAGCTGACCATCGAGGAGATGGCGGCGACCCTGAGCGGCACGATTTCCTACGTGCAGCAGATCGCGGTGTTTGCATCGAACGACGCCTCGCTGTCGGGCAACGCGTTGCAGAACGCCTCCGGCAACATCGGTGTCAATGTGTCCGCTGGCACCGGCAACATGCAGGCCAACAGTATGGCACTGGCGGTCGCGCAGCCGACCGCTCCGGGCGGCCCTCAGGAGTGATGGCAGGCAATAACCGGAACGGGGCGGCACGCCGCCCCGTTCTTTTCGTGGCGCCTGTCTGTCTCATCCAACCGAAAGCGAGCGACGGAGTGCAGCAATGGATCGGACCCTGATCCGTACGGTCGTCACGACGGTAGCGCTACTCGTGAGTTTCGGCGTCGATGCCGCGGACGTCCGTTTTGGCGGAGTGCTGCCTGACGGAAGTCTGCTGACACGCAATGTGGTCAGCCTGCGCGAGTCGCGCTACGTCAACATGATTCCGCAACGGACCGATTTCAGCTGTGGCGCGGCGGCACTGGCGACCTTGCTGCGATACGCCTACCGCATGGATGTGGACGAGAACATCGTGATGCAGGGCATGCTTGCCGTTGCTGACCCTGCACTGGTTCGCGAGCGCGGCTTTTCGTTGCTCGACATCAAGCGTTACGTTGAAAGCCTGGGCATGCGAGGGCGCGGGTACCGCGTCGATCTGCAACGCTTGCGCAGCCTGCGTATCCCCACCTTGGTGCTGCTGGATACGCAGGGTTACAAGCATTTCGTCGTGCTCAAGCGCGTCGCCGGGGGGCGTGTCGAAGTCGCGGATCCGGCGTTGGGCAACAAGTCCTACGTGCTCGAGGAGTTTCAACGCATGTGGCCCAGCAAGGCCGTGTTCGCGGTGATCGGCAGCGGATTCGATCGCGACACGGTGCTGTTTGACCGCTCCGGTCCACCCAGTGCACGCGCGCTGTTTGCGCTGCAGGGCCCCATTTCCGATGGTGAATTGCTCGACTTCGGATTCACCCATGCGGATCTGTTCTGAGGGAGTGTGTGATGCGGATACGAGTGAAAGGTTTAATCCTTGCGACAGCGCTGCTGTGCGCATGCTGCCTTGGCGGTGTGGCGGGCGCTGCGGATGTCGATCGCCCGCTGGCTCGCGGCTTGCAGGAGTTGCCCGAGACCACCTTGGGTGACATGCGCGGCCGCTATCTGGCCGGCAGCAACACCGTGCTCTATTTCGGCGTGCAGATGCTGTCGAGCTGGCAGATGCCGGATGGCCGCTTGCTCAGCGGCAGCGCACTGATCAATATCGATTTTCGCGGCGGATCACCGGTGGTCAGCTTCACGCCCACGGTGAGCATCGTCAACACAGGGCCCGGCGGCACGCTTGCCGACACGCACGCGCGGACGATCGACAGCAGCGGCGTCGCCAACGCCTCGGGTCTGGTACAGAACATCCAGGTGACCGGAGATCACAACCGCGTCGGGAATACGCTGCGTCTCGATGTACTGGGTGCGGTACCGTCAGGTGCCGGCGGCGGCAGCAGCGGCCCGGATTCGGCGCAAACCACCAGCGACGGCGCCAGTGCGCGCGTGGCGCTCACGTCGGACGGCATTGGCGTGACCCTGGCGTTGGCTGATCAGGGTCTGGTCCGGCAGCTGATCCGCGGGAATGGCGCCGGAATGGGCAGCGTGCTGCAGAGCGCCGCCGTGCTTGGCGACAACCACCTGATCACCAATCAGCTGCAGATGACGCTGGTCTTGCAGCGGCTGGATCCGGCGAGTCTGCTGCGTCAAAGCGTTGCACAGTCTCTGTCCCAGATGCGCGGGCTTGACCACCCGTGAATGCCGGGAGTGTCCCCGGTCCGGCCCGCGCGCTTCACCATCGACGAGGTCGTTAACCGGCTTCCATGGCAACCGAGTGCTGCGGTCAACCCCGTTGTCTCCGCGCGACAACCCGTTGGGAAATGATCATGACCGATATGAGTCGACTCAAGTATCTGCGAATCGCCTTGGTCGTGATCGGCCTGACATTCATTGCGGGAATAAGCCTGCTCATGATCGTCTGGCCATCCGGCTGGACATGGCACACGGGCCATTCGGATTATCCGCCGATGATCATCGGCGTCTACGCGGCCCTCGGCATTTTCCTGATCCTGGCCGCCAGGAGCCCGCTTGATCACCTCAGCCTGATCTGGTTCACCATCTGGTCGAGCGTGGCATACGGTGGGGTCATGGCGTTGCAGTCGGTTACCGGTACAGACAATGCTGGCCATCTCCTCGACGATGCGCCCGCGCTCTTCATCGTGGCCGCGGTGCTGGCTGTCCTGACTCCGCGCGGCGAGAAAGCAAAACTCTTGCAAGGCATGACCTGAATGAGAACTTGAAAGCGCCCTTGCATCTTCCCGCTGCGGCGTATTCCCGGATTCCATAACACGCATACCACTCGCTGCAGTCTGGGCTCTGATGCAGTACTTAATTCACACGATCGGGGGTTTTGTGCATGCGCACCATCCATGGACGCACGCTACTTGGGCTGATGGCGTTGTCGGCGCTGGGTTCGGAGCAGCTGCTCGCGGCCGAGGATGATGCGGACGCCGATGCGGCGCAGGTGCAGGCGCTGCAGCGCGAGTTGCAGACGCTCAAACAGCATTACGCGGAAGAGGTGCGCAAACTGCGCGAGATCGACGTTCGCCTGCAGGCGCTGACCGCGCGGATGGGCGGCAGCACAGCTGTTGCCGTCTCCCCGGTTGCGCTTTCGCCGGCACCGCCGATGATCCAGGCCGGTTCCGGGTCAGCGGCACCTGGTGCCAGCGCGATGGCTCAGGCGCGGACGCTGCTCGAGGGTGCCAGTCGCCCACCGGTCGGAATCCGCTCGGCGGGCGCCTCGCGCAGCGTCGAGGATGTGCTGCTCCAGGAGCATGCGGTGTTCAATCAGCCACTGATCCTCGAAGCCGGCATGAGCTACGCGCGCTATGACCGCAAGCAGCTCACCTTGAACGGATTTCTCGCACTGGACGCAATTTTCCTCGGCAATATCGCGATCGAGAATGTGGAATCAGACACCTTTACATTCACCGGATCGGCGCGTTACTCGCTGACGCCCAATCTGACCGTCAACGTCGATGTGCCTGTGCTGCAGCGCTGGACGACCTATCAGAAAGGCGGCGCTGGTGGTGCGGCGGCAGTGGTTGCGGAACAGCAAGTCGGCTCGGAGGCGCATATCGGCGATGTCAGCGGCGGCGCCAGCTATCGGCTGTTCGCCGAGACCGCGAACCGGCCCGACATCGTGCTCAACACCAGCGTCAGCATCCCGACCGGACGTGCGCCCTACGGCATCAGCTGGCGCGTGCTCGAAAGCCAGGGCGACTACATCCAGTTTGCGGTACCGGAAACGCAACCGACCGGCAACGGCGTGTGGGGCGCGTCGGCGGGATTGTCATTCGTCAAGACGCTGGATCCGGCGATCCTGTTCGCCAGCATCGGTTACACGCACACCTTTGCGCGCCACTTCGACGATCTCGACACCAATCCCGCCACACGCAATCCGGGCCGGGTCGATCTCGGCAATGCCTTCAACTATGGCGTCGGCGTGGCATTCGCGCTGAACGAACGTACCAGTCTGAGCATGGCGCTCACGCATCGGTTCAACGGCGCCACCCGCGTGCGCGCCGACAATCTCGGCTACTGGCAGGGCGTGATCGGCAGCGACGGCAACGCCGCTGCGTTGAATCTGGGCATGACCTATGCGATCAGCCCGAAGTTCACCCTGGTCGCCTCGCTGGGAATCGGCCTGACCCCGGACGCGCCCGATGTGACCATGGGCTTCAAGATACCTGTTCTAAGCAATTAAAGTCGTAAACGCAAACCCGCGGATTCGCTTGCTTCGGGGGGTGCTCGTCGGCCAGCGGTTTCGCGCAAAGTCGTAAACGAAGCCCGGCGAGCACCTCTCGCGGTCCCTG